>NZ_SDLF01000014.1:0-87015 GCF_013096935.1 Brevibacillus sp. MCWH | reverse complement strand
ATTTCGTGAATCATGTAAAACTCCCCATTCTTTATCATGATTCCTCTCTCCTCCAAGGAGAGAGTTTGCGATGAAAGTGGGGAATTTTCAACCGATTATATTGGGGATTTTAACGTTGATCTTCACAGAGGACAGTCCGTGGAAAGCGACTGCCAGTGCTACTTCCTGCAATACTGTAAAGCTGAGTAGTACAAGACCTAATCCATTTTACACGATAAGAGATCAATTTGAGGTTACAGCTTGGAAGAAAACGCATAACAATGCGGATATTGTCCCCGCGTGGGGTTTGCATCCAGAGATGTGAGTCGCACGGGTGGACAGTTCCCACCCTTGATCCTTGACAACTTCATAGGCGAATGATCGTGGAGTGTGCACCACGATCTGTATGAAGAGACAGTGACCACTTGATGGGCATGCGACGACCTCCGGTCACCCCGTACCGTAGTAAGCATGCGTAGGGAACTACTATACTTGTCTCGGGTTCTCAGAACCTTGGGGATGCTGAGTCGCATTACTGCAGTCGAGAATCGGCTTTGGGCAAGAGGTACATCCAGAATGTGTAGCCTTGTGGAGAGTCGATTCCAGGGAAGTTTTTCAATGGATAAAAGGATAGTTTCCCGATCTGCAAAATTTTTTTATTGGAATGCAGGATAGCTTTGGTCAGCTTTCACGGAAAATAACTGGATGCTTTCCAACATATGATAAAGCAAAAGCAGTTTTAGAGAGCATGAGACGTTCATACAGGCTATCAAAAATGAAATGTAACGAATGGCGAAATCCGAATGCACGGCAGGCCGTCGAAACTCGGTAATGGACAATAAATGGCCATTATTCAATAAAACAGAAAAGGAGAGGTTTGCATTAAAGAGATCCATAGAATTGCAGGATTGCAAAATGCGGTCAAAAAGATATTTGGAAAACTGTAAGGGAGCAGTAGTCATTTCTGTTCAAAAATGGTCGGACGCGCCAACATATCGTTAGTCTTGTGGAACCCTTGGGTATTTCCCCAATAATGTGAACATCTAAAAATAACTAAACTTCCGATTGATAGTAAAATTACCATGAATGTTACCCCTATTTTTTTCACTTTCTTTACTGCTCATTTAATAAAAAACTAATAAACGATAAAACACTTTACTTTGATTATACTTATGCCGAAAATTAGCGGTTAGACAAAAACTTTGCCCAACCGCCAAAAATCATTTTGTTACTCGACTATATCAATAAAATAATAATTCTTATGTGTTATTTCAGTATATTCATGGAGCAATAAGGAATACTTATTTACTAACGATCTGTACTTAAAGTACCCATTAAAATTGATTTTTGCTACCCCAGTATCGATTGAGGGGGCGGTATCCATGAAATATCTTACGGCAAATCCAGGGGTATTGTAAGGGTAATCGTCAAAATCTCGCTCATCTAAATAACCCGACGGAAAGTAGTTTTCGTTCCATTTAAAATCATACAAAATGTCGTCTGTACCGTCGCCAGTTATGTCTAATTTACTTGCAGTTACTGGAAGATTTACAACTCCAATTTGATTACCAAACCACATAGGCACAGAAAACTTCTTTTCCGATTCACAACACGGAACAACAGTATTAAACACAATAGGTTCACTTGTATAAAGTCTTAGTCTAAAGTTTACTATATCGTGTTGGCCAGTATAATTTAAACCCTCTGCCTCCAACACTGACTCAATATACTCTTTATCCGTACCCCAACGAAAACTGTAATTGTTTCCTCCATCAATTCTAGTTGTTTCTGGGCCTTGAATCTCGTATCGGTAACCTTTTCCCCAAGTAGCTAGAATCGTTCGATAATATTCTCTTTTATCATAAGTCGTAATATTTTTATTATCTACACTAGACTTTCTCATTTTGATGGTTTTTCTATCAGATTTTTGTTTGTATTTTTTTGTCGTAGATCCCTTACCATCAAAGATATATGTTTTGATGGAAATAGGTTTTTCAGATTTTTTATTTTCATATTCGTAAATGTTTATTGTTGCTTCGTAGTCTTTTGGTGAGGTTTTCTCAACTATCGCTTCAAACTTAATTAAGTCGCTATCGTCGTCAACTCCCTTATAATAATAGGCTTTATCCTCCGCAAGAACTTGCTCTATTGTTCCCACAAGATCATAGGATTCTTTTGTTTCCATATTTTTAATGCTTGCTTGAAAATACTCGCTGTCAACTTTAAATTTTCCAATCAATTCTTCACCAAGTGTTTCTGTAATACTTTCTTCATTAGTATCCCTGTCATAGTCAGTAGTTTCTATGAGAATTGTTCTTGAATGGCCTTTCGATTTAATGGTGAATACTCCAGAATTTTCTTTCGCTTTTACTGGATGAACAGGTGAATAGAGAGCACTTATTGCTAAGGTCAATGCTGCAATAACTGGTAATGCTTTTCTCATAAAAATCCTCCCTTTCTTTTATTTTGAAAGAAACACACGTTCATGTTAGCATAATTTGGTTATTTTGTAAATATAGGTAATTTGATGAGGTGAGGCAATATAAAGGTAAGTAGTTGCCGTAAAAGGCAGCTACTCAGATTGCAGACAAACTCCCTCGTTGTCAGTACAGTCGAGGGAGTTTTTGTCCTGTATGTTTTCAAAAAATGAAGCGAAAATGAAAGGCATTGTGCCTTCCTTTGCCTAACTTCCATAGCGAATTGGCCAGTTTTTTTAAATTCATACAAGCAAAGACAAGCATCGCCTGCATTGTCACTTTGTTCAGTCCTCGTAAAGTGGTCCAACGCAAACCATGCTTTTCCTTTAAGTCCGCAAATACGCGCTCAATGGTTTCTTTTCGGCGTGTGTACAGGCGTTTATTCACTTCGGTATGTCGCAGATGCTCCACTTCGTCTAGGTAATCCGCCTAAATATGACGACTAGCTGGCTTCATAGCCTCCCGGCTCTCTGTACACTGGGGGAGGAATGAGATCAGACATTACCTTAGCAGCGATGTTTCGAGCATGTGTATCCTCTACATGCTCCAAATAAATATTCGTAATGTCAGCAAAATCCCAGCAATAAACAAACACCTGCTGTTTATTGTGATAATGGTAAACGGATGAGAAAAATCGTAAAAATCTCTTTTCGTATGACAGGTACTTCTGTTTTTCTTTAGAGGCAGGTTTCCATTCACGTGGATAGGATAAAGGTTCATGTTCTATCTCATCTTCCGTTAAACTGCGCGGATATCTGTCAATCAGCGATATGTATTCCCCTTGCGGATATAAATCAAGAACGTCGAGGGAATGAAAATGCTTCTTCAAAAATTCAACTTCTTGTTTGGTAGGCATACAATTTTTTGATTCCATGCTTGAAACCTCCCCCGTATGCTTGTATAAGCATACGGGGTGAGATACATCATGAAGTTTCACATAGGAACCGACCTTCCCATCGTTTCCGGGCGGGATGCCTGCACATTAATCGACCGAAGTTGGAGATCCTGCGTGGCATGAAGGGATGGCCAAACGAATTCCTCTGACGGCCTGCTCAGCGAAAAAAAAAAAAAAAACGATGCGGGTAATACAGGGGGCACAAATCTCACCCGCCACATATTGCCCGCTCCCACTACTGTTCTTTCATTATATATCTGTTCAGGATAAACCTGGCCACACCCGCTGCGTCGTCAATGGCGTACACCGGCAGTGTCGGGTGCGCAAACGGCTCCCAGCTAGCCACAGCCACAGGCCGGGTGACTGCCTCCACCAATTCACGGTGCGCCGGGTCGCGGAGCACGACCAGTTTCTCGTAGTCCTCTTGCTTGAATCCCTCGACCAGAACAAGATCGGCACCGGCTTCCGCCATTCGTTCCACCAAAACAGACAGCGGGACGGGCTTCAGCTCCAGCATCGCCGTCTTGCTCCGCGAGACGATTGCCACCAGTGACGCTCCCGCATCGCGGTATCGCCATGTGTCCTTGCCCGGCCGGTCCCACTCAAAATCGTGACCGCCGTCGTGTTTGATCACGCCGACGCGCAGCCCCTCCTGCTCCAGCAGCGTAATCAGTTTGGTCAACAGCGTTGTCTTGCCCGAATTGGAATAGCCCACCACCTGCAGCACGCTCGGCTTGTTTGCCATGCACTACGCCTCCTCTCTCCACTCCGGCGCGGCGTGGGGAATCACGTCGACGGTCTCCCCCGCCTGTTTGCCCCGGCCACCTGCCGGGATGATCAGGAAGCATTCGCTTTTGCCCAGCGTGGACAGGTTGCCCGCCTTGTCGTTGTGGTCGGGAACGACGTACAGTTTTCCCTCCCGCTCCGTCAGCCGGCCGCGCAAATAGCGCGGGAAGGGACACGGTTTCGTGTAGGACTCCGCCAGCGTGGCCCGGATGCGTCGCAGGCCAGTCTCTCTGTCGCCCTGCAGCCGGCGCAGCACGGGACGGACGAACAGCTGGGCGCCGAGAAAACAAGCCCCCGGATTGCCCGACAGCGCACAGACCAGTTTGTCTCGAAACAAAAGGCCGGTTGTCGGTCCGCCCGGCCGCATCGCGACACGGTTGAACAGCAGGGTGACCTCCGGATCGTTGGCCAACGCGGCCATAACGTCGAAGTCGCCGACTGACACACCGCCGCTCGTCACCAGCAGGTCGACCTCCTCCAGACAGTTGGCCAGCTGCCGCTTGGCCAGAGCCAGATCGTCCGGCAATCGTCCGAACCACACCGGGATGCCGCCCGCCTCGGCGATCAAGGCGGACAGCATTACCGCGTTGCTGTTGCGAATTTTGCCCGGCTCAAGCGGCTGGTCCACATCCAGCAGTTCCGTGCCGGTGGAAATCAATCCGACGCGCGGTCTGCGGACGACCGGAACCTGCGCGTAGCCAAACGCCGCCAACACGGCCAAGATCCCCGCGTTGATCCGCGTTCCCGCCCGGGCCACGCACGCGCCGGCAGCGATTTCTTCACCCCTGCGGGAGATGTTTTCTCCAGGGCGAAGCGCCCGTTTTACCCCGACCCACTCCAGCTGCCGGCCGGGCTGCTCCGTCTGTTCGAACATGATCACGGCATCAGCTCCCGGCGGGATCATCGCGCCAGTCATGATCCGGACGGCTGTTCCGGCGGTTACCGTCTGCCGGGGGACTTGTCCGGCCCCGACCGTTTCCAGCACCCGCAAGCGAACCGGCTGATCCGGTGTGGCTCCGGCCGTATCCGCTGCTCGCACGGCAAACCCATCCAGCGGCGAGCGGTCAAACGGCGGCATGTCACATGTGGCGGCAAGGTTCTGGGCCAACGTCCGCCCATACGCTTCTCCAATGCCTACCTGTTCTTCCGGCAGCGGCGTCAGGTCCGCCAACAGCCTGCGCAGCGCTTCCTCCACGCTGATGGTTTGTCGCTGAACGTGCATCGTCTGTTCCTCCTTTTGCTGCAAGACCCGTCCCCTGAAGTCGGCCGGTGAACCTGCGTAACGCGCAGGACGACAAAAAGACAACCACCCATGAACCAGTCCCTTCTCATCGGACAGAGAATGTCCACGGTGGTTGTCTCAGGCAGGGGCGCTGCCAAGTCCCAACTACGCGCGCGTTTCCCATGCTCTCTTGTCTGCCCGACAAACAGGGTCGCTGCTTCGGCGCAGACTCACGACTCGTTTTTAAACTTCTTCTCGATATCTTGATCAAAGACGAAAATGGACATGCCAAAATCGCGTTCAATGTCAATATCGACGAATAAATCGACGAAGTTTGCGCCCAGAAATGCCTCCATTTCGACCGGCCGGTTTTTGCGGTACATTTCTTTTACCATTTCCGTGCGGGCCGCGCGAAGCATCTGTTTGCCTTCATCAGCCGTCGCAATGAACTTTTCCACCGGGGAAAGATTCCCCTCCATTTCGCAAATTGCCCAGTTCTTGCAAAACGTGGTCACAATCTTGCTGGGGCCTTTGCCCATGTGACGCTTGCGGAAAGCTCTGACTAAATTGCTGAACTCAGCTTCGTATTTATTCATCGAAATGTCACCTTTACAAAATTCTCTTACCTAAAAATTTACCATCTATCAGCAAGCCAATTCAACAGAGTTTTCATTCTGTTTCGCCTGCTCCCGCAATTTCTTGATGTCCAGTCGGATGATCAGCGAGATGACCAAGGCGACGGCGAACATGGCAGCAAAGACGGTCATCGTACCGATGTAGCTGCCGGTGCTCTCGCGCACCCAGGCGGCGAAAATCGGCCCGGCCAGCCCTGCCGCTGCCCATGCCGTCAGGATGTAACCGTGAATCGCGCCCATCTGCCTGGTGCCGAACAGGTCGGCAATATAGGCCGGAATGGAGGCAAAACCGCCGCCGTAACAGGTCATGATGATAAACATGGCCGCCATAAACAGTGCCGGCATAGTCAGGTTGGGCAGCAGGAAGAACAGGACGAGCTGGATCAGGAAAAACGCCGTGTAGGTGTTGGGCCGACCGATGTAGTCGGACAGCGTCGCCCAGCCAATCCGGCCGCCCCCGTTGAACAGGCCGTTCAGGCCAACCATCGTCGATGCCATTGCCGCAGACATGCCCACGATCTCCTGTGCCATCGGCGAGGCGACGGAAATGACCGCGATGCCGCAGGTCACGTTGATGAACAGCATCAGCCACAGCAGGTAGAATCGGCGGGTTTTTACCGCTTCGTTGGCCGTCAGCTGACACAGGTCCTTCTTGATTTGCTTGCCGCTTCCTTCTTCAGCCGAATAGCCCTCCGGCACCCATCCCTGAGGCGGCGGGGAGAGGTATTGAGCGGAAGCAAACATGACGACAAAATAGACGGCTCCCAGAATGAAGAAGGTATTGGCGATCCCTACGCTTTCGATCAGCGCCTGCATGATCTGGCTTGCCACCAGCGAAGCGAAGCCGAAGCCCATGATGGCCAACCCGGTGGCCAGCCCGCGGCGGTCCGGGAACCATTTCACCAGCGTGGAAACGGGCGTTATGTAGCCGACCCCGAGACCGATGCCGCCGAACACGCCGTAGCAGAGGTACAGCAGCGGGAGGCTTTCCAATTGAATGGCCAGACCGGACCCGGCGATCCCCAAACCGAAAAAGATAGACGAAAGAGTGCCTGATTTGCGGGGACCGTGTTTTTCCACGTAGTGGCCGAGAAACGCAGCCGACAGACCCAGGAACAGGATCGCGATGCTGAACGTGAACTGCACCTTCGACAGCTCCCAGCCAAATTGGTTGATGATCGGCTTGGTGAAGACGCTCCAGGCGTACACCGAACCGATGGACAGGTGGATTCCCACCGCAGCCGCAGCAATCAGCCAGCGGTTCTTCAATTTTTCCTGCATGTGATTCATCTCCTTTTAAGCGGGGTAAAGAGCGTCCACTTTCGCGAACAGGCTCTCGCAGAAAGAAAAACTGCCGCATCCATCAGTTCTCCTCATCGTCCGCGCGTTGGCCCCGAGGAGGGAACAGATGAAACACGGCAGTTAATCATCAGCAGGGTCGCTACTTCAGCATCAACAGCAAGTGTTTGCTATTCACTTTCGGCAGTTCACAAATAAACCGGCGACAGGTGCGCTATCCCGTGTCTATATGTGAACTGTTGCAAGAAAAGTTGAATGTTTTGTGACAAGTAAAACCTCACATAGTATACTATCATGTGAGCGCTTTCTCGACAATACATTACTTTCAAAATTTTGCTACATCCTGCGTGAAACGGCAAGGAGGCTGCTATGTCAAACCTGATGAGTACGATTAGACGGCCGGTGCTGAAGATCGGGCAGGACCGGTTCGCCTGGGAAGACGACGAGATTGTTACGGAATACCCGCTGACGATATTTCTCAATGACGAAGAGTTTGCGACGATTGTCTGCACGCCCGCCGACCTGGAGGAAATGGTGATCGGCTTTCTCGCCGCAGAGGGAGCAATCCGGCAATACACGGACATCAAGCAGATGTCCATCGACGAAAGCCGCGGATTTGCCTACGTGGATCTGCATCAGCAAACCGGACTGTCACACAGTTTTTACACGAAGCGGCGAATCACGTCCTGCTGCGGGAAAAGCCGGCAGTCGTTTTACTTTTTCAGCGATGCGCGAACGGCAAAACCGGTGGCGGGCACAGTCACGCTTACGCCGGCGCAGGTGTTCCGCCTGATGGACGAGTTGCAGGCGTCGTCCCACATCCACCGCAGCACAGGCGGCGTGCACAATGCCGCGCTGTGCACGCCGGAGCAGACGCTGCTAAGGTACTCCGACATCGGCCGGCACAACGCGCTGGACAAGATTTACGGATACTGCCTGCGGGAAAACCTGCCGACGGAGGACAAAATTCTCGTGTTCAGCGGCCGCATCTCCTCCGAGGTGCTGCTCAAAGCAGCCAAGATTGGTGCCGGCATCATTCTCTCCAAGTCAGCTCCCACCGACTTGGCGCTGCAGTTGGCGGAGGAGCTGAACATCACCGCCGTCGGATTTGTCCGCCCCGACAAGATGAACGTGTATACGCATGCGGAGCGGATTGTAGCTCTCGATACGTAAAGGAAACCCCCGGTTTTGCCGGGGTTTTTCCTATTGCTTGATAAAGCCGCGATTCACAACAAACCTACCTCCGCTCCATGTCCCGCGCGTGCTGTTCCGCGAGGGCCATCCGGTATTCTTCCGGCGTGTTGGCGTTGTAGGCAGCCCAGTCATCCAAAAGACCGGGCGGCGTCTCGGCAATCCGCAGCCGCTCCAGCACATCCATCAGTCGATAACGGCCTGATCGCAGTGCTTCTTCCCACAACGGCTGCGTCCTTCTGTGATACAGGGCAAACAACGGATGAAGCCGGCCGGCCGTGTGCGCTGCCACGACATCCCACTCCTTCGCTTGCTGCTCATGGGCGAGCAGGCGGCCGATCTGCTCCCGGTCAGCAAACGGCAGGTCGCAGGAGAGGATGAGCAGCGCTTCTTCCCGCCGCACGCGAAACGCCGTCACGATTCCACTGATCGGACCGGCGGAGGGCACCAGGTCACCGGTGATGCTCACTTTCGCCAGCCTGGTCACTTCCTCCGGCAGCCGTTCAGGGGCGTTGGAGACGATCAGACAGGGCAGGTTCAGCGCAGTCACTTCGCTGACCACGTGTCCGATCAATGTGCCCCCTTTCCAGCTCAGCAGTTCCTTGGGCCGTCCCATCCGGCTGCTGCGGCCTCCCGCCAGCACCACTCCGCCGATTGTCAGCACATCCAGATTCACCACTCCCCTCACCTTACCGGTTATTTTCCATGATAAACCGAGCAAAATATTGGCTGTAATGAAGCCATTGACAAAAGGGGGTATTAGTTTATAATAAGTATTAAATAATAATAATTTTAATTAAGGAGCGGATAAACCATGAAACATCAGGTACACAGTGTATTGAACAAACAAATCGCCAACTGGACCGTCCTGCACATGAAACTGCACAACTATCACTGGAACGTGAAAGGCCCTCATTTTTTCACGCTGCACGCCAAATTTGAGGAGCTCTACAACGAAGCAGCCGCCCACATCGACGAACTGGCTGAACGCGTCCTGATGCTGAACGGCCAACCGATCGCCACTCTCGGCGAATGTCTGCGGGACGCCAGCGTCGAAGAGGCATCCGGCATCGAAACAACCGAACAGATGGTCGAGACCCTGATCGACGATTTCCAGACGCTGGTGGACGAACTGCGGGAGGGCATCAAAACGGCCGAACAAGCAGACGATGAAGCGACCGCCGACATGCTGCTCTCCATCCAGCGCAGTCTGGAAAAACACCTCTGGATGCTGAAAGCCTTTCTGAGCTAATCTCCAGGCCTCAGCTGCTTCCCCAATTCGCTGTTCCCCCGACACCACCCATGCACAAAAAGGGCGTTCGTGCTTGAAACACAACGCCCTTTTTGCGGCTGTTGTCACCGTTTCAGGGAAAAGATCAGCTTGCGGCCGTCCTTGTCTACTTTCACCTGCGGCAGGTGCTTCAACGCTTTTTGGATGCCGATATACGGACTGGCAAACTCCACGCCGTGCCGCTGTTTCAGTTCGCTGCATAATTCCATCAGCGTCAGCGGCGCCGACGCCTCCCGCAAGATGGCTTCTACCTGTTCGGCCACGGCCGCGTAATCATGACGGATAGGCGTCTTTCTTTTCCGCAAATGCTCCAGCACTTCCGTCGGAACTTCCTCGGCCGCGGGCGCCTCCACGTTCGTTTGGTAAGCGTTTTCACGTTCATCTAACTCCCTGATCCGGGCCAACAATTCCTTGATGTCCAATCCCAATTGTTTGTCCTGATCCACATACTGTCGCCGCAGTGCGGCACGCTGTTCCAGCAGCCCCTGCAGCGTCATGTGCAAAGCCTTGCGTTCATCAAAAAACGACGCCATCCCCTGCCCCCTTTTTTCACATTAATTTCTTTATTCATTATCATAATAGAAATTTGACGGATTGGAAATTGGAGATTTCCGCTGGTTTCCCGCGCCGCTCGCTATCCAAATCGAGGATGGATGCCAACTGCTGCGCTGGCCTGGGGGATGGGCCTGTTTACGTGCGTATCTGTATCTCACTCCCCTACCTTGTCTTTGATTTCCCGCAGTTCGCAGATGATCAGATCGTACTTGTCGCTGAACTTGTCCAGCAGGTCCTGCAGCCGGGTTTCCCGCTCGCGGTTGGTTTTCATCACGTAAAACAACAGCCAAACAAACAGCGCTGCAAATGGCCCCTGCTGAATCAGCGCGTCCAAGAGCGTATGTTCCATGGCGCCTTCCTCCTTCCTTAACTGGTTGCAACTCCACGTTCTCGCTTCACTTATATAAGGAAAACATCACGGTCGCGTAACAACCGGGTCATCTCTTTTTCTTCCAAACAGAAAAGAGCCTTGCGAAGGCTCATTCGACGCATGTTTTTTGTGCGACGCAGAAACATGACCGGGTGCAGAAGCGTCTTACATTTAGAAATAATTTAAATAAATGTCAACCATATATGGATCGAGGTGCGAAAACCAACGATGCTTATACAGATCGTCGCTGTGCTGTGTGCAGCGGTAAGTGGTCTCTATTCCCCCGCGTCTCCGGAAACAGGCGCGGACGAACCGGCTGCCTCCCAAGAAAAAGCAGTGTCCGAAATCGTCATTCTGTCACCTCAAGAACGGAGCGTATTCACACTGCCGCTTCCCGAAAACCAAATCACTGTTGCGGGTAAAATCGACGGTTACGTGCAACCGGGCAAAACGCTTCAAATCGGATTGTATGGCGGTCAGGAGAATTACAAGCAGCATATGATGTACGCGTTTGACTATCCTGTTAATCCTGACGGTACCTTTACCGTCCATTTCCCCGTGGGAAGGTTGGTTCCCTTTCCGAACGCCAAACCGGATCACTATACACTGGAATTGACATATCCGCATGCGCCAACGAAAACGGTGACTGTTGTCATCCAAAAACAAACAGCCTTCGATTAGCTGCTCACTCCATTTCGTATAGAGAAAGGCCGAGAAGCATCAGTTCCCGGCCTTGTATATTCCTTACGGCCCAAAACAAACCGTCGTGCAGCCTTTTTTCTACAGGCTTGTCCGCCGTCCAACCTTGCATCAATCAGACAGATGAGCGATGCCATCCGATCAAAACCAAGCTGTCTGAGCATCCGCACGGTCATTCACCCTCGCGGATAAACGCGATAAACTGCGCCTTGATCTCCTGGATGCTGTCTTCTCTCGGCATTTTGATAAACCGGGCGAGCGCGTGAATCTCCGGTTCAAACCATTCCAACAGCTGGAGCAGCGCTTCATTGTCCCCTTTCCGGGCTTCGTCCATCAGCCGTTCAAATGCTGCAGACGCGTGCGCAGCTGTTGCAGCGCTTTCGTTTTGCATTTGTTCACCCCCTGCTGTGACATGGCCAGTTCGCGAGCCACTTCCCGTTCGGGATACCCGTGCAGGATCACGCGTTGAACGATCCACCTGCCCTTGTCCGACGAGATCGCGGCCAACATTTCCCGGACGTACAGCGCAGACATGTCCTGGTCCGTTGATACCAGGGCCACAACCCGTTCGGCCCCCAGACATTCCCGCTGTCTGTACTTCCTGGCTTGGTATTGGATGCGCCAAGCAAGCCGGCGCAGTACCGTGCGGCATTCTTCCTCTGTCAATGTTTGCTGATTCAATGTACCCTCCCCCTTTCCAACATTCCTCTCATACATGTAGGGAAAATATGGATTACCATAACAACCACACAAGAACACGTGTTCCGTATTGGAAGATATTCACATCATATAGTACAAGAGTCTTGTATGTCAACGGGGAAATACAAGTTTTTTGTACCGTATTTCCTAATAACCTCCAATTGTGTACAATATATTTGTACCCATCTCACAGGAAGGAATGGATGGTCCATGCTGTCCCAGCGCTTGCGAATGGCCCGCAGGGCGAAAGGACTGACGCAGGAAGGTCTGGCGGAAATGGTCCGGACGACCAAGGGAACGATCAGCAACTACGAAAACAATCACAGCTCGCCCCCCAACGACATGCTGACCATGTTGGCCGACGTGCTGAACGTCTCGACCGACTGGCTGCTCGGGCGAGTGGACGAGCCGCTTCCTCCATCCGCCGCGAACGACCATAAGCGCGAACGGACACTGGACGAGCTGCTCCAGGAAAAAATCGACGATCCGGACGACTACTATTTTCTCGACGGGTATTTGGAAGCATCCGAAGAAGAGAAAAAAGAGATTCGCCGATACTGGTACGATTTGAAAAAGCAAATGAAGCCCCACCATGTAAAAGAAAGCCATTCTCCTTCCCTGTATGCCATCACGGAGGAGATCAAAAAGATAAAGTAGCCCCGCGACGGGGCATTCTTTCCAACCATAAACCGAACATATGTTCCGTATAAAGGAGGTTTCCATGCACTTCCTCGTAGCTGATATCTGCCAGCCGCAGACGTGGCTGGAATCACGTGTATACCTGCTGCTGCGGCATCACGGGATCCAGCGTCCCGAGCAGATCGACCTTCCCGAACTGTGCGCCAGTTACGGCATCGAGCTGCGCAGCATCCGCGGGCGGAGCCGCACGCACCGTCATCCACAGGAAGCCGGCCGCTTCGTGATCGCTGTCGACGAACGGCTGGACGAGCCCACACGGCGGGTCAAAATCGCTCACGAGCTGGGGCATCTGCTGCTGCATGAAGGGGTTCAGCCGCTGGGCAGCGACCTGATGATTGACTGGCAGGAGGCCCAGGCCAATCACTTCGCCGAACACCTGCTGATGCCGTATTACATGTTTGACTCGTTGATTGGGCATTGCAGTCGCTATGAAGCACCCAGCTACCTGGCCAGGACGTTTCGTGTGCCGCTCGACTTTGCCCGCAAGCGGTTTGAGCGTTTTCTCAACAGACTGTACACCAAAGGCTATCCTGTTGCGTGGTGATGAGAGGAGGTTGTGGAATGAAGCGCGTGTTTATTGCCGGTGATGCTTACAGCACCCGTTTCTTTGAGCTGCCGTTGGAGGATGAGGAGCTATATTTGATGCCGTATTTGCTTGCGGCCAGCTATCACGTGGCCCGTTTCGCCTTGATCATGCGGGACGACGGGCTTGCAAACATCGGGATTCGGGAGGGGAACGCCCTGCTGATTGCCGACTATTCACTGGAGCCGGTGCGGGGCAGACCTGTGCTGGTGAGGCAGGAGGGGGAGTACATCGTCCGCATCGCCGAAGACGTCAATCCGGTGGAGTGCGTGTTTACCGCCGCCAAAAAGGGCGTCGCACCGCTCGTCTTGCCGTCGGAAAACATCCGCATCATCGGTGTCGTCTCCGGCATCATCTCTCCGCCGTACGAGACCGGACGGATTGGGAATGCGGGAGATACGCTGTTTTGATCAGGGTGGCTACCGCCAAATCCGTTATCTCATCCATGCGTAAAACCGCATCGGTTGCCGACATCGGTGCGGTTGCTTTTGTCCTGAAAAAAGGCTGCTTTTGGAACAAATGCGTTCCTTTTCCTCAATATCATCGGCATCTGCACGAGATTTGTCCTAGATTTGCCAGAATATGGACAAGCGGCTGCTCCTTTTTTTCTCCTCTCCCTTCGCCGTCTCTCCCTCCCGACGAACTGCACTGTCCTTCCAGTTTTAGGAGGCTTCCGCACAACGTTTTCTCGTACCAACCGATCATGAACAAGGGACTGAGCGGACATGATTCGGGTGAAGATGTGCCTGTTCCTGCCCCGGTTGGAGCCAGCATGCGAAGGACCAAGGCTGTATAAATTTTTTGGTCTATTCGATCATTTTCCCACTAGCAGTATTTGGTAGAATGGCACTGTCACGAAACAACGACATCATTTGCGAGAAGGAGGAGGATTACAGATGAAAAAGATCGTAACGACCTCTCTCACGGCTGCCTTGATGATGGGCGCCGTACCTGCAGCACTGGCACAAGCGGAAGAGCTGGCGAACCAAAATCCAGCGGTCTATGCCGAAGTGCAGAGCGAAGATGCTGCCGCGACGACGGATGAAACCGGCACTGACACATCGGCAAACACAGATGAGCAATCGTCGGCGGACAAGCCCTCACAGACCGAAGACGATACAACAACTCCCTCCGCAACTGCACCCGATCAGTCAAACATCACTCTGACTGTCCAGGAAGCAGTGCAGGATGCGGAAAAACTGAGCAAACTCCGCCAGCAGTTGAAAGACGCACCTGAGGTGACAGAGCAGGTGGCAGCCACGTACAAGGAGCTGGTCAACGCACTCGTCGACATCTCCGATCTGCCGCAGGCCATCGAGGTGCAAAAGGAACTGCTGAAGCGAACCTATCAGGCCGGAAATACCGAGCCGTTTCAAACGTTGGGCCAGCTGTACATCAAGGCGAACGTGACGGGTATCAAAGCGTTCGTCAACGGCGTGGAACTCACGCTGGATCAGGCGCCTTTTATCGTAGGCGGACGTGCGCTGGTGACGGAGCGGGTCATCCGCGAGGCGTTGAACGCGGATGTGCGCTGGGATGAGACTACAGGGATCGTCACCGTAACCCGCGGAGACCGCACAATCTCGCTTACGGTGAACAAAAACGTGGCGGTAACGAACAACAACAGGCTCACGACCGACGCCGCGCCCGTTGTGAAAAACGGCAGCCTCTACCTGCCGATTCGCTTGATCAGCGAACAGTTGGAGGCCAAGGTCGACTGGCAAAAAGACGGACAGATCATCATCATCGACGACAATGCAGACCAGGCGCAGCCGGCAGACTCCACTGCACCGGACGCAACAGACCGGACGGGCGAAGGAACGTCGGGTGCGGACAATGCCTCGGGCAAAGACACTACGGCCCCGGACAACTCCACTGACGGCTCTGATTCGGACCAGTCGGCGGATCAAGACTCGTCTGATTCCGATGATTCCGCGGATGGCGACTCCTCCAGCACGGACGATGCTGCCAATACCCAATAGCGCAGACAAAACTTGGTGAAGTGTGAAATATCGCTATATCAAACTCATCAGCCCTTGTTGTTGCCAGTAGGCAATGCCAAGGGCTTTGTTCATGTGTAGTGTTTTTGTTGTCCACCATGCCTCCTTTTAGGTGTTTGCAATTTCCAGTGTTATGCTGTGAGAAAGACTATGCGAACGAAGCATGCGGTAACGCATACAAACACTTATCCATTGCATCCATAGGCAGATCCAGGACCTTCGGTGACGGAGGCAATACTGCTGGATGTATTGATCTACTACGGCGGGGATCAAGAGTCTGTATCCAAAAATGGATGATGATTTATAAATTTCCATGTTTTGGTTGACAATCTCATTCTTTCGAACTAACATATTACTTGCTGTTACCAGTCCTTATTCCTATTAATTGAGTATTAATGGAGGTGAATATATCAACAAATAAAGAATTTTCATAATTTTCTTATGTATTATTTGATTAATAGATGGAGGTGGAATTAATGAAAAAACGTAAACTGATTCCTCGAGTTGCTCTAGCATCTACTATATTCACAGCGCTTTTGCTCCCACAAACTGTAATGGGAGAAGGAACTGGTGATGATCCTAGAATGATCGAAGATGTTAAGACTGAAAAACAGGTAAAAGCTGAAAATGAAAAATTGAGGAAGGTAAGAGAACACATTACTAACAAGAGAGAAGCAGCGGAATCGGAAGGGAAAGTATCTGCTTTAGGTCTTTTTCGAGTCATCTCGGTCCCAAGTTTCGAACAGGAGACAAGTTATTGGTGTGGTCCTGCCACCGTTAAACAGGTACTGGATTACATCAATGGCACATCGAAAAGTCAACGTTACTATGCCGACGAACTTGGTACAACTAAAGACGGTACAGTCTTCTCTGTTGTGGATGACGTATTAAATGATCATCAGGATGAAAATTATTATGTTTACACAACTCATGATTCCGATGAACAAAGTAAATTTAATGATAAAATTGAATGGGGAATCGACAACGGATATCCTAGCATACTCGATTTGAAGAATGACCCGGATTATATGCCCAAATATACCAGGTCCGTTGCAGGACACATCGTAAACACCTCAGGGTATGACTGGGATGATTGGGAAATTCGTATCACAGATCCTTTTGACCAAGGTAATCGCGGTGTAACCCTTGGTAATGTATGGCATCCTGCAGACGGTATTTGGGAAGCCAACCAAGCACACTTCAGACAAGCTATGATTTGGTGAGTAGTTAGAGTCCTAGGGGGAAAAATATTCCTCCTAGGACTCCTATCTTTGCGAATGGAGGAAATCAAATGGGGAGACGGACGATTACAATTGTTGCAATTGCTGGAGTAATGGTATTAGCAGCCTTTGGAATTTGGTATACCCAGTATGATAACCATCAAATGACAACTTCGAATGAAACTGATGATGAGATAATTGAGAACAAAGAAATGAAAACAGTTGAGGATGGTCGAACATTAATCAATATTGAAGAGACCCCCGATGTAGAAATTAACTCCGTTGAGGAATTTTCGTATCCGTTCCAGATTGAGGAGTATGTAGTAGAAAGTCCTGATTTTCGCTGGGCTCCAACCGCACCACAGTTTGTAAACGATCGAGTGATTGCTTTCGATATGGACGACAGTAAGCTCCAACAGTCGTTTGTCGGACTGTTTGACCGGAGTAGTAAGAAATATGAAAAAATATATAGTGCCCCTCCATTTTTTATCATTAATTCTTTAGTGGGAATTGATAACGTTTTATATTGGGTAGAATATGACAGAAATCCCTCCCTAGAACTAAAGTGGAGGATCATGTCCATGGACTTAGGAAATAAAAAAATTGAAATGATCAAGCAGGGCATAAGTCAGGACGGTACAGATCCTCCTATCCTGCGGGTTTACGGAAAAAAAGTTACTTGGATCGAGTATGAGGTAGAGAACCAAATCGTAACAAGTAAGGCGATGATCCTGCATCAAGATCGCCAGAAAGCTATAGAGGTTATTGCAGAAACAAAACTAAGCGAAAAAGATGGTCGGGACGGATATTATTTTGCAGTACAAACCCCCACTGATCGAGGACTAGTCATCCAACAGTCCAAGTACCAAAATAAGGACGGAAAGTCACAAAAGAGTTATGTCATCACTTTGTTTCCTTATGATCGTTCCAAAGCTGTTGATTTGTTAATTGGTGAACGCATCATTGATTTCAACGTTCATGGGAACTGGTTTGTATGGACTGAAGAGGGAAAAGTATCCGTAGCTTCATTGCAGGACGGAAAAGTAAAATACAGATTTTCTGGAAAATCAAAAACCTTGACGAACGATACCCCCTTTATTAAGAACGATTTTCTGATTTATCGCTATGGAATGAACCGAGTTTTTATTGCCAATCTGAAAACAGGCAAGCACCAAGGTTTATTGGAAGAAAAAATAATCACGACGAAACTATTTAGGTCTGGAGAGTATCTGTCTTATGGAATAATTGAAAGAAATGGTCAAAATAGTCGCATGAAGTTTGTCGTGATAAAATAGCTAGAATAGACTGATGACAACTGCTCATTTTTTAGTAAGGTCTCGCTAGAAACCGATCTTCCCATAAAATCCAGTCCAGAGGCTCGGTTTGCCCCCTGCCCGCGTCGCGTTTGGGAGCGGGCGCTATCCACTTCTTTACTGGTCGTCAAGAGAGCGAGCGGGCCCAATCACCCATGCGCCACGGACTTTGTCTACAAACGGAACCCGGACCATTGACTGGTCCGGTTTTTCTGTCGCGGCTGCACAGATTTCCCTCCGGATTACGCCTCCCGCCTCATCCGGTTGGTGAGACGGCCCAGCTTTTCGATCTCGATCGTCACCACGTCCCCGTCCTTCAGCCACACCTGCCGCTCCTTGGGATAGCCGAGGATCACGCCCTCCGGCGTACCGGTCAGGATGACATCCCCCGGCTCCAGGGTCATGTACCGGGAGATGTAGTGAACGATTTCGTCGCAGGCAAAAATCATGTCCGAAGTATTGGAGTGCTGCCGCACGTCCCCGTTGACAAAGGAGGTGATCTCCAGATTGTTGGGATTGCCCACTTCATCGGAGGTGACCAGGTAGGGACCTAGCGGACTGAAGCCGTCACAGCTTTTGCCCAGCAGCCACTGGCTGGTGCGCATCTGCAGGTCGCGGGCGGACAGGTCGTTTGCGTTGCAGTACCCGGCCACGTACGAGAGGGCCTCCTCTCGCTTTACCCGCTTGGCCCGCCTGCCGATCACGATGGCCAGCTCCGCCTCGTAATCCACCTGCTGCGCTTCCGCGGGCAGCGTGATCTCGTCGTTGTGCGCGGCCAGCGCGTTGCTGTACTTGTTGAACAGCACCGGATATTCGGGCACGGCCATGTTGGACTCTTCCGCGTGCTTCCGGTAGTTCAGTCCCACACAGATGATCTTGCCCGGCTCCGGCACGCACGGCCCGAAGCGCAGCGACTCTTCGTCCAGGAACAGCTGCGCCTCCCCCGCTGACTCCATGCGGCGGACGTGGGCCGCAAGCGCCTGAAACGCCTCCTCCCCTCCCTCGAGAAACTGACGGATGGTCTGCGGAACAGCAGCCGTTCCGCCGTGCCGCTCCACCGATGCCGCTACGTCCAGCACACCGCGGTCCGTCTTGACGCCAAGCGTCAGGCCGCGCTCCGCATAAAAGGTCAACAGCTTCATCTTACTCCCCCCGTCTGTCTTCTGGCATGTATGCAAACACGAACCCGCTGTCGATGTACAAGGGTGATTCCATCATCAGGCGGGACTCATCTGCTCCAATCACAGAGCAGCCTTCCTCCTTTGGTTCTTGTATGTAAAACCAGGTTTTATATCATGATTACTCTCATCATAGCAACGATTTTCGCACCAAACAATCACCAAATTTGAAAATATTTTTTATTCAGAAAACAGTTGCAATTGCGCTTCCATTTGCTCTATCATAAAAATTGCCAACCATTATACGATATTGTCGTATGTCGTTTTATATTATAAAACTACTCAGACGTTCTGCCGAACATGCCTACACGTCCCTTTCTTGCACCCGACATCCCGGTATTTCCATCCCCCGTGTTACATACGGAAAGGAGGCTTGTCCATGTCCGCCTATCGCGCCATCATGATGCAGCCGCATGACAACGTGGCCACGGCCCTCGAACCCATACCGGCAGACAGCCGCGTCACCGTTTCCTGTCTGGACGTGCAGCATACGGTGACGCTCCGCCAGGCGATTGAATTCGGGCACAAGTTTGCCGTCCGCCCGATCGGAAAGGGAGAGGACATCGTGAAATACGGGGAGGTCATCGGAGTCGCGACCCGTGACATCGCCCCCGGCGAACACGTCCATGTGCACAATTTGGAAGGAAAACGCGGGAGAGGAGACAAAATCGCTCATGAAGCATGACACAACGTTTTGGGGATACCGCCGTCCGGATGGCCGCGTCGGCGTGCGCAACCACGTCCTGATTCTGCCCACGATTACATGTGCCACACAGGCGGCCAGGCAGATTACCGAACTGGTGCAGGGGACCGTCTCGTTTATCCACCAGCACGGCTGTGCCCAGGTGGGCAGCGACTACGAGCAGACGTTTCGCACGTACGTCGGAATGGGCGCCAACCCTAATGTCTACGGCGTCGTCGTCCTCGGACTCGGCTGTGAAACGCATCAGGCGCGGAGCGTAGCCGAGGAAATCGCCAAGACGGGCAAGCCGGTGGAACTGGTCTCCATCCAGGATCACGGCGGCACGCTGACGGCGATCGCACAGGGCGCAAAAATAGCTGCCAAGATGGTGCAGGACGCATCCGTCTTGCGGCGGGAGCCGTGCGATTTCAGCGAACTGATCGTCGGAACGGAATGCGGCGGTTCGGACGCCTGCTCCGGTCTGTCCGCCAACCCGGCCGTCGGCGTGGTCAGCGACATGATTGTCGACCTTGGCGGCACCTCCATCCTGGCGGAGACGACGGAGCTGATCGGCGCGGAACATCTGCTGGCCAACCGCGCCGTGGACGACAAGGTGGCCAAGCGCGTCTACGAAGTCATCCACGCCATGGAACAGCGCTCCATCCAGATGGGCGTGGACATCCGCACCGGCAACCCCAGTCCCGGCAATATCAAGGGCGGCCTCAGTTCTCTGGAGGAAAAGTCCCTGGGCGCGGCCAACAAGGCCGGCACCCGGCCGCTGCAGGAGCTGATTGATTACGCCCAGCGGCCGACCAAAAAAGGCCTGGTCTGGATGGATACCCCCGGACACGACATCGAGCAGCTGACCGGCATGGTGGCTGGAGGAGCACAGGTGGTGCTGTTTACGACCGGCCGCGGCACGCCTACCGGTTCACCGATCGCTCCGGTGATCAAAATCGCCACCAACACGCCCATTTTCGAGAAAATGGGGGACAACATCGACCTGAATGCAGGCACGATCATCGAAGGAAAAGAAACGCTTCAATCCGTGGGGCAGCGGATTTTTGACGAATTGGTCCACGTCTGCTCCGGCAAGCTGACCAAAGCGGAAATCCTGAAGCAGCACGACTTCGGCATCTGGCGGATCGGCCCCACGTTCTAGCAGTTGTTTCCCTGTAAAACCATACGTTGAGAGGAGGAATCATCGTGAGCGTTCATACACAAGCGCAAACCTACCAAAACTACATCGGCGGCGAGTGGCGGCCGTCCGCGTCCAACCAGGTGGAGGCGAGCATCAATCCGGCCAACCGACACGAGGTGATCGGATACGTGCAAAAATCGACAGCCGAGGATCTGGATCAGGCGGTGAAAGCGGCCCAATCGGCACAAATCGCCTGGCGGAAGCTCTCCGGTCCCGCCCGCGGCGAATACTTGTACCGCCTGGCCAACGTGCTGGAGCGGCACCTCGACGACATCGCGGCAACCATGACGCGGGAGATGGGCAAAACACTGCCGGAAGCGAAAGGTGAAACGGCCCGCGGCGTGGCCATCCTGCGCTATTACGCGGGGGAAGGCATGCGCAAAATCGGCGACGTCATCCCCTCCACCGACAGCGAAGGGCTGATGTTTACCAGCCGTGTGCCGCTGGGCGTCGTGGGCGTGATTACGCCCTGGAACTTCCCCGTCGCCATCCCCATCTGGAAAATTGCCCCGGCCATCGTCTACGGCAACACGGTCGTCTTCAAGCCGGCACAGGAGACCGCTGTCACCGCCGCCAAGCTGATGGAATGCGTGGACGAAGCGGGGCTGCCCCCGGGGGTCGTCAACATGGTGACCGGCGCGGGTTCGGTCATCGGCCAGGGAATCGTCGATCATCCCGGCATCGCCGCCGTTACGTTCACCGGCTCCGATCAGGTGGGCAGGCAGGTGGGCCTGGGAGCGCTCGCCCGGGGAGCCAAGTACCAACTGGAGATGGGCGGCAAAAATCCGGTCATCGTCGCGGCCGACGCCGACCTCGATCTGGCCGTGGAGGCGACGGTAAGCGGCGGTCTTCGCTCCACCGGCCAGAAGTGCACGGCCACCAGCCGCGTCATCGTCCAGAGCGCCGTTTACGACGCGTTCAAGCAAAAGCTGCTGGAACGGGTGGCCGCTCTGAAAGTGGGCGACGGCCTCGCCCCCGACACCTGGATGGGACCGTGCGCCAGCGAACGGCAGATGCAGACAGTGCTCGGCTACATCCAGAAAGGGCTCGAAGAAGGAGCCGTACTGCTGTGCGGCGGAAAACGCGTGACCGCGCCCGGCCTGGAACACGGATTTTACGTGGAGCCGACTGTGTTTGAAAACGTAACGCCGGACATGACCATCGCCCGGGAGGAGATTTTCGGCCCGGTGCTGGCGCTGATGAAAGTGGACACCCTGCAGGAAGCCCTGCAGCTGGCCAATGATTCCCGCTTTGGACTCAGCGCCTCCATCTTCACCCGGGACATCGGCAACATGCTGGAATTTATCCGCGACATGGACGCCGGCCTGGTGCGCATCAACGCCGAGAGCGCGGGTGTGGAGCTGCAGGCCCCGTTTGGCGGCATGAAGCAGTCCAGCTCCCACTCCCGCGAGCAGGGTCAGGCGGCCATCGAGTTTTTCACCGCGATCAAGACGGTGTTTGTGAAAGGATAAAAACAAGCCAAGGGGAAGCCTCTTTCAGCTTCCCCTTTTATTTTTCTGCCGCTCGCGAAACCGGCCGACTTTCTTGTGGTTGTTGCCCATTCCTCCCGAACCAACTCGCATATGCCGCTCGCCCGATTGCCCCGTGCAGGGAAGGTTCCGTCATCTCCACGAAAAAGTCAAGCGGAGAGAGACCCCCGGTCACGCACGACGCGCTCCTTCCTCCAACGCCTCGTCGCTTTCCGGAAGCTGGCGGATTGACGCGATCAAGCGCGCGATCATCTCCCGCTGGCGTGCGGTCTCCTCGTCGTCCCACTGCAGTGCATCGGCCATCAGCCTGACGACCTGCTCCGCCTTCTCTTCCGCCTTGTGCAGTTGAAAATACGTCCAGCCGGTGCGCAGCCGCAGGAAGTCCACGGCGTGCACTGTCATCTCCTCCTCCACGGCGTACTGAATCTGCGCCCGCAGCAGCTGTTCGGGGGTGAGCGGCGGTTCCGGCAGCCGGTCGTAAATCCGCAGCGTGTTGGTGCCGTATGTGTCGAGCCACTCCTGCGCCGTATGGCGATCGACGCCTTTTTCCATCCCCATCCGCAGCATCTCCTGCTTCCAGTCTTCATACCGCTCCCATCCTCGCCGCTCTCCGCCGCTAATCACGATCCGGTCGGTCGTGCAGCCGGGAAAGGATCGGCCTTTCTGCTCATGCAGCCGCTGCGCCACCAGATTGACTACCTTCTCCGCCATCTTGCGGAAGCCGGTCAGCTTGCCCCCGGCGATGGTGATCAGTCCGGAAGGGGAATGAAACACCTCGTCTTTCCGCGACAGTTCCGACGGGCCTTTGCCCTCCTCGTAAATCAGCGGGCGCAGTCCGGCCCAGTGGGAGAGCACGTCCTGCGGCTTCAGCCTGACATCGGGGAACATCGCGTTGACCGCACGCAGCAGGTAGTCGCGATCTTCCACAGTGGTGCGGGGCTGGTCGATGTCGTTGCGGTAGGGCGTGTCGGTCGTACCGATGTAGGTGACCGCCCCGCGCGGGATGACAAACACCATGCGGCCGTCCGGGGTGTCAAAATACGCCGCTTGCGCCACCGGCAGCCGATCGTAGGCGACCACCAGATGGACGCCTTTCGTCAGGTAGAGGCGCTTGCCGGCGAGCGAGCCGTCCAATTGTCGCAGTTCGTCCACCCAGGGTCCGGCGGCGTTGACGATGCAGGCAGCGTACAGATCAAATGTCTGGCCCGACACGCCATCCGCGACGCGCACCCCCGTCAACCGGCCGTTGTGGTAGAGAAACTGGCGCGCTGCCGCGTAATTGACCGCCCGCGCTCCATGTGCCACCGCCGTCTTCATGATGTCGAGCGTCAGCCGGGCGTCGTCCGTGCGGTATTCCACGTAGAGGCCGCCTCCTTTGAGCCGGTCCCGCCTGAGCAGCGGCTCCTGCCGGATCGTCTCGTCGCGGCTGAGCATTTTCCGCCGCTCCGCTCGCTCCACGCCGGCCAGCAGGTCGTACAGGTAGAGGCCGACCGACGTAGCCAGGTAGCCGTACGTTCCCCCTTGGTAGATCGGCAGCAGCATCGGGGCGGGAATGACCAGATGGGGGGCGTTTTTGTACAGGATGGCTCGTTCTCTCCCCACTTCCCGCACCAGCTTCACTTCTCCCTGCTTCAGATACCGGAGCCCGCCGTGAATCAGTTTGGTGGAGCGGCTGCTCGTCCCCGAACCGAAGTCCGCTTTTTCCACCACGCCCACCTTCATGCCGCGGACGCTGGCGTCCAGGGCGATGCCCGCACCGGTAATCCCGCCGCCGATCACGAGCAGGTCAAGCGTCTCTCCTGCCATTTCCTGAAGTACAGCCAGTCGGCTGCTCGCTGAAAATGTCTTGTTCACACAAAAGCCTCCTCTCCGGCGGGAACAAAGCCTCCCTGCTGCTTCGCCCGCGCCGGTTCTTCTCACGCGCTTCAATGGTTCATCATGAAAAAACCCCCGTGAAAAGTGCAGCCTGCCGTCATCAGACAAGCTGTCCTTTCAAGGGGGTTCTCCTGTTCTCTTCCCTGTATCCTATTTATAAAAATGATCAAGAAGACTTGCGATACAACACGCCGCTAGTACCACAGTTCCTTGGTGCCGACCGATACAGCCAGCGCCCCGGCGGCAAGCGCGTCGTCAATTTCCTGCTTGGTGCCCACCAGTCCGCCGGCAATGATGGGCAGCGGCGTCAGGTCAGTCATCTCCCGGATCACTCGCGGCATCACCCCAGGCATCACTTCGACCGCGTCCGGCATGCTCTGCTCCACGACCTTGATGCCTTTGATCACGGCGTTGCGGTCGATCAGAAAGATGCGTTGGATTGCCATCAGCCCCATCTCCTTGGCGACCCGAATCAGGTTGCTGCGGGTGGAGATGATGCCGGTCGGAGCGATGTATTGAGCCACGTACGCCACGCCGCTTTTATCGGGCGCGATGCCTTCGATGAACTCCATGTGCAAAAAGACGCATTTGCCGGCCTGCTTGATCCGGTCGACCAGCTCCTTGACGTTGAAAATCGAGCCAGTCAGCAGAAAGACGATATTCACGTCGCTGTTGATCGCGTCATCCACATCGGCTTCCGCTTGAACCGCAGCGATGGTCTGGTGTTCGACTAGATCGACAATAGGATACATCCGTTACCCTCCAGGTCAGGTTGGTTGTACCTATTATACCACCAGTTTCTAAATATTCACAATTTCTTTAATGCTATTTAAAATGTAGCGCGGACGGTATTCGCTCCGCTCGGCCATCTCCCTCGTGGAGATTCCGGTCAGCACGAGGACGGAATTCATCCCGGTATCGTTGCCCATTTTAATGTCTGTTTCCAAACGGTCGCCCACCATGTAGCAGGAAGCGTAGTCCAACCCCAGGTGGCGGACGGCCTCTTCCGCCGCGATCGGAGAAGGTTTGCCCACCACGAGGTCGATCGGCCTGCCCGTCGCCCCTTCCAATGCGCCGATAAACGCGCCGGTGTCCGGGATTTGTCCGTCTTCCAGCGGGCACGTCCGGTCCGGGTTGGTGGCGATCACCTTTGCTCCCCGTACCGCCGCCTGATACAGCGTGTTCAGCGTCTCGTAGCTGAACCGCCGATCCCACGACAGGACGACGTACTGCACATCGTACGGGTCGTCGCTCATGACGATGCCATGGGCCGCCAGCTCGTCACGGATCGGCTGCTCCCCGATGACCAGCACCCGCTCGCCCGGCTGCAATACCCGCTGCAGATACCGGGCCGTGATCAGCGAAGAGTTGAGCACGTCGTCCACTGTTGTGGGGATGCCCATGTTTGTCAGCTTCTCCGCGTAGGACTGGCGGGTGGCGATCGGCTTGTTGGAGAGGAACACCACCTTGTCGCCGCGCGCTCGCAGCGTCCGAATCGCCTCCGCCGCCCCCTCAATCAACCGATCACCCAGATAGACCGTACCGTCGAGGTCAAAGATAAACCCTCTCATTGTCCGTTCTCCTTAGTACAGTTGGTCTTTGGTCAGTTTTTTTGCCAGAGACTGCAGTGCGATGACAATGGCGATGATCAGGATCGCCATGGCTGAAGCGGTGTAGTACTCGCCCCGCAGCAGGTTTTGAAACACAGCCAGGCTCATCGGCGCCCAATCCGTCGGCGCCAGCAGCAGCGAGATGCTGGTCTCCTTGATTACCGTCACGAACACCAGGATCGCACCTGCCGCGATGCCCGGCAGCATCAGCGGGCCGATGACCGTAACGGCTGCCAGCAGGTTGGAGGCGCCCAGGTTGACGGCCGCTTCTTCGATGTCTTTGCGGATCGCCATCATTGAGCTCATCGTCGAGCGGATCATGTACGGCATCCGCCGGATCGTGTAGGCGACGATCAGCAAGAGGGCGGTGCCGGTCAATTTCAGCGGCGCCGTATTAAACGTCTGGATCAGCGCAATTCCCAGGGAAATACCCGGCACGATCAGCGGGATCGACGAGACGAAGTCAAGTCCGCCGGAGCCGCGCCGCACCACGAAGTAGGAAACAAACGTGGCAATCACGACGCTCAGCACCAGCGCGCCAGCCGCCAGCACCAGGCTGTTCACAATATTTTTATGCGACGTGCTGAAAATGGTCAGATAATGCTTCAGCGTGTAGCCGTCGGGCAGGGCGTGATGCCCCCAGGTGGTCGCCAGCGACGAGAGAAAGACGGAACCGACTGCCAAAAGCGGCACCAGCATCACCAGGAAAGTGTAGACGGTGAGCACGGAGACGACCCCTTTGTGGTCATTCAGCTTCTGCCGCGTCGGCTTGCCCGAGATGGTGCCGTACTCCTTCCCTTTGATCACTAACCGCTGCAACCAGAAAAAGAAGGCGGCCACCAGCAGCATGATGACGGTCAGGACGGCCGAGCCCGCCCAGTTGTAGAAGCCGGCGATCTCGCGGTACGCTTCGACCACGATCAGGTTCAGGTCTTTGGGCGCCAGAATGATCGGCGTCCCGAAATCGGAAAAGCTGACGGTAAAAATCAACAGCATGCTGGAGACGATCCCCGGCACGGCCAGCGGCAGGGTCACCCGCAAAAAGGTGTACCAGCCTTTCGCCCCCAGGTTTTGCGACGCCTCCTCCAGCGTCAGGTCGCTGATCTTGAACGCCGCCACCATCGGCCACAGCGCGTAGGGAAAGAAGAAAAAGACCTGTACCAGCACGATTCCCAGCATCGACTGCACGTCAAACAGCACGCCTTCGCCGCCCAGCGACCGGTAGATGTGGTTGACCCACCCGGTCTTGCCGAACATCAGCGTAAACGCGTAGGAGGAGATGAACGTCGGCACCACCAGCGGGATGGTGCAGAGCGCGGCGAAGAACGGTTTCCACGGCATGGTGGTGCGGGCGAAGGCGTAGGCGATCGGCAGCACCAACACCGTCACCAGCAGCGCCACCCCCGTGCTCAGCTTCAGGCTGTTCATCAGCGCGGCAAAGTACCCGGTGCCTTCCACCAGCGACGAGTACGCGTCCAGCGACAGGTTGGAGAGCTTCTTCAGCGTGGACATCAATATTTTTTGACTGGTCAGGCTGCCAAACAGGTTGACCGGCTCTCCGGTCAGGCTGACGAGCAGGATGGAAAACAGCGGGACCAGCAAAAACACGAGGAAAAAAAGATACATCAACCATTTCAGCACGGTAAAGCCGCTGAGGGCAAAAGAGTACCGCTGTTTCATAAGATCACCACGACATTCGGATCGATTGCCAGCTTCACGTTCGTCCCCGCCGGCAGCACCGGGCTGCCCGCTTCAAAGGTTTTGTCCACTTCCATCTGCAGCTGCCCCACCTGCACGTCGTAGCGGATGGTCGCTCCCAGATAGGTGGACATCAAGATCGTGCCTTCCAGCAGGTTGTCTCCCGCATCCGCCTGCGCCCCGTCCGCGAACAGACGGATGCTTTCCGGCCGGATAATCACGTCCACTTCGCTGCGGTTGGTCGAAAACGCGGAGCGGATGATTCCGTCGCCGACGAGCTGCAGCACCGTGCCCGCCTCGCCGGACTCCTTCACCGTCGCTTTAAAGATGTTGGACGAGCCGACGAAATCGGCGACAAACGTGGAGGCTGGCTGGCTGTACAGGGACGTGGGCGTGTCCACCTGCACCAGTTTGCCACCCTGCATCACCGCCACGCGGTCGGCCATGCTCATCGCTTCTTCCTGGTCGTGCGTCACGAAAATCGTCGTGATCCCCACTTTCTGCTGGATGCGCCGAATCGTGACGCGCATGCTGTTGCGCAGCTTTTTGTCCAGGTTGGACAGCGGCTCATCCATCAGCAGGACGGCCGGCTCCATGATCAGCGCCCGGGCCAGCGCCACGCGCTGCTGCTGGCCGCCCGAAAGCTGTCCGGGCAGTCGGTCGGCGAGGTGGCCAAGCTCGACGAAGTCAAGGGCGTCACGCACCTTTTGTTCGATCTCCTTGTCCACTTTCCCCAGCTTGCGGTTGAGCATGTGGGCCAGCACGGACAGCTTCGTGCCCAGGCCGCCCTGGTAAAAGCGGCGCACCTGCAGGCTGTAGGCGACGTTTTCAAATACGCTGAGATGGGGAAAAAGCGCGTAGCTTTGAAACACCATGCCGCAGTTCCGCTGGTTGGCGGGCACGTGGCTTACATCCCGCTCCCCGATGAAAATCTTTCCTGAGGTGGGGCTTTCAAAACCGGCCACACAGCGCATGGTCGTCGTTTTGCCGCAGCCGGATGGCCCCAGCAGAGCGAAGAATTCGCCTTCGCGAATACCCAGATTGACGTCTTCCAAAGCGGTGATTCCGTTGAATTGCTTGTGCAAGTGCTCGATTCGAACCGACCCCATGCAAGAGCCTCCTTACTGGAATTTTTGCCGCCACTCGTTGCGCACCCGGTCGTAGTTGCTCACGACCCAGTCGATGTCCAGCTCCTGCGCGTGCGGGATGACTTTCTCCAGGGTAAGCGGCGTTTTCGACTCCACGTCTTTGGAGATCGGGATATGGTACCAGTTGGCCAGCGTTTGCTGCCCTTCCTTGGACAGCAGGTAGTCGATCAGCGCCTTGCCGCCATCAGGATTCGGGCCGTCTTTTACGAGCGACACCGGGTTGACGATGACCGGCGTCTTGTCCGGCACGATGAAATCGATTTTCTCCCCCTTGGCCTTCATTTCGTACACCATGAAGTCAAAGGCGATCGCAATGTGCGCCTCCCCTTTGGCTACTGCTTTGGAAGGTGCGGAGCCGGAGTCGGGCATGGCGCTCATCTGTTCCACCAATTTTTTGAAGTAGTCCCAGCCCTGCTCTTCGCCGCGGGCCATCAGTTGACTCAGCACAGTGAGGGTGGCTGTGCCGGAAGCGGCGGGGTTGGGCATCTGGATTTTGCCCTTCCATTTGGGGTCAAGCAGGTCGTCCCAGGTTTTCGGCGCCTCTTCCGGCTTCACCAGGTCGCTGTTGTAGGCAAAGCCGAGTACGAACACTTCCGCGCCGATCCACTTCCAGTCCTTGTCGCGGAGCTTGATGCCGTCCCGCACTTCCGGCCAATCCTTGATTGCTTCCGGCGTGTACGATGTGATGATGTCCTTGTCCTTGGCCGCTTCAAACGGCAGGAATCCTCCGCCGCCGTACCAGACGTCCGCCTGCGGGTTGTCTTTTTCCGCAATCATGCGGTTGACCAGCACGTTGGTCCCCGCGTACTGCACGTTGATGGAAGACCCTTTGAAAGCCTTTTCAAAATTGAGACCAATTTCTTTGGTCATATCCGGCGTCTCAGGGGAATACAGCGCGATCGGGCCCAGTTCTTTTGTTCCTCCCGATCCGTCTCCCGCCGGTGTGCTGCCGGACGAAGCCTCCTGGCCGGAGGAGCACCCTGCCAAGGCGACAGTGGAGAGCAAAACGGCTGTGGCTGCTACGTTCAACCATTTTTTCAACATGTGTCAGACCCCTCTTTCTGTGATTGTTGATCGAATAGTCAAACAGTTTCCGAGGAAAAAGAAAAACCCTCACGTAGATAAACACATCCCCCTTTGGGAGTGTGTTTACGGGTAAGGGTTTCTCCGTTTCTCCGCCTAACCGTATGGGAAAATATGCTATCCGATCAGTGTTTCTTCCAGTATAACCAGTTTCTTTTCTAACTGTCAACGAAAATGATCGAATTTTTCGGACAAGTCAGTCTAGAATGAAGGAAATTACTGGGTCCCAAACGTAAATAAATAGGTATGCGGAAAATAGTTTTGAGTGAAGGAGTCCTTCCCCCGCTTACCTTGCTTTTGTTGTGATGTTGGGGCAGCCGTTTTATTTCATCAGAAAGCTTGTAAAAAATGAATATCTCATGGCTGGTCTTGTGCATGTTCTTCAATAAAAAATCATTTCAGCTAATCGCTTTGTATGCAAAACGACCTCTTACAGTTTTTAGTGCTTGATTTTGCCGCGATTTTCTATATACTTGAACCGTAACAAAACTTCACAGATTATCCTCATCACATGCGATGGGGATAGAGGTCGCGGCTTTTATATGATTCTGGCACGAGATCCAGAGAAGATCGATGACTCCAGAGGAGGGAAAAGCCGCCGAAGTCCGCTGTGCATTCTCTGGGCACACGGGCTGGGGCTGTACTCGAAAGGGGCAGAACTGTCACGTTTGCGAGCCGGGCAAACGTGATGTGCTATCTTCAACGAAGGCTTGGTGGGGATGTAACAGTACCGCCCTGTTCGTTGGGGCGGTATTTTTTATGTCCGACCTTCCTTCTGACTATCTTTGTAGAAAGGTCGTGCAAGCACTCATGGAATCCAATCAACTGCAGCGGGGCCTCAAGGCCCGACATCTGACCATGATCGCCATTGGCGGCTCCATCGGCACGGGGCTGTTTTTGGCGAGCGGCGGCTCCATCCACTCCGCCGGTCCGGGCGGCGCACTCGTCGCCTACGCGGCCATCAGCCTGATGGTCTACTTCCTGATGACCAGTTTGGGCGAGATGGCGGCGTTTCTCCCCGTCTCCGGTTCATTTTCCACCTACGCGACGAAGTTCGTCGATCCGTCCCTCGGCTTTGCGCTGGGGTGGAACTACTGGTACAACTGGGCCATCACCATCGCCGTCGAGCTGTCAGCCGGGGCCTTGATCATGAAATACTGGTTCCCCGACACGCCGTCCATCTTGTGGAGCGCCCTGTTCCTCGCGCTTATGTTTGGTCTGAATTATTTGTCTGTAAAAGGATACGGCGAATCGGAATACTGGTTTTCCCTCATCAAGGTAGCGACCGTAATCATCTTCATCGTCATCGGCCTGCTGATGATCTTGGGCATCATGGGCGGTGAAGCAGTCGGCTTCCGCAACTTTACCGTCGGCGATGCACCGTTCAACGGCGGCTTCATGGCGATGCTCGGCGTCTTCATGATCGCCGGCTTCTCCTTCCAGGGGACGGAGCTGGTCGGGATCGCTGCGGGTGAAAGCGAAAACCCTGCCAAAAACGTGCCGAAAGCGATCAAGCAGGTGTTTTGGCGCATCCTGCTGTTCTACATCCTGGCGATCTTCGTGATTGGGCTGTTGATCCCGTACGACAACCCCAACCTGGTCAACGGCGACATCGAGAACATCGCGATCAGCCCGTTTACGCTGGTGTTCCAAAAAGCCGGACTCGCCTTTGCCGCATCCGTCATGAACGCCGTCATCCTGACCTCCGTCCTGTCGGCGGGCAACTCCGGCATGTACGCCTCCACCCGCATGCTGTGGACGCTGGCCAAGGAAGGAAAGGCGCCCAAGCTGTTCAGCAAGGTAAACAAGCGGGGCGTTCCGGTTAATGCGCTGCTGCTGACTGCCAGCATCGGGATGTTTGCGTTTCTCGCCTCCCTGTTTGGCGACGGGACTGTCTACATCTGGCTGCTCAACGCCTCGGGGATGTCCGGGTTTATTGCCTGGCTGGGCATCGCAATCAGCCACTACCGCTTCCGCAAAGCGTTTGCAGCCCAAGGCCGCGATTTGAACGAACTGCCGTACCGGGCGAAGTGGTTCCCGTTTGGCCCGATTTTCGCATTCGTCGTCTGCTGTTTCGTCATCCTCGGCCAAAACTACACCGCCTTCACCGGGGAGACGATCGATTGGAACGGCATTCTCGTCTCGTACATCGGCCTGCCGCTGTTTTTGATCGTCTGGCTCGGCTACAAAGCCGTGAAAAAGACGAAAGTGGTGCCGCTGCGGGAAGTGGATCTCTCCACGGACGAATCAACGATATCCAACTAATCGGTATAGCAAAGGCCGGGGAACCCCCGGCCTTTCCCTTTTTACGACAGTCGCTGCACGAACCGCCCCATCCGTTCCAGCGCCTTCCCAAGCTGATCCAGGGAAGTGGCGTAGGAGCAGCGGATGTGGCCTCTGCCGCTGTCGCCAAACACATCACCCGGCACCACGGCCACCTTTTCCTCCATCAGCAGCCGCTCGGCAAACTCGCCGGCATCCAGCCCGGTGGACGCGATCGAAGGAAACGCGTAAAACGCCCCTTCCGGCTCGTGGCAGGACAGGCCGATCTCCTTGAATCCCTGCACGACGAAATTGCGCCGCTGCCGGTAGCTTTCCACCATCCTCTCCATGTCCGCCTGACCATGCCGCAGCGCCTCCAGAGCGGCCATCTGCGCCATGATCGGCGCGCACAGCATGGTGTACTGGTGAATCTTCAGCATGCCGCCGAGCAGATCTTCCGGCGCGCAGACGTAGCCGAGGCGCCAGCCCGTCATCGCGAACGCTTTGGAAAAACCGGAGATCAGGATCGTCCTCTCCTTCATCCCGGGCAGGGCGGCGATGCTCTCATGCCGCTGACCGTAACTCAGCTCCGCGTAAATCTCGTCGGAGATGACCAGCAGATCGTGCTTGACGAGGATCGGGATCAGCCGCTTCCACTCCTCCGCCGACATCGTGCTGCCGGTCGGGTTGTTCGGGTAGCAGAAGATGATCGCCTTGGTGCGCGGCGTGATGTGCGCCTCCAGCTCCTCAGGCGTTAATTTAAACGACTGCTCCGCGCGCGTGTGCAAAAACACCGGCACCCCGCCGGCCAGACGGATGACCGGTTCGTAGGAGACATAGCAGGGCTCGACGACCAATACCTCGTCGCCAGGATCGACGATGGCCCGCAGCGCGATGTCAATCGCTTCACTGGCGCCGACTGTAATCATGATCTCTTTTTCCGGATGGTACGAGACGGCGAAGCGCTCCTCCAGGTACTTGTGAATCTCCCTGCGCAGCTCGATGAGACCGGCATTGGAGGTATACGCCGTGTAGCCCCGTTCCAGCGAGGCGATGCAGGCTTCCCGCACGCGCCACGGGGTGACGAAATCCGGTTCCCCTACCCCGAGCGAGATGACCCCTTCCATCGAAGCGGCCAGGTCAAAGAAACGGCGGATGCCCGACGGCTTGAGCGAGGCGACCGTGGCGGACAAGCGCTGACGTACACTGATTTGCTGACTCATGGGGTTACCACCATCCTGTGGTCTTCGTCTCTGTCTTCAAACTGAATGCCGTCGTGTTTGTACCGCTTGAGGATAAAGTGGGTCGCGGTCGAGACGACGGAATCCAGCGTGGCCAGCTTTTGCGACACAAACGACGCCACTTCCCGCATCGTTTTTCCTTCCAGCACGACGGACAGGTCGTAGCTGGCGCCGGACATCAGGTAGACGGCCTTCACTTCCGGGAAACGGCAGATTCGCTCCGCCACCTCGTCAAAACCCACTTCCCGCTTCGGCGTCACCTTGACATCGATCATGGCCGTCACGTACGGATGGTCCTCCACCAGCTCCCAGTTGATCAGCGCGGGATACTTGACGATCACTTTATCCGCTTCCAGCCGGGCGATTGTCTCTTTTACGCTATCCACCGGTTCGGCCAACAAGCTGGCGATCTGTTCCGGGGTCAGGCGGCTGTCCTGTTCCAGCAGCCGCAAGAGTTCACGCTGCTTTTGACGATCCATTACTTCCACTCCATTCCTGTAAAATTGCGCGTGGCCAACCCGCGTACTCCAACAAAAAATCGCCCCGCAACCGAACCCGGAACATTCGTCCCAAAGATTCGATTGCTGAGGCGACGGAATCGCGGTACCACTCAGCTTTTCTGCTCTCCTCACGAAAAGCAGACTCGGAAAGTCCTGCACAGACTTTCACCCGATAACGGGGGCTGATCCGCTGCTTTCTACTCGCAATTTCAAAAGCAGGAGCTCCAAGGCGGCTTCAAAGAGAGATGACGGCCCCCCTCTCAGCTTGCAGGCAGGCTCTCTGAACGTCAGCGCCCTCTCTTACTCTTCCTCTTCAATGCCGTGGTATGCTATGCATCTGTCGGCTCCTTCGCTGGTGCAAGGAAGGAGGTAAGCATGAGAGATTATAAAAACAGTTGACCGCGTTTGTCAATACGCCCTACCTTCCTCCCCGCAGGCCGGTTTCCCAAACAAGGGGGACATCATCACTGGGCGTACTCGCCGTTGTAGCTGACCAGCACCACGTCCTTGACCCCTTCCAATGCAGAGAAATCGTTGACAAACGCGGTGTTGTCGTCGCGAATCCGCAGTTCCACCGTCAGCTCGGTCAGCTCCTTGCGCACCGTCTTTGACTTCAGCACGGCGTTCATTTTCCGAATCCGCCGCTTGACCTCGTCTTCGGCAATCGCTTCGTAATGCAGGATCAACAGATAGGGGGAGGAGGCTTCCTTGCGCCGCGTCAGCCACCAGATCGTAAGACCCACCACCAGCGAACCGACGATGGCAACGGAGTATATTTTCGCCCCCGCGGCAATGCCCGCCGAGATAGCCCAAAACATGTAGACGATGTCCATCGGATCCTTGACCGCCGTCCGAAACCGGACGATGCTGAGTGCTCCAACCATGCCGAGCGAGAGCACGATGTTGGTGCTGATGGTCATGATAATCAGCGCGGTGATAATCGTCATCAGCACGAACGTGACGTTGTAATTGTGGCTGTATACCACTCCCCGGTAGCAGACGCGGTACACGTAGTAGATAAACATGCCGACCGCAAACGCGACCAAAAGACTCAGACACATGTCCACCCACGATACATTGGTAAACGCCCCGAGGTTGAGCACGCTTTTTTTGATGATATCCCGAAACGTAATCAGCTCGTCCATAACGCACTTCCTTTCCCATCCATACAGTGCATCCCACCGCGTATCCGCCGTTAGCGGTCGTATACTTTTTGCCTCTCCTTGCACAGGACGTACTTGGAGATCGCCGAACGCTGGTGAGCCGACACCTGCGCCAGCGAGCGAATCGTCCCCGGCAAAAAGCGCCGGAATTTGATCTCCATGATCATCCGCGGCCCCTGGATCGCTTCCCAGGTAGCCAGGTTGGGGTCAAACAGGTCAAACGAATGAAGCCCGGCTGCCAGCTGTTTGTCAAAGGTAACCCGGGTGTTGGTGGAAACATCCACATACGCCTCCCGGATGTAGTCGACGATGACGGACGGCCTCATCGCACCTGCCTTGAGATCCTGGTAAAAATCAGCCAACAGGCGCTGCCCCTTGTCCGCCAACCAGTCGATGTCACCCTCCAGCAGCCGGTACACCTGACTGCGGGTCAACGGGGCCGATTCCTTGAGCACGTACTCGTTCCACTTGCTTTTTCGCTCCAGCCGGATGATCCGGTCGCTGACGTTGTAGATGCGGATGCGGTACTTTTTCCGCTGGAAGTAACCGCTGATCTTGTCGTACAGCGCGCTCTCCCGGATGTCGTCAAAATACAGGCTGCGGATGTGGTAGCCTTCGTCGTTTACGGAATGGCGGTCCAAGGGAAGGAGCGCCCGCAGCCGGTTGCGCAACCCGACGTAATCGTGCGGATGAATATAGTACTTCAGTTCATGACGCAGCGTGTTTCCGTTTCCATGCACGCACAGGCTCCCCTCCCGTCATTTCACGTAAAAGTCGCGGACGCCGTTATAGACGTTGCCGTTCTCGTCAAAGAACTTGTCAAAGGCCGTCATCACGTGCCCCTTCGCGTCCTTCACCGTGACTCGCCAAAAGTAACGGCCCTTGCCGATGCCGTTCAGCACGAGCGAGGTTCCCTTCAAACCATCGCGATCCACCAACGGGCGGGCAAACGACGGCTCTTTCGCCAACTGGAAGCGGTAGGTCAGCTCATCGCCCTGCAGGTCGTACGACATCCCCCAGCGAAACGTCAGCGTTCCGTTCGCCTGCTCCACATCTGCCAGATAATACGGCATCGGTGCCTGCAAGCTGGCGATGAATGCCTGCTCATTCTTCACGGGCATTTGGATGATCCGCTCCAGCTCCTGCTCGTACAACTCCACCCGCCCCGGCAGGTAGCGGATGTCCGGTTCGCGTCTGACGAAAGCGGACACGACCGGTTTGTACGTCTCGATCATGCGCCGCGAGTTTTCCGGATTGATGATGGTGCGAAGTTGGCGCACTTTGGCCACAAGCTGCTCGACGTTTTGCGGATTTTTAAAAAACCGGTTGGCCAGCACGCTGCCCCAATAGTTATGAATCCCCCGCTCCCACAATGCGCGCTCATTGGGATTACCGGCCGGGCTGCCGTAAAAATCAAACGCCGCGTCGTAATCCCATGGGAGGAAATACCATTTTTCCGCGTTCAGCGGAGAATAGAGGAAAAAGTTTTGTGTCATCGTGTCAACATTGTCCATCAGGATGTTGGCCGCCATCCAGGTCAGGAAGTTGTCGCGGTCGAAATGGCGGTCAAAGACTTCGTCGAAATCCTTGGTCATGTCATTCACATCATCCAGCATGCGCAGCAGTTTGGCATGGTCATGGGAACCGTTGATTTCCAGGACGGACTCGAAAGCCTGTTTGTCGTACGTGGGATCGTCCGCCATTTTCAACTTGTCGGGATAGCGGAAAAACTCAAAGTTGGTAGCCTTGTACAGATGGCCGTAGGGGTCCAGCCCGTGCGTCCGGAGAAACGACTTGTTGGGCTGTTCAATCTGGGTGTACAGGCCGTAATCCTCAAACGGCGCCTGCGCCCGCCCGCTGGTGAGATCCCTGACATGCAGGTGAACGAACTGGGTGCGCAGGCTGGTGATGTCCGGCAGCTGCTTGAAGTAGTCAAAGCTCAGTTTGTTGCGCAGCCGGGAAAAATCGTACACGTGCTTGTTCAGGTTGATGGTCCGCTGATCCCGCCAGTAGCCGGCATTGTCAAAGAGCCTGATCTTGTACGACTTCTGCATCGCCTTGATCGACGACTTGCCCCGAAGGGTGATGGAAGCGTTGGGCTCGTTCGTTCCGTAACCAAACATCCCCTTTTGTGGTCCCTGATCCGTCCCTTCCTGCACGATGACGTTCAGTTTTCGCTCGACCGTGTTGTCGTTCTCGTTGGCGATGCGGTTCAACTCCGCCCAGGTCATCGGCCGCTCGGCGCTGAGGTTGTCATCCGTCACGGTAATGTACAGGTGTACGACGCTTCCCGGCTGATCCTTATCGTAGACCAGCCGATTTTCCTGCAATTTGGGCGCGTACTCCACGGCAGGCGGCACGACCGGCCCCTCCACCTGCGGCTGGCTGACATCTGCGTCCGGCGCACAACCGCCAGCTGCGACGCTTATCGCCAGCAAGACAGCCAGCCACCCGCTTCTCCATATCTGTTTCATTCCATTTTTTCCTCCTCCATTGTCACCCTGCCCTGCCGCGCATCCGGTCTTGCTCCCGCGATGCCAGCGGCTGTGCGCTGAACGTCGCGTAGTGCAGCCGGCGCAGCCGGTATATCAGCCTGCTCAGAGTGGCGATGAGGACGGGAAACGAGGCGGCAAACAGGGACAGCCCCTGGTATTCGATGTCGCGCAGGGCCCAGGCAGCTGCTATGTTGGCCGCCAAAAAGATCGCCGAGAGCGCCAGCGCTCCCTTTCGATCATCAAAGTAGAGCAACAGCAACAGCGAAACACTGGTCATGATGTACGTGTAAAAGGACATAACCAAAATGTTGAAGGTATCCACCTGTTGGGCGGTAAAACCGATGTAGGGCAGATACAGGATGCCGCAGGCTACAGCCACCAGCGAAAAGACGAGTTGAATCCCCATCAGCTTGGCCATCTCGCCGATCAGCACCTGTTCCATCTCGCGGCGGGCGCGGTCGATCTCGATAATGCTTCCCTGTCCAAGAATCGCGTCGTAATACTGGCGATACTTCGGGTAAAATGCCGTCTCCACCGACACCACGAACCAGACCAGCGTCGGCAGCACGGAGAGGACGGCGTAGTAGACGGCCACATCGTATTCCGGAGCAAGCAGAAACGTCCCCTCCAGCCACTCGCCGTGAAACACCCACTGGGCAAACTGATGCGCATACATCGAGAAGGCGGTGAACAGGCCGATCGCCAACAGGGAGGGATACTGGCGCAGATACGAGACCAATCCATTCGGATACAGCGGCTTGGGTGTGCGAAAGAAACGCTCAATCTCCCACAGCAGTACCGATGCCGTGACAAAAAATCCGCCGGCCAATCCGGCAAACAGCCCCCACGCTGCCAGATGCTCCCCTTCCAGACGAACGTACAGCCAGACCGCAATCATCGCCAGCAGCATGCCTGCGAAAAATGCCCCGGCAATCCGGCGGTACGCTTTCATCGCCGACACGTACACCACGCCCATCCAGATGACAATCAGCTCCATGTACATCACAACCAACACCAGCTTCTCCGCCAGCTCCAGCGGCGCCAGCAGGAGAAAAGCCGCAGCGGGCACCGCAGCGCTGCCCAGCGCCAGCTGCAGGCTTCTATAAAACGTCGGCAGCAGTTCGTCGTAGCGTTTATCGTAGAGCTGGTCGGACGCAAGCCGGGTAAACAGCATGGAGAACGGAGCCGCGACGATAAACGAAAAGGCAAAGACGTACGCTGTTCCCGCCTGAAACAGCAGCCGGGCCCGATACGGCGCCATTTCTGTGACGAGCAGCCAATGGACGGCCGCGACCGCCGCCATACAGCTCAGAATCGGCCCCACCGTCACCAGCGAAGCGTACGAGATGGCCTGCACGCGGCCAAACAGGCCTTCACGGTCAAACAGCCGCTTTAGCTGGAAGCCGATACCTGCCATGTCTTCTCCTCCTTTCCGAGCGAGGCGTACAGCGATTCGTAACGGGAAATGAACTGCTCGTGGGTATACGCCGACAGGACGCGGCGCCGTCCGTTTTCTCCCATTTCCCGGCGCAGCGATTCGCTATTGCACAAGGTGATGATGGCGCGGGCAATCTCTTTGTCGTCCAGCACCGGCACGACCAGCCCGGCGCGGCCTTCCACCCCGCCCGCCTCGCTGCCGTAGAGCAGTTCCCGACAGCTTCCGACGTCGGTCGCCACGACCGGTTTGGCCGCCGCCATCGCTTCCAGAACGGCCAGCGGCTGCCCTTCGCTGATGCTGGTAAGCACGACCACGTCCAGCTTGCCGATGCGAGTCTTGACGTCGACGCTGCCCGTGAATGTGAGATCCCGCACGCCCAGCATTTCCGCCAGTTCCACGCATTCGCGGTAGTAGTCCGGGTCCTCGTCGTACGGCCCCATGATGCTAAACCTGGCTTGCGGCACTTCCCGCTTGACCACAGCGAAGCTCTGGATCATCGTCCGGATGTCCTTGATCGGCACCACTCGCACGATGGCACCGATGTGAACGGCCGGGTCGTCCGCCGTTTTTCGCGGCAGGTCGACGTATTCGTCCGCCTTGATGCCGTTGGGGATAATCGCGATTTTTGACTCAGGGCAGCCCAGCTCGATCTCGATCTCCCGGTTTCGGTTGAACAGCGTCACCACCTGGTCGGCATACTGGTAGGCGCAGCGGGCCAGACCGTAAAAATAGCGAATCCACAAGTCTTTGAAATACCCTTTGACCCAGTCCGCCTTGATGATCTCCTCCTCCCGCTCGCGGGAATAGATGCCGTGCTCGGTCAAAAGCATCGGACGGCCGTAGCGGTGCTTGCCCAGACTGGCGATGACACCGGCGTACCCGGTCGAGACGGCGTGGTACAGGTCCGCCTCGGGAAGCGGGTGGCGAAGCAGCTGCATCAGCGGCAGCAGCATGGAACGGACCGTCCAGAACAACTCCCGAAACGGAAGCTGCTCGTACCGCTGTCGTGCCACATCGCTCAACAGATCAAAGTAATCCTGGCTCATCAAAAATTCCGTGGACGCATCCCAGCGCCCGCCGCACAGCAGCTGAAACAGTGTCTCCCAGTCGGTATCCCGCTCGCCGACAATCAGCCCCTGCAAGGCGTCCCGTTCTTTGCCGCTCAGTTCAATCCGGCGGCCCCAGCGGCCTTCTTCCTGCAAAAAGGTGTCGAGAAACACTTCACGAACCTCGCATACATTGTCGGGCGGCCGGTAGGAGAATCTCCCCCTGTTTCGCTCCTCCGCTCCGATGGCAAATATGACAAACTCGTGCTGGGGCATGGAGTTGATCAGGTCATGAATCCAACTGGACACCCCGCCGGTCACATACGGATAGGAACCTTCCGCAACAATACAAATTTTCATGGTTTATCCGTCCAATCAATTGAAAAGATTTCTTGATCGGCGCGCACCAGAAATGCGCCCTGATCGATGCGCCGCACTTCGCACTGCTTCGTGCGCACGATGTTTCGGTCGGTCCGCAGCAGAAAGTACTGCGGGCCGGAAAAGCCGTTGATGTAGCCGGTTAGGCCATCTGGACGCCGTTCAAACACAGGCTGGCTCACTAGCGTACGCCTTGCCTCAGCGCTCGCCTCTGCCGAGGTCATGGGCCGCAGCCAACCGTATTTGTCCTGCACCAGTTCCAGGAACTCATCCAGGCGCGTGTACAGATCGCGCCAGCTTTCTTTGCCGCCCCGTTCCTCATCAATCACGTCGTCCGGGTGAACAAAGTGGGAAAAGATGCCATGAGCGGTGACTGCGTTGGCCATCGCCCAGCGGTCGTACTCATCGATCAAGTGCCCGGACGTCACGCGCGGCAGCTCCACCAAGCCGTCGGGAGCCAGTTTGTATTCCTGCACATAGGAGATATCCTGGTGGTCTTCGATGTAGAGGGACGAGATGTTGTCAAGGTCGGGCAACGCCTGTTTCAGCACCTGCCGCCCCGCACCATCCAGTGCGTTGGACGGCGGCACGTAGGTACGCAGCGGGTAGTGGGGAAAGACAGACTCGACGTACTGCCGCAAGGAGCGAAGCGAGTCCTTCATCTCCTGCTGGCTCGACCACACGTTGTAGCCAAACGCCCGCGACAACCGCGGAATGGTGGTCAGCGACTGATGGTTGTAGCCGTGGATGCCGATTTCTCCCCCTTCCTTCAGCAGTTCGCGCCCGTACATCACCAGGCTGGAGACGTCCGCTTCGTTCTCCCAGTCAAACGGCGGGGTAACCCGGTCGCTGTAAGTGACGATGAGCGCCCCTGTGTACTTCAGATCGTGCCTGCGCGCCAGCCGGATCATGTCCGGCCACCACACTTTCTTGAAAAATTGCGGCAAATCCATCCGGTAGTCCCGGTCGATGATGGGATGGGTTCCCTGGGGGAACGGGGCGGGAAAGTCGTCGAGAAACATCAGTTTGGCGTTGAGCACCGGATAGATCAGGTCGGGCAGCAGCACGCCGATGGCGCCCGCAAACAGTCCGCGGTTGATCTTCTCCTGCAGCAGCACGCTGTTGAACACAATGTAGGCTCCCTTTTCATACGGCGCCTCCCACAACAGCGGCACATGTTCCCCCGCCGAGACGTGAACGCGGCTGCGCTGTCCCAGCTTGACGCGCAGCACGTGATTCTGCAGGCCGGGATCGCGAAACACGCTGTCGGCAAACCCGAGCAGCACGTTGGTGTGGAGGTGAATCTCGCTGGTATCCACGTACGTGCCGATCTCAACGATATCCAGCCGGCGGTACATGGCGGAAAACGCCTCGTTGTTGTCCGGCTCGATCGCCAGCAATACGCGGCCGCCCCGCGCCACGTAGCCGTTCAGCCATTCCGATCCGGCAAGCCGCGTCAAATCGGACACGGTCACAATCACGCCATCGGGCGCTGGAACAGGCACGGCGCTTCCCACAGGCAACCGCTCAAACTGCTTTTTCATCCCGATCAGGAGTTGTTCCGCCTGATACGCCACCTTTTGGCTCATCGCGTCATTCGGGTCTGCCAGGATGACCAGCCGTTCCTGATCGATGCGGGCCAGCTCCGCAGGCGTCAGCGCGTTGCGGGCCGCGGCCTTGGCACTAAGTCCGTCGTTGAACCCATTCCAGCGCATCACCAGCGTTGAACGGGACATCTGCATCAACAGCGTCAGCAGGAGTACGAAGACGAGCAGCACAATCATGCGTCTGAGCGATTTTGTCCTGATTATCATACGAAATCCCTGCTCCAGTACCGGATAATCTGCAAAGTCGGATACGACACGGTGATGGACGATTCTTTCAGCCTGTTCAGCGTCTCGTGAAACTTCATGACGGCCCGCAGCGAGTAATACAGTTTCAGCGCCGTGTAATAAGCCATCTCCGATTGCGGATAAGCCTGGAGAAACCGCTCGCAGGCTGCTTCTGCCCTGTCGTAGCGGCGCAGGAGAAGTTCGCATTCCACCTTGTCGGCAAACGCCTCTTCCCCGCAGTCCTCACGTCGGATCAAACGCTCCAGTACATCCGCCTGCTGCAGGCGGTAGGTGCGCTCCATCTCGGCATCCATCAGCCCGCTGCCGATATACCGCTTCAACGCGTTGGCATACCCGGCCAACACGGTCGGATCATCAGGGGAACGCTCCCGTTCGACCGACCACCGCTGCAGTTCGGCCATCATCCCCCGTTTCATTTCCACAATGGCGGTGACGGCGTAGTGGGCGGTTTCACTGTCATCGTTACGGGCGGCCTTGGCGAGGTAGCTGACGAGGTCCAGCGTTTCCTCCTTGAGAGCGTCCATCACGATCCGGCGGCGGGTGGTGTGATCATTGAGCACCAGTGCCTCTTCAATCGGCACAATCGACGTCTCCTTCTCCAGATCCACTTTGACCAGGACGCCTCCCGAATCCGCCTTCAGTCCCACCACGTCGGCGAATCGGTCCGGATTGGCGGACGCACTCTTGGCCCCCGCCCTGCTGGCGACCAACACCAGCGGCAACCCGGCAAACGGGAGCAGGCAGGCCAGCGCTGCCCTGCCGCCGCGCATCGGTTCCCGGCGGCGAAACAGGATCACCAGATACACCGCCGTCAGCACGTAATAAGCCGCAATTGCTCCGTTAAGCATAGACCGTATCCTCGCTCACCAGGCGCGTTGCCACGCCGTATTTTTGCAGCCGCTCCATTGCCGCCCCGGCCTCTTCCGGCCCGGAGTTGGACAGGAGCAGCACCAGCTGTCCCCGCAACAGCCCGATATAATCCGTGTCGCGCAGCAGGTGGGCAAGACGCGCAGCCGTTTCCTTGAAGCCGTTTTCGGAGGTTTCCACGTGCAGCAAGGTGTACGCGGCCTGGTACCGTTTCTTGGCCGCCTGTTTGCTGCGCAACACTTCCAAAAAGGCTCCCTCCTGCAAAATCGGGGTCTCCTCCACGAAGCGTTCGCTGCGCGTGGCGGCCACGTAGATAAAGGCACGGGAGAGCGAGCGGGAAATCATGTCTACGGCAATCCGAAACAGGTTTTCGTGGTACAGGGTAAACTGTTCAAACCCCTGCTCGTGCACGCAGACCAGCGCGACCGTCTCTCCCTGGTGAACCACCGGCGCTGCCAGCATCGGCAGCTCCGGCACCAGATTTTTGTTCACCCACAAGCGCTGCGACGTAACGACCTCGGAGAGTTCCGGCACGTCTCTCAGGTGCAGCGAACGGGGGGCGCGCAGTTCGTCGTCGTTGGACTGCAACAGCAGCCGCAAGTAGCCGGTCGCCGATACGGCATAGATCGAGATTTTCCTGGACTCCATCAGGTCTTCCATCACATTCACCGCTGCGCTGACCACCTGTTCCGGCTCCAGGCTCTCCAGTTCGGTCACGAGCGCATGGATGCGGCCCAGGCTGTCCCTGTTGGTCAGCACCTGTCGCTGCAGGGACTCCTTGACGCTGCGCGTGTCCTTGTACACGTCCATCAGCAGCTTATACCGCTGCGCTTCCACCGCCAGCTCGTTTTTGGCAAACGCCAGCTCTTTTTTGTATTTGTCCCGCACAAACCCGACCGACAGGCCGAAAAACAGGTAGACTGCGGCGACAAACAGCGTTTCCGGGTCAAACAACAGCGAGCCCCAGGCGCGCCCGTTGGCCAGGTTGTCGGCCACATACAGGCTGATCACCGCCGCAGCGGAGAGAAACGACTGGCGCGAGCCGTAGAGCAGCCCGATCAGCAGAATGTACAACAGCCGAAAATCAATGCCATATTCGTATAAAAGACCGCTCTGGTCGCGGGACAGCAGGACGACTGCGGCAAAGGCCAGCCCGTTTTCCACATACGGCCGGACGATCCGCCACCATCTGGGCGTCTCTCTTGCGGGTGCTGCCTCTTCACGGGCCGCAACCGCCTCCTGCCGCAGCATCCATTCGTAGGTTTTGGCAATCCCCTCCTGCAGCGAATAGAGCGGCACCCAGTCCAGGTCGTGCTTCAGCCGGCTGTTGTCCAGCAAGGAGCGGGTGATCTCGCCCGGCCTGCTGTCGAGGTACTGGACATCATTTATCGGAACCAGCGTTCGGACCAGCTCGATCAGCTCGTTCACACTGGTTTCCACGCCCGTCGACACGTTGTAGATGCCCGTCACATTGCTCGTGGCGCCGCGGTAAATGGCATCGGCCACATCGTCGACGTAGATGAAATCGCGCGTCTGCGTTCCGTCGCCAAAGACATACAGCGGTTTGCCTTCCCGTGCCTGGTTCAGAAAGGCGGAAATGACGCTCCCTTCCCCTGAGCTGCTCTGACGGGGGCCGTATACGTTGGAGAAGCGCAGGCACAAGGTATCGAGCTTGTACAACTCCTGCCATTTCTCGCAGTACATCTCTCCCAGCCGCTTGTTCATCCCGTAGGGCGACAGCGGATGGCAGGCTGTCTCTTCACGGATCGGAAGCTGGGCGGTATCGCCGTAGACGGCCGCGGACGAAGCGAAAATAAACTTTTTGACGCCGTGCAGCCGCGCGCAATTCAGCATGTTGAGCAGCCCGAGGATGTTCGCCTCCGCATCGTGGCAGGGGCGTTCCAGTGAGTCCATGACGCTCGTATGGGCCGCCAGGTGAACCACGACGTCGAATCCCACGCTGCGAAATACTTCTTCGCAGGCCCGGTCATCCACGCTGTAGATGTACGCTTTGTGGGGGACGGTCACGCGTTCCCGCCTGCCCGTAGACAGGTTGTCGATAATGTACACCCGATGACCCTCTTTGTGAAAACGTTCGACCACCGAGGACCCGATGAAGCCATATCCTCCCGTTACGAGAACGTTCACGCACAGACACCTCCAATAGACAATCGACAACAATTGACAATTACGTTCGTTTTATTCGGAATTCCCATCCGCTTTGGGACATAAGACCTTGAACAAGTACGAAAACCTAGATCATTTGATTCATTCGTTGCATTCCTGCTTGTGCTGTCGTGTCTGCTCACGCAGGCCGCAGACGCCTCGTCTCCGACTGCTGCCGCTGCAGATGCGCCTAGTCTGCCGGCTGTTGGTCTGCTTTGATATTTCAACGGGCGTTAAGCAGGTATGAGGTGAATACAGGGCGGTCGGGACGAGGAAAATTTCCATACATAGCCAATGAATAGGACTATTATACTATGGCGATCAACCATCTTGCCACGTATGATTATCGAGTTTTTTCGCGCGGAGGCTTTTCATCCGCTCGCTGTCGGGCGATCACTTGTGCGTGGTTCCCGAAACCGTTCGCGGCTTGCCGGCTCTGCTCGGTACTTTTCTCCTATCTGTTATCCGATTTCTTTGAGGTGTTGAATGGCCCATGCCACCCGGTCTTTCTGCAGCGGTTTGGCCAGAAAGTCGGACGCGCCCGCGTCGATCGTCCGCATGATGGCATCCCGCTGCACAACGGCTGAACAGACGATGATCTTGGCCTTTCCGTCGATTTTCCTGATCTTTTTCACCACCGCCAATTCGTCCATGGCGGGTGTAGATACATCCACGGCGACCAGGTCGGGACGGAACAGCATAAATTGTTTGACCGCCTCCTCTCCCGACTCCGTCTCCACCACCACCTTCAGCCCGAGCGATTCGAGCATGTCGCGAAGGAATCCCCTGGTCAACGCCGTGTCATCGACAATCATGGTCGTTTTCACTGGTACTCCCCATTTCTTCTGTCCTGGTGCCGCACTAGTATATTCCCTCCTTCTTACCATATTTCGCCGCTCGCAAAGCATGACATGACGCACATGACTTTCGAGCCAATCCGGGGCCGAGAAGAGACTACCTGCTTTGCGTTTTCTTCCAACGCAGATACCACTCCCGAACGGCCTTGTGGGGGGCGACGCCGTACTCTTCGCTCAACATCCTGTTCAGGTTCATGTACTCTCTCACCACGGCATTGCGGTCGCCTAGTCTGTCATACAGCTTCATCAGCTTTACGTACGTCTCTTCCACATGCGGGTGAAAGCGCTGGATGCGGTGATAGACGGCCAGCGCTCGGGCGTATTCGCCAACAGACTCCAGATAGCCGGCTACATGATTCGCGTGGTAAAACCAGTGCGTCCGCAGCCGCTGCCGCTCGCTTTCCGCCCATATGTAGTCGTAGTCGTCCAGGTAATCTCCGCGGTACAATTCAAGCAAGCGCAAGTGTTCGGACAGTCTTTCCCGCGTAACGGGGGACCACATCCTTATGCCGCGCTCCCATTCATCCACATCCACCCTGACGTGTTTCATGTCCAGCAGATAGCCGTCGTCGCAGTTGCTGATGTGAATGCCGACGTTGAGCTCTTTCAATGTTTTTCTGATCTGGTAGATGGTTGTGTACAGCCGGGCAAAACCTTTTTTGTGGTCCGCATCCGGCCAGAACAATTCCAGCAGCGCATCTTTGCGAACGGGCTGGCCCCGCCGATGAACCAGGTACGCAAACAGTTCCTGCGCTTTGGCCGTCCGCCAGCGGATGGGTTCCGGTCCGCGCGGCGGAATCTCGATCTGCAGGGACTGAAAGCAGCGGATCATGATGGCTTGTCCTGCGAGCGAAACGACGTGCGTCTCATACCGCCTGTCAATCAGCCGCTGCACCGTTTTGATCAGGCGGTCGCGCTGAACCGGTTTTAGCACGTAGTCCAGTGCGTTGAGCTCAAACGCCTTGACCGCGTACTCATCATAGGCCGTTACAAAGACAAGATCCGTTTCAGGCGAGAGTCTGAGCACCTGTTCCGCCGTTTCGATGCCGTTCAACTCGGGCATCTCCACATCGAGAAAGATGACGTCGGGCTTTACCTGCGAAAGCTCATCCAAAGCGCGGCGGGGATTTTGATATCGCCCGACGATTTCCAGACCTCCGCATTCCCGCAGCAGTGTTTCCAGGTGGTACAAAGCCAGAGGTTCATCGTCAACCAATACGGCTTTCAGAGTTTCACACCTCGCTTTTTCAACCCGAATCCGACACAAGCCGCACATTCTATTATCATAGGCATTCGATCTCAACAATTTCTGAACACGATCACGGGCGGCCCGCAAAGACAGGCCGCCCGTTTTCAGCTGGCCTCCGCCAGCCATCTACGACGCTCCCAACTGTGCCAGCATGTTCATCAGCACATTGGATTGCCGCAGCTCGTCTTCTGCTGCTCGGGTGAACCCCCTTCTGATCGCGAGCGTCACCGCCCGATCGGCAATGTCCCGGTACAGATCGGCGGCGGCCAGCTCGTCCCGGATGGCAAATTCCAATCCCCGGGCAAATGATTCCGGTGCCGGCACTTCTTCCCGCCTCACTTGCGGCGCCCGTCCGGTCAACTGCCGGTAGATTGTCGCGAATCGCTGGGAATGCTTGATCCGCTCGTCGCGGATGATGTTCAAAACCGTCCGGATGCTGTCGTTGGGGGCCAGCTCTATCAGCCTGCTGAAATAATTGATGGCCCGCTCTTCACGTTGGGTGGCCCGCAAGATATCGGCGGCCAGCGCCCGATCGCGCGGTTCGCTAAATCCCGGCTGCCGTACGAGCCTGGGCCAGTAGCGGGGAAAAGCTATCGGATAACCATGCATGAGAATCTCCTCCACATGTGTAAAGATGATGTATACCCCAGCTTATGGTTGTGCCCATGAGGTAGTGAACCCAGATGCGCAGGGAATATCGTGGGCTGCCAGAAAAAAATGAAAAAGACCCTTTGCCAGGGTCTTTGCATCGCTCGCGCCATCTGACGCGTTCAGCCCGCTTTTCGCAGCGTGGCCGCCTGTCCCGGCGGGAAGGAGACTATCGCTTCCATGTCGCCCGCCAGTCTGTACCTGCCCAATGTTCTCGGTAACAGCAGGTGATCCCCTTTTTTCACCGTAAGCTCACCGCCGCTCCATTCCAGCAGGGCTGATCCGGCGAGAACGGACACGAGGGAGAACCGGTCCCCGGACTCTTCTTCGCGCGAGCCGTGCAGCGTCCATTTTTCTACCGTGAAAAACGGGCTGTCCAGGTAGTGGTTCACCTGCAGGAAGCGGCTGCCTGCTGTCTTTGCCCGGATCTGTGCCGGCTTGTTCGGCACATTGGTTACCTGCAGCACCTTGTCGATGTGCAGTTCGCGCTTCCGTCCGGACTGGTCGACGCGGTCGTAGTCGTAGGCGCGGTATGTGGCGTCTGAGTTTTGCTGAATTTCCAGGACGACAATGCCTTTGCCCAGCGCGTGGAGCGTGCCGTGCGGAATGTAGAAGAAGTCGCCGGTCCGCACCGGGACTCGCACCAACAGGTCGTCCCAGCGGCTGGCCTTCACCATCTCCGCCAGTTCCTCCCGCGTCCTGGCGGTATGGCCGTACACGATTTCTGCTCCAGGTTCGGCGTGCACGACGTACCAGCATTCCGCCTTTCCCAGTTCGCCGTTCTCATGGACATGGGCAAAGCGGTCGTCGGGATGTACCTGTACGGATAACGAGTCGTTGGCGTCCAACAGTTTCACCAACAGCGGAAAGCGGTCCGGACGCTTCGGCGCAAACCAATCGGGCTGTTCCGCCAGCAGTTCGCTGATCGTCTTTCCGCGATAGACGCCGTTTCTGATCGTGGTTCTGCCTTTCGGGTGATCGGATATGACCCACGCCTCACCCGTCTGCTCACTGGGAATGGGATAGCCGAATAATGTACGCAGGCGATTGCCGCCCCAAATCCGTTGATGATACATCGGTGAAAACAGTAACGGATACGCGTTCATTTTCCTCACTCACCCCGGTTGATCTCAGTATGCAAACAGGCACTGCCAGCGAATCACGACAAGATGGTACGGGTACACGAGTCCGCTGTTTCGAGGTTACCAGTCCACCGTCAGCGCGGAATCGGCAAACGCAAGAGACTTCTCGATCTCCCGTTTGATCTCGGCCAGCCCTTCCGCCGATTCCGCCTCCGCCCGCAGGACCAAAATCGGCTGCGTGTTGGAGGCGCGGATCAGTCCCCAGCCGTTCGGGAAGATCACCCTCGCGCCGTCCACGTCAATAATCTCGCGCTCGGGCCGGAAATACTGTTTGACCTTGTCCAGGATGGTCCGCTTTTTGCTTTCCTCGCAGGGGACTCTCGTCTCCGGCGTGGCGTGGTAGCGGGGAATGTCGGCAAACAACGCTGACAGCGGCTTGTCGCTGTTGGTCAAGATGCGAAGCAGCCGCCCCGCCGCGTAGAGCGCGTCGTCAAAGCCGAAATACTCGTCCTTGAAGAAGATGTGGCCGGACATTTCACCGGTAAACGGCACGTTCAGCCGTTTCATCGAGGCTTTGATATGAGAATGGCCGGTGCGGTGGAACACGGGCACTCCGCCCAGCTTCTCGATTTCTTCCACCAGTGCCCGCGAGCATTTTACTTCCACCAGCGCCTGGCATCCGGGATGTTTCGGCAGGATCTCCCGCCAGAACAAAATCATCAGCTGATCGCCCCACAGGACATTGCCCTGCTCGTCGACGACGCCCAGGCGGTCGCCATCGCCGTCGAAGGCCACCCCGAGGTCGGCTTTTTCTTCGCGCACCTTGCGAATCAAGTCCTGCAGGTTTTTCGGGTCGACCGGATCGGGATGATGATGAGGGAAATTGGGATCGGATTCACAGTAGAGCGGAACCACTTCGCAGCCCCACTGGACCAGCGCTTTCGGCACGAACGGCGAGGGGGTGCCGTTGCCGCAGTCAGCCACCACCTTCACTTTGCGCGGTCCAAGGACAATTTTTTCCCTGAGCATCGCCAGATAGGGCTGTTCGATGTCCACCCGCTCCACTCCTTCCTGTAGGGAGAAAGGTTGGTGCGGCACGCCTTCCTCGGCGAGCAGCGCGCGCATGGTGTTGTACAGGTCCTGAATCGCCTCGCCGTAGATGGTGGTCTTGTCCATGGCAATTTTAAAGCCGTTCTCGTCACCGGGGTTGTGGCTTGCCGTCACGATCAGCCCGGAAGGAATGTCCAGATGCTCCAGGCTGTAGTAAAACATCGGTGTCGTCACCTCACCGATATCGACGACGCGGATGTCCGAGCGAAGAAGCCCGGCCATCAGAGCGGTTTGCAGCTCCGGCGAGGATTTCCGGTTATCCCTCCCCACGACCGCCTTGTCCAGCCCGGCCGCCTTCAGCTTTCGGCCAAACGCTCTCCCCAGGAGCCAGGCAAACGCCGGATGAATCTCTTTCCCGGCTCTGCCCCTGATGTCGTACTCCCGGAAAACGTGGGACGGGATGTGAATGCCGTGTGCAGCCGTAACGTCCATATGCATCAACCTCCAGTCACCGCATTGTGATAAATCGCTTCCGTCAGCAAGTAGGACAGGGTCGATTCCGCTCCCCGATTCAGATTGGCTCCGTTTGGTGTCAGTCCGTCGCAGCAGCTGCCTTCCGCCGCATCTGCCATCGGCACGGCTCCATCGTTGCCGCCGTAAAACCACGCCCGGCATTTTTCCACTGTTTGCCAGTACATAGGATCAGCCAGTACCGCATGGGCTTCCGCCGAAGCGAGCGCCAGTTTCATTACTTCCAACGGCTGCTGATCCCAGTCGCTGCGGGACTGCGGCGTGCACCAGCCCCGGTTGCCGATGGGGCGAATCACGCCGTTTTGTCCGGTCATCTTGGCGATCAGAAAATGGAGACTCTCTTTGGCTATTTCCAGCGTCTCCTCCCGCTTCGTCACGCGGTAGGCGGAAAACAGCGCCCACGGCAGTACGCCGTTTCCGTAGGTCATCACCGGCTCGAACCAATGCCAACCATCTCCGGACGCCTCCCGGTACAGCCGGATCAGCCGTTCTTCAAACAGCTCGATCAGCTCCATGCAGGCGGCAGAATCGGCAGAGCCGCTGCCGTTCCTGGCCAAAAAGCTGCACGCTGCCAGCGCGAAGGCCCATCCGCGCGGAAACTTCATCGCCGTCGCCCGCGGCAGCCCTTTGGCAAGCAGTTGGGAGGCGACAAACCGCCGGCCGCTGTCGGGAAGCGACGCCGATGCGACCGCGCACGCCCACAGCGCACGTCCGAGACAGTCGTCGGACGGCTTCTCCGGTTCCGGCCTGCGGTCGTAGCCGATGTTGTTGTGAAAGCTGCCATCCTCCTGCTGAACCCACAGAAGAAACCCGAGATAGCGGTCGATCAGGCGGTCAAGGGTCGCCAGCAAATCGCGGTCGCCTGTCCGGTTCGCATGCTGCCGCCAAACGGCACACGCCCACAGCGCTCTGGCGTTGTCATCGGTTGTATAGCCCTCCCGGCGGCGCGGGATGTTTCCGAGACAGTGCTCCAACAGTCCGGTGTCATCGGTCATTCTCTCCAGGTGTCGAAAGCTAACGGGAAAGGGCCGCAACGGGTGTCCCCTCCGTCTGTTCAAACGTGCTGCCGGACTGTTTGGAGAGGGTGGCAAACAGGGAAGCGCAGCGCTTGCCGATCTGCGGCCAGTGCATGGCGGAGCCGACGCGGCCGATCTTTGCCTCCCAGTCCCGCCTCAGGCTGTCGTCACGCAAGAGCGACGCGATTTTTTCCGCCCACCGGTCGGGCTCGCCATACGGAATCAGCAGCTCGTCGCAGCCCTCCAGCAAATCCTGGGCATAGCTGTACGGCGTGCTCAACACCGGACGTCCCAGCCCGACGGCATAGGCCAGCGTGCCGCTGGTGATCTGCTCCATTCCCGGGTAAGGGGTGACGTACAAATCGCACGCCGTCAGAAATTGGACCAGTTCCGCTTCGTCCACGTACCGGTCGATCATCACCACATGGCGTTCCAGGCGGTTTCGCCGGATCAGCTCCATCAGCTCCTCCCGGTACGCTTCTCCTTCCCGTTTCTTCACTTCCGGATGGGTTTGGCCGACCACCGCGTAGAGCAGGTTGGGGACATCCTTGACCGCTTGCGGCAGCGCCTCCAAAATCAGTTCCAACCCTTTTCCGCGGCTGAGCAGGCCAAACGTCATCACGACTTTTTTATCCGCCCAGTTCAACCGCTGCCGAACAGCCTCCCGCTGCTGCGGGTCGGGGACGGGGGTGCCGTGCGGGATAAACGCGATTTTCGCTTCCGGAATCCCGAACGACTGCCGCAGATAGCCGACGGCCCGGCGATTCATTACGACGATCCGATCGCTCCGTTCGGCAATCTCCCGCTGAATCGACCGGTACGGTTCCTTAGGCGAGGCAAACACGGTGTGGAAGGTCGTGACCAGCGGTTTTTTCAGCTCGCGTACAAAGTCCAGCACATACGCCCCTGCTTCCCCGCCAAAAATGCCAAACTCATGCTGCAGGGAGACGACCGACACGCCGCTCGCGTTCACTCTCTGCGCCATCGCCCGATACGCCTCCCTGTCGTGTTTGGCAAGCGGCCACAGCGCCTGATCGTTCCCGTACTCCTGTTCATCCCCGTCGGTCATCACGATCACCGGGTCCGCTGCGTTCCACAGGTTCGCCTGTTTCACGTAATGCCGCAGGTGATGGGTATACGTCGCCAGTCCGCACCTTTTCGGAACGTACGTGCTCATGTAAGCCACCTGGATCATCCTTGTCCTCCTCCCGCTGTCCGGTTCATCACCGCTTCATGCAATATGTGGCTGGCTTCCAGCTCCAATCCGTATCCAATGATGCAGTTTTTCAACTGGGCCGCGTCACGCACCTTGCAGCCGTTCCACATGATCGTTTCCGAGCAGCGGACGCCCTTGCCCAGTTCGCAGCCGTCGCCGATCACCGCATACGGTCCAATCACGCTCCGCTCGCCGATTTTTACCCGCCGGCCGATCAGCACCGGCGGCACGATCAGCACGCCTTGGGCGACCTCGCTCTCCTCCCCGATCAGGATGCCCGTGCCGTGTTCTTTTTCTCGCAGCGGCAGGGACAGCTTGCGGTCCAAGAGGTCCCAGTGCACCTGCCGGTAACGGTTTTTCGTCCCCAGATCCATCCAGTAGCCGTCGATCAACGTGCCGTAGACCCCCACGTTCCGTTCGATCAGCAGCGGGAACGTCTCCCGTTCGATCGAAACTTCCCGTCCCTGCGGTATCCACTTCAGCACCTCTTTTTCCATCACGTAGATACCGGCGTTAATCCGGTTGGACGGCGCCGACTCCTTGTCCGGCTTTTCCACGAAGCGGATAATTTCCCCGGTGTCACGCTGTTCCACCACGCCGAACTGCGACGGGTCATCCACCTCGGTCAGCCCGATCGTGACGCCTCCCTTGTGCTTCACGTGGAAGTCCAGCAGCGGGAGCAGCGAGACCTGGTGAACGATGTCCGCATTGACCGCCAAAAAACGGTCGCTCAGCAGTGTTTCCGCGTTTTTGATCGCCCCTGCCGTGCCCAACAGTTTTTTTTCCACGGCGTATTCGATGTTGACGCCCCACGCCTGTCCGTCGCCAAAGTACCGTTGAATCATTTCCGGATAATGCTTGACGGCAATCACAAAATCGACGATTCCCTGCTGTTTGAGGTGAACGATGAGATGCTCCAGCCACGGGCGGTTTCCCACCAAAGCCATTGGTTTTGCCAGATTTTCCGTCAGCGGTCTCAGCCGGGTGCCCAAACCACCCGCCAACAGCAATGCCTTCACGAGTCATCATCCTCCCTTTTTTGAGAAAATAAAAAAGAAGCTTGCACATAAACGAAATCTTTTACCTTCATTTGGAAAAATGAGAAATAAAAAATTTCCATTTATGAACAATCTTCTTTTTTGTTACACAGCACTCAGGAACTAACAGCGATGTGCCGTATGGGTTCTGGAAAGACAACGGTAACGTGCGGCGTCGAACCGGCTGAAGCCTGTGTTCTTCACGCTTGTCGCACCACTACTGTTAGCACTCGATTGGTGTGAGTGCTAACAATTCATATGGTAAAATTATGATAACTTCCTGGCAACCGTGGATTTCAGCGATTTTTCCCGACTTTCACTAAAAATGAGGATATTTCCCACATTACAATTCGTTTTCTCCATACTCTTCCATAAATCTCGCTATTAGGCCGTTTTTTTGTAGACTTGTCCCTCGTCGCATTGGTCGCAAACGCATGAGCTGCCGAGGAAGAGCGGCCCGTTGTGTATGCGGTCCCCCTGTCCAAAGCGCCTGGTGCCGGGCAGACAGACAGGTTTTTCCCAGCCCTCCCGAACATGACACACAGCTGTCACGGACGCCGGTCAACTGTCTGTGCCATAATAAAATCTGTACCATAGCAAAAACGACCCTTTGAGGGGCCATCGCTCAAGGAAAGGAACCAAAGCTGATGAACAACATCCGCACGATACGCGAAGAACTGTTGAAACACCCCGTGTACCGGGAGATCAACACGCCCGAGCGCGTCCGTATCTTCATGCAGCACCACGTGTTTGCTGTATGGGACTTTATGAGCCTGTTGAAACGGCTGCAGCGGGACCTGACCTGCACGGAGGTTCCCTGGATGCCGTCCCGACACAGCCAGTACGCCCGTTTTATCAACGAGATTGTGCTGGGCGAGGAGACCGATGAAGACGGTCAAGGCGGCTATGCCAGCCATTTCGAATTATACGTGGAAGCGATGAACGAATGCGGCGCGGATACCGGTCCCATCAATCGCTTTTTGGCCGAACTGCAGGCCGGACAAGACCTGCTTGCAGCGCTCAAGGCCGCGGAAGTTCCGGATTCCGTCTTTCGCTTTGTCCGCCATACCCTGGACCTGGCGAAAAACGGCGGAACCCACGAAGTATGCGCTGCCTTCTTCTTCGGACGGGAAGACATCATCCCGGACATGTTTCAGGTGCTGGTCGACGAACTGAACCGAAACGGCCAGTCGACCAAACGGCTGAACTACTACCTGCAGCGGCACATCGAACTGGACGGGGACGAACACGGCCCGCTGGCGGAAAAGCTGCTGACCGCCTTGTGTGAAGACTCCCCGGAAAAACAGGCGGAGGCGGAACGAACGGCCGTGCAGTCGCTTCGTGCCCGCATCGATCTGTGGAACGGAGTGCTGGCCGTGCTGTAGCCGCACCGGAGGAACAGACGCAAAAAACCGGACGGTACCCGTCCGGTTTCCTCTGCACTCATCCCGTACTGACTTCCTTTTTCCCGAAAAACGTCTTGAGCGCTTTGTACACTTCCCCCTTTTCCCGGATCACACAGTGCATGAACTTCGGATCTTTGATGTGCCGGAAGGCGGACATCAGGGTAGAGTGCCGGTTGTACTGATTCACTTCTCCATATCCAAACATGTTGCAGCGTTCCATCAATTCCTTGACCAGCTTGACGCATCGCTCGTTGTCGGACGTCAGATTGTCGCCGTCTGAAAAGTGGAAGGGATAGATGTTGTACTGGGACGAAGGATAGCGGCTGTCGATGATCTCCAATGCCTTCTTGTAGGCGGAGGAGCAGATCGTGCCGCCGCTCTCTCCTTTTGAAAAAAAGACCTCCTCCGGCACTTCCTTGGCTTCGGTATGATGAGCGATAAAGACCATTTCCACCTTTTCGTACTTGGTGCGAAGAAAACGCACCATCCAGAAGAAAAAGCTGCGGGCGATGTACTTTTCAAACACACCCATCGAGCCGGAAGTGTCCATCATGGCGATGATGACGGCGTTGGAATGCGGCTTGACGATCTCCTCCCACGTCTTGAAGCGCAGGTCATCGTCGCTGATGCCCAACTCCAGGTCGTTGTAACCGGCCAGGGCATTGCGGCGGATGGCGGCGAGCAGCGTCCGTCTTTTGTCGATGTTGCCCATCAACCCTTTTTTGCGGACGTCGTTGAAACGCGTCTCCTCCACGATGATCCTGTCCTCGTCCTTTTGCTGGAGGTTGGGCAGCTCCAACTCGGCAAACAGCATCTCTTCCAGCTCTTCGACAGTAATCTCCGCTTCAAAATAATCGACACCCGGCAGATCGCCCGCTCCCTGTCCCTTGCCAGGGCCCTGGGCAGCGTCCCCGTCTTTGGCGATGACGTCGCCCACTTTGCTGTTTCCTTTGCCCTGACCGCCGTGCTTTCCCTTGTGAAAGTTAAAACGGAGCCGGTACTCATCCAGGGAACGGATCGGGATTTTGATCACTTCCCGCCCGTTGGACATGATGATGTTTTCCTCACTGACCAGATCGGGCAGGTTTTTCTTGATCGCTTCCTTCACTTTTTCCTGATGCCGGTTCTGATCCTGGTATCCTTTGCGGTGCAGCGACCAGTCTTCCCGGGAGACGACGAACGGTGACGAATCTTCCATACAGACTCCCCCCTCCTGCTGGCGCATCTTCGGCGAATGGGCTTCCCTGGCAAGCCAGCTCCGGGTGCCCCGCGAGCACGTTATCTGTTCAGCAGACTGCCGACATACCGGAGAAGCTCATTGGCGCACACAGGGCAGTAGCGGTGTTCATCGATCAGCCGTCTGGTCACCTCGTTGATTTTTTTCAACTGGTGTTCGTCCGGTGTTTTGTTGGAGGTGGTAATTTTTACCACATCTTTCAAATCGGCGAACAGCTTCTTCTCAATCGCTTCCCGCAAGCGATCGTGCGTGCTGTAGTCAAAACGCTTCCCTTTGCGTGCGTAAGCCGAAATGCGAATCAGGATTTCTTCGCGGAACGCCCGCTTGGCGTTTTCTGAGATGCCGATCTGCTCCTCAATGGAGCGCATCAGGCGCTCATCCGGGTCCATCTCTTCGCCGGTAACGGGGTCCCTTATTTTATTCATATTGCAATACGCTTCCACATTGTCCAGGTAGTTGTCCATGAGCGTTTTCGCCGATTCTTCGTAGCTGTAGACAAACGCTTTCTGCACTTCCTTTTTGGCCAGTTCATCGTACTCCTTGCGGGCCATGGAAATGAAGTTGAGATATTTCTCACGTTGTTCCTTGGTGATGGAGGGGTGTTGGTCAAACCCGTCCTTCAGCGCACGCAGGATGTCAAGCGCGTTGATGCATTCCGTGTCCCGGCGAATCAATGCGCTGGAGATCCGGTTGATCACATAGCGCGGGTCGATCCCGGACATCCCTTCGTCCGGATATTCGTTCCGCAATTCCTCCAGATCGGAGCCTTTGAATCCTTCCACCGACTCTCCGTCGTACAGGCGCATCTTTTTCAGCAGATCAGCGCCCTGTTTTTTCGACTCCTTCAGCCGCGTGAGGATGGAAAAGATGGCGGCGGCCCGGAGCGCGTGCGGCGCGATATGGACGTGGCCGAGATCAGACTGCTTGATCAGCTTGGCGTAGATCTTTTCCTCGTCGCTGACGCGCAGGTTGTACGGAATCGGCATGACGATGATCCGCGACTGCAGCGCCTCGTTTTTCTTGTTGGCGATAAACGCCTTGTACTCCGCCTCGTTGGTGTGGGCGATAATCAGTTCGTCTGCGGAAATCAGGGCGAAACGGCCGGCCTTGAAGTTGCCCTCCTGGGTAAGCGAGAGCAGGTGCCAGAGAAACTTTTCGTCGCATTTCAGCATTTCCTGGAATTCCATCAAGCCGCGGTTCGCCTTGTTCAGCTCCCCGTCAAAGCGGTATGCCCGCGGGTCCGACTCGGAGCCGTATTTGGTGATCGTGGAAAAGTCGATACTCCCGGTCAGGTCCGCGATGTCCTGAGATTTCGGGTCGGACGGACTGAACGTGCCGATGCCGACGCGATCGGCTTCGGAAAAGAGGATACGGCGAACGGGAAAATCCTCAATGCGCCCGCCGTATTCCGTCTCCAGCCGCATGCGGTTGTACGGGGTCAGTTCCCCTTCAATTTTGATTCCCAGTTCTTCCTCAATCTCCGGCCGCAGTTCGCGAGGGATCAGGTGGAGCGGTTCCTCGTGCATCGGGCAGCCGTCCAGCGCGTACACAGCGCCCTCATCGGTGCGGGTGTACTCCTCCAATCCGCGTTTCAGCAGCGTCACGATGGTGGATTTCCCCCCGCTGACGGGTCCCATCAGGAGCAGAATCCGTTTGCGTACATCCAGGCGGCGGGCAGCAGAGTGAAAATACTCTTCCACCAGCCGCTCGATCGCCCGATCCAGTCCGAAGATCTCCCGACTAAAAAACTTGTACGAGCGGGTGCCGTCTTCGTTTTCTTCGACTCCTGCTGCTTTAATCATGTTGTAGACCCGCGCATGTGCGGTTTGGACGATCTTCGGATTTTTCCGTACCATCTCCAAATATTCGGCAAATGTGCCTCTCCACATCAGATTTTCTTCACGGGCCCTGTGCTCGGCGATGCGCTTTAAAATGTCCATGCTCGTCTCTCCTCCTTCATAAGCCCCTCTCTCTTCGCGAACAACAGTGTACTTTCATGTATATGTCCGACTGGGGCCACGCATGCGCATGGTCCCGTTCCATCGGAGCAGGATGCACAATCCTTTTCATATGTGTATGCACAATGACAACACATGTTTCAGCCCTCCCGTGACAAAACTGGCCCTGCCCGGTTCACTGTCAGCCGGCGAAACATTCATGAAAATGACAGAAACGGCAAAGCGTAACTCTCTTGCAAACAGGGCAAGCTACGCTATAATGGGAGTAGTTTGGAAATACGAAAGGAGCAGTCCAACATGGGTACGTTTATCGTAGGGTTGGTCTTTGCCGCTTTCCTGTTCTTCATTCTCACGGCGGGATACAACGAGGACAAAACCTGGAATCTGTAGGACCGGGCCGAATCGTCGGCTTTCCTTTTGCCATCGCTCCCAGGAAAAAAAGCAGGCTGCCTGAATTGGGCAACCTGCTTTTTTTTGCTTCGCACTCGCGGGTGTCGGCTTGTTTTTTGGCAAAAAAAAGACCGTCGCTGCATCACAGTGACGGTCGGCTGTATTCGTGTGATTCCCCGTCTCAGCGGGCAAACACACCTGTCCGTTGGGAAATGGCGGCGTAGAGTTCTTCCAAGGTGCCCCGCTGATCGACCGGATACTGCGGTTCGCCGCGGTCTTCCAGCCAGTTGGTGACCAGAAACGTCTTCATCCCCAGCGTACCGGCAACCATGTCTTCCTGCATGTGGTTGCCGACCATTACGCATTCTGTCGGCTGCACGCCGAGCTGTTGGCAAATCTCGGCGAAGTAGGCGGGATTGGGCTTGGTGAAGTGGGATTCCTCGTACACCGTGACCAGCTCAAAGTCATGCGGCGCCAGCTCGATCCAGGCCAGCCGGTGATGAATGGCGGCGCGAGGAAAGACCGGATTGGTGGCGACGGCGACGCGGAATCCTTGCCGCTTGGCTTCCGCCACGATCCGTTTCGCCCACGGCGACGGGTAGGTCATGTGGGAAAGCTTGGGAAAAACATCCCGGTAAAACGCGTCAAACACCGGCCACAGTTCGTCCTTGTCCCACTGGCCGTGTCTGCTGAAATACTCGACAAACACCTGCTCGTTGGTCTTGTCCGGCTCCTGATTGGCAATCATCGCCTTGGTCGCGTCCCAGATCAGCGCGAGCATTTTTTCGGCGTCATAGCGGTCACCGACGTAGCGGCCCAGCTCCTTCAGATAGCCTTTGACAAACGGCTCCGTCTGCATCTCCAACAGCGTGCCGTCCAGGTCAAACAAAATGGTGGTCACCGTCATCGTATCGTTCTCCTTTTTCTTGTCGCACGGTTGGGCGGCGCGATGATGTGCTTCCTGCTGTCCGGTCCGCCTCCTTTTCGTCACCGCATCGAGCAAGATGGTCGTGTTCGGCTTGTCCGTTACGAGAGCCCGGGGAAGCCCAACTGCCTGAGCCCTTCAAACAGGACGATGGCGGCGCAGTTGGACAAATTGATGGAGCGGGTGGCGCCGCTCATCGGAATGCGGATCGTCTGTTCCCGGTACCGATCAGTCAGCTCGGTCGGCAGACCGGTGGTCTCTTTGCCGAGGATGATGTAATCGCCGTCGCGGAAGGAAACCTCCGTGTACAGCTTTTCTCCCCACGTTTCCACGAAGTAAAAGGTGCCGGCATTCTCTCCCTGTGCCTCGACAAAGTGCTCAAAGCTGTCGTAGTGATGAACCTTTACCGCGTGCCAGTAATCAAGGCCGGCCCGTTTCAGGTAGCGGTCGTCCGTGGAAAATCCCAGCGGATGTATCAGATGCAGATGAGCCCCCGTCGCCGCACAGGAACGGGCTATATTGCCCGTGTTGGCGGGAATGAGCGGCTCGTGCAGGACAATGTGCAGTGGCATGTCAACAAACTCCTTGTCAACCGAACTTTCAAACATCCTATATTATACCGAATCCCCCATGGAGATGACCACCTTCCGAGGTGCAGGCCCCCCTCCCCGCTCTCACCCCGACGCTCACGTTGGCTGCATCCAGACAGCAAGAGGCGGTTCCTCCCATAGAGGCCGCCTCTGTTGACTCACATGCCCTGAATGTGAAAAAACGCGTAGCGGATATTTGGAGTGTAGGCCGTCGAATCCCGATAGTTCCAGTAGCGCATACGGCTGTTGGTCGTATGGGCGTTGACCAATGGCATGTGGTTGGCGTCCTTAGCCACGACGATCGTGGTGTGCTGGAACCGTCCGTCTCCGTCAAAGTCGTAACAGATCACATCTCCTGGCACCAGCTGCTCCGGCGACCGCTTCTGCACGGCACGCATCGGCGGGCCGCCCGATTTCAGCAGCAGGTACAAGCTGTGCGCCACCGCCCAACTGTAGCTCCAACTGGCCGATTTTCCCGGCCGCATCCACCAGCCGCGCCCTTTTTCCCGGGAAAACAGCATCGGGATGCCGCCCGCATAGAGACATTGCGAGATGAAATTGGTGCAGTCGTCGGTAAAATGGGGGAATGCTGGATTGGCTGAGTTCCAGTACTGCTCGGCATAGGCGACCGCCTGATCCGCTCGGTACCCCTTTGACCCGTGAACGAGTGATGGCAGCGGCTCCCCTTCCTCAGTCTCGTTCATCTCCAGCCATGCATCCGAATCGTTCAATACGGCCGTGTTCATCTCCCCGTCCGGGCTCGGCTCGATCCAATCCAGCTTCCATCCCGTTCCCTGCCTGATGACGGCCATCCGCTGCTGCCGGCGCGTCTCTTTCACAAGATCGGTGCCGTGCAGCCGGTACAGCTGCCGGACGTGCCAGGCAAATTCCACTTGTACGCGCCCGTTGGACTCCAGCCAATACAGCGGCACCACGTCGCCCTGGACAGCAGTGATTTCCGCTCCCCTGTCCAGATACTGTTCCTGTTCCCGCATCCACAGCTCCCGCTGCCGCGCCCCCGCATCGGGAACAGCCCCCAACGGCTGCAGGCGCTCCCATCGGCCGTCCACCCAGCATTGTTGTACCGCATTACAGTAGTTCTGCAGGAAGTTCAGCCAATCTTCCATCCGCCTCCTCCTTTCCCCGTTGGCCCGCGCCTGTTCGCTCACGTCAGGGTTCATGCTCCGGCGCCGGCCTCTCCCTGATGCTTATGACAGTTCGGGCCCGTTCAGAAGGACTGGGAGCATGAAAAAAGCTGCCCGGATTACCGGACAGCTCAGACTGAAGACAAACGGTTCATTGAGTTAGCGTCCACAAAAAATGATTTCCAGGCCGAAAGGCCTGCCCATTCATCAACCGAAGCGGAAGACAATGTGCATCGCATGGCGGGATGGGCCAAGCGAGCTCCTTTGACGACCGACTCAGCGGAAAAACGAAGACGCGGGAATCAACAGGGGACACAAGTCTCACTTCATCGAAACACCCAGATGTTTGTCCCCTGCCCGCGTCTCGTTTTGGAGCGAACTTCATCCGCTTCTGTGCTGGGCGGGCGTCAAGCTAGCGGGCCCGATCCCCATGCGCCGCGAACTTTGTCTACACGCTGAGCTGCCCGGTTTACCGGACAGCTTTTGGTGAATCGGCATGGAGAGACGCTGCATGTGCGCCTTCCAACGCCAGCAGGTGTGCCTTGATGGAGAGCCCGCCTCCGTATCCGACGAGCGCTCCGTTGGAACCGATGACGCGATGGCAGGGAACGACGATGGGGATGGGATTGCGGTTGTTCGCCCCGCCGATGGCCCGGACTGCTTTTGCTGCACCGATGGACAGCGCGATCTCCTTGTAGGAACGCGTCTCGCCATAGGGAATGCGGGTCAGTTCGGTCCAGACCGCTTTTTGAAACGGCGTGCCGTACATATCCAGCGGGATGTCAAACGTCTTCCGCGTACCGGCAAAATACTCCTCCAACTGCTCGCGGACAGACTGGTTTCCCTGGTCGTCCCGGCTGATGGGGACGCCCATGAAGGTCTTGCGGCACCAGCGCTGCAAGCTGGACAGAGCCTGCTCCCCGTCGCCAAATTCAATGAAGCACAGTCCGTTTTTCGTAGAAGCAATCAAAAGCGGTCCAATCGGCGAGTCCATGGTGGTGTATCCCAATACTTGTGCCATCCATCGTTCCTCCCTACCCGTTTTTTATGTGAATGGTTCTACGCGTGTGCCCCCTTGCCGCTCCTCACGTCGTGCGATTTGGCTGCTCCGGATGCACCGTGCTGGCGCAATAGGGCAAATCCTTTCTCCACTTCGGCCAGCACCTCCGGCGATGACTCCCGCTCCCGGGCCGCCGCAAGCGCCGCTTCCGCCTCTTCGCCACCGATCTTGCCCAACGCCCAGGCGGCCGTTCCCCGAATGACGGGGCGGGGATCCTCTTCGAGCAGCCGGATCAAGTCGGGAACAGCGGAGCGGTCGTGAAAATGGGCCAGTGCCAGAATGGCGTTTCGCTGAATCGGCTTTTTTCCGCGCCATGCCGCAGAGGAAGCGCCGAACGTCTGCTTGAATTCCTTGTTGCTCATGTGAAGCAGCGGACGCAAGAGCGGCTTGGCCACTTCCGGATCGGGCCGGAATTCCGCGTGATGGGCGAAGTGCTTGCCGCGATTTTTGGGGCAAACCATCTGACAAGTGTCGCAGCCGTACAGCCGGTTGCCGATCTTCGCCCTGTACTGGTCGGGAATGAAATCTTTTACCTGTGTTAAAAAAGCTACGCACTTCTGGGCGTTGAGCTGCCCTCCCTGGACCAGCGCCCCTGTCGGGCAGGCTTCCACACACAAATTGCAATCGCCGCACCCTTCCTCCACCGGCTCGTCCGGCGGCAGCGGCAGGTTGGTGATCAGTTCACCCAGGTAGACCCATGAGCCAAACTCCGGGGTAATTAGCGCGCAGTTTTTGCCTACCCATCCCAAGCCGGCCCGCTCCGCTACGGCACGGTCGGACAAGGCACCCGTATCCACCATCGATTCCACCCGGGCGCCGGGCTCCAGTTCACAGATATATCCGGCCAGCTTGTCCAATTTCTCGCGCAGGACGTGATGGTAGTCCGTTCCCCACGCCGCTCGGCAGAGGATGCCGCGATACGCGCCCGGTTCCGATTTGGGCGGGTTATCCATCTTGGAAGGATAGGCCAGCGCGATGGCAATCAGCGACCGCGCCCCATCCAGACTGAGGCCAGGATCGGTCCGCTTGTCCAGATCTGGCTCCTCAAACCCGGATTCGTAGCCTTTTTCCCGATGCTCCAGCAAACGCTCTTTCAGGGTCAAAAACGGATCGGCACTGGCAAACCCGATCTTGTCTATTCCTAACTCGCGGGCATAGGCAATAATCGCCTGCTTCGTCTGTTCCCAGTACTGCCGGTCACTCACAGCTGTTTGATCGCCCCCGTCGCCAGTTCGTCACAGCGGTTGTTCCACACGTTGTCCGCGTGACCTTTTACTTTCACGTACTGAACCTGGTGTATTTCCATCAAACGAAGCAGTTCCTTCCACAGGTCCTGGTTTTCCACCGGCTGGTTCTTGCTGTTCTTCCAACCGTTGCGCTGCCAGCCCTTGTACCATCCCTGCTGAAAGCAGTTAACCAGGTAGGCGCTGTCGCTGTACAAGGTGACCTTGCACGGCTCCTTCAGCGCGGACAGTGCCTCGATCGCCGCCTTGAGCTCCATCCGGTTGTTGGTCGTATTGGCTTCCGCACCGGACATTTCCTTTTTGTGCTCGCCGTATATCAGCACGGCACCCCAGCCGCCCGGTCCCGGATTGCCGGAGCAGGCACCGTCGGTATAAATGGTTACTTCACGCATTGTCGGGGAATCCCTCCTGTTCACTATTTATTGTACCGAAGGACAGCCGCTTCCACAAAATTTTTTGCTGCCGGGCCCGCAAGAATATGCCCCGCAGTACGGCTGTAAAAAACAAAAAGCATCCGCTATTGACGCAAAAAACCGCTTTGATATACTTCCATCGCCGTTTTTGTTATACTACCAAAAAACAGTTGAGAGACAAGGAGTGACACCGATGAAGGTACGCTTGGACTCCACAGTGGTTGAACGCCTGCCGCGTCTTTCGCTGGGCGTCATTCACTACGCCGGCGTGACCGTAAGCCCCTCTCCCAAAAAGCTGCAGGGGCGCATCAATCTGTTCGTGGAATCGCTGCGTTTGGAACGGGATCTCGCCAAACTGACCGAGATCGAAGGCGTGCGTGAATGGCGAGCCTGCTTCAAGCGACTGGGGATCGATCCCTCCCGTTACCGTCCTTCCTCGGAAGCCCTGATTCGCCGCTTGCTGCAGGGTCATCCGTTTTTCTGGATCAACGGCGCGGTCGACGTCAACAACTTCTTCTCCGTACTGCACGCCCTGCCGTACGGCATTTACGACGAAGATCACCTGCACTTTCCGGTGGTCTGCCGTCTGGGACAAGCCTCCGACGCTTACCAGGGGCTGAACGGCCGTGACATGCAGATGGAGGGAAAACTGCTGCTCGCAGATGAGCAGGGCGCATTCGGCAGTCCGATCGTCGACTCGGTGCGCACGTCCGTCACGGACAACAGCCGCAATCTGATGCAGGTGATTTTTTTCCACGAGCACGTGTCGCCAAAACAGCGGGACGAAATACTCGGTGCGACGGCCCGCATGTTTACGGAAATCAACGGTGGCGAGGCTCAGCTCTCCTATCTCGTCACTGCGTAACCTCTCCTGGGACAACATGCCAAACAAAAAGACGGTCCGTCACGCAGAGCGGCCGTCTTTTTGCAATTCTGTCGCCGGCTCCGAATCCGCCGGCCGGGGAAATACCACGTGTTCCAACAGCAGACATACCACGACGCCGAGCAAAAGCCCGTTGCCAAACAGAAAGCTCACCAGCGGGGGAAGGTGCTGCCACGCCGAAGCCGGCACAAACATGACGCCGATCCCCACCAAGAGCGAACTGCCGCCGATCGTGATGGCCCGGTCATCCAATCGGATTGACGCCAGGTCTTTGATGCCAAATCCAAGCAACTGCGTATAGGCGATAAACATGCCGGCGTAGGCGACCGGCGTCGGCAAGGCGGCCAGGAACTGGGAGACAGCTGGCAGCATGCCAATCACCATCATCCCCGCCATCGCGGCCATGAACGGCAATCGGGCCGCCATCCCCGTCGTCTGGATCACGGCCGCCGCCAACGACAGCGGAATCATGCCGACAACCCCGGCCAATCCTGACAGGATGTGAGACACCCCGGTAAACACGCCGCCCCGATTGTACTGCTGGATGGTCGGTTCCGACTGGGTTGCCTTGCCCACGACGGACAAACTGGTGACCAAATTGGTCAGCAGGACGAACCCTGTGAGCAGACTGGTCAGGATGACCCCCCAATCCCACTTGGGCTCTCCCCAGAAAAACAGGGTGGGCAGCACCACCCACTCGTCACTGGGCCGGATCGGTTCCGTCCAGCCCACCACAGCGTACAGTCCCCATCCGATCGCCATCCCCAACAGCACGGCGTAGCTGGCCAAGCGCCTGCTGCGCAGAAAGACGAGCACCAGCGCGACGATCAAGACAGACACCAGGGCCATGCCGGGATGCACTTCCTGCGCGTGCCGGTAGCCGATCCCCAGCATGCCGGTCACAATGCTGCTGCACAAGGAAATCGCCAACAGCATCATGTAGGTACCGGACACGAGCGGCGTAAACCAGCGCTGGATTTTGCCGATCCAGCCCAGCATCCCCAACAGCAAAAACAAGCCGCCGGCCAGAATCAACCCCACCTGGAACGATTGGCCGATCAGCCGCGGCCCCATTCCCACACTGGCACCAATCTGTGCCAATATGACAAAGATGCCCCACCACAATCCAGCAGGTCCATCCATCATCGGATAGCGGTGACCCAGCCACGTCTGCAGGAAAGAGGCCAAGCCGATGAAAAACATGGTCTGCTGCATCAAGTGACTGATTTCGTCCGGCTGCAATCCGTACACGTCCCCGATCACCAACGGAATGGCGACACTGCTGGAAACCGTAACAATCAGCCATTGCATGGAGGCCAAAACGGTTGTGCCCACAGGCGGCCGTTCATGCAATCCGTAACGCATCCCCAACACCCTTTCGTTGTCAATCCGCCACTGGCATACTGACCTGCTCTGTGAAGGAAAACAGAAAGCACGCCGATTCCAGCGTGCAAAATCCGATCTCGCAAAAATAATCGTAGGAACACATCAGTCGATCATGCCTTGCCTGTGACTTTTTCATCTTACCACAAGCCCGATTCATTTGGTAATCCCAACCGGTTCAGTACAAATGTGAATACACGAGGAAACTGTACGATGCTTCGTTGTGAAACGGAGCACTCTCCTCATTTGCGGGAAGCTTGTTTGCCTGCAGAAAAATAGTCCCGCGTCGCTTGGCGAACAGGTTCAGGCAAAACATGAGCAAGCTCCTGATGCAACCACGCCAACGTCTTGCCGCGTAAATACTCGCGCATCTTCTCTTCCGCTTCGAGCATCGCGAAGCCGACGCAGCGGCGGTAGCTTTTGCAAGCGAGCACTGAGTGCACAAAAACGGCGAGTCATCACGGATGTGATGGCCGCCGTTTTTGATCGTCCATCTGTTTCAGCAGTTCGGCAGGCGCAAGGCGGTAACCAGGCTGCCTTTTGTCGCACCACCTTTCCCGGGAGGAATGCAAATCAGGCAATCGGAATCTTTAATCGAGCTCATGACGCTGGATTTGTCCTGTCCAACCGGTTCTACATACACGTGACCGTCATCGGAAACGACAGTCCGGCCTCTCACATACCGCGTGTACGCATCGGTTTTCGCGTACGTCTCCGACAGTATGGCCGCAAATTCAGGCAATTGTGTTTCGCCGCACCCCTGCATTCCCAGCAGCACCGGCCGTACAAACAGATGAAAGCCGACAAAGCACGCTCCCGGATTTCCAGACAGGGCGATGCAGATTTTGCCGTCAAGAACGCCTGCAGTAGTCGGGCTTCCCGGCCTCATCGCCACTTTGTTGAATAACGTTTTCCCTTCCCACTGAAGAAACAGGTCGGCTAACACATCATAATCGCCCACGGATACGCCGCCCGTGCTGATCACGAGGTCTGCGGTGTTTACAGCTTCCGTCATCTTTATGCGGGCTTCCTCCACGTCATCGCCGATTTGCCCGAGCCATCGAGGCACGCCTCCCGCTTGTCTGACCAATCCCGCCAGCATGTGCGCATTGCTGTTGCGAATTTTTCCCGGTTGTACAGGCTTATCCACTCGCAGCAATTCCGCACCGGTAGAAAAGATGGCGACAACAGGGGAGCGGAACACCTGCACCTGGTGATACCCGTATTCCGCCAGGATTGCCATTTCGCCGGAACGAATGGTACGTCCGCGCGTTACTACCACCGCTCCTTCATGCAGCTCCGAACCGACTTCCGACACATTGGCGCCCGGCTGTATGGGTCTCGTTACAGAAAGATACGATTCCCCGTCGATCTCAAATTCTCGCGTCATTTCCAACCGGATTACCGCATCTGCCCCCTCTGACACCATCGCTCCGGTCATCGTCCTGGCAGCCGTTCCCGGCTCCAAGCGTTTTTGCGGAACAAAACCGCATGGAACGTTTTCGATCACCTTCAGACAAACGGGCTTTTCAGATGAGGCGTCCCGGATGTCGTCCGTGCGAACGGAAAATCCGTCCATGCCGGACCGGCGGAAATGCGGCAGCGGGTGTGCCGCAACGATGTCTTCCGCCAAATACCTGCCGTAAGCCTGTTCAAGGCAAACGAATTCTGTATCCAGAGGAGCAAGATACGGCTCGATCATCTTCTGCGCTTCCTTTACCTGAACGGCATGTCTGCGAAACCGGTCTTGCCGGTGTTTTTGCTCGATCTTCATCTTCTCCTCCATATCGTGTCATACCGCAGAACTGGACCGGCGGCTATCCATTCCGCCGCGTCCAGTCGGTTTCGCTATATATGCATGGACTTGTTGTCTTGAGCGGCGTGAGTCGTATCAGACACGAACGATTTTCCCGTCTTCAAACCGATGACAAACCAGGCCAGACCGACGATCCCCAAGGCGAATATCGTATCGCCCACGGCTCGGAACCACACCAGGTTTTGAATGACATTTTGCTGCAGAAATTCAGCCGAACGCGCGTACCACATACCGTGTTCCATGCTGGCCAGCGTTTGCAGGATGCCCACCGGCAGCAGGCTCGTTACGCCCATGAGGAGCAGTCCGATGTTTAGCGACCAGAACGAAAAGCGGAGCAATTTGGTCTTCCATGGTCTTTGTCCGGTCAACCCGCGCAGGCAAAACAGCATCAGCCCGATGCCGAGCATCCCGTACACCCCGAAAAACGCCGAATGGCCGTGCAGCGGTGTCGTATTCAGCCCCTGCATGTAGTACAGGGCGATCGGCGGATTGATCAGGAAGCCGAAGATGCCGGCGCCCAGCAGGTTCCAGAACGAAACGGCGACAAAAAAGGCAATTGGCCATTTGTACCGCTCCACCCACGGCTTCGCTCTCCCGTGCTTCACATTTTCATACGCTTCAAAGCCGATCAGCAGCAGTGGAACGACTTCCAGAGCGCTGAACACTGCGCCAAACGCCAATACCCCTACCGGTGTGCCGGAAAAATACAGATGGTGGAACGTGCCGATAATTCCCCCAAAGAGAAAGATGATCGTCGAGAAGAGAACAGATGCAGTCGTTGTTGCCGCTCGAACCAATCCCATCCGCAAGAAGAGGAAGGCAATGACGACCGCGGCGAACACCTCGAAAAAGCCTTCCACCCAAAGGTGGACGATCCACCAGCGCCAGTACGTCGATATCGACAGATGCGTGTGTTGTCCCCACATCAAACCGGGAATGTAAAACACCGGAATGGCGACCGACGCAAGCAGAAACAAGGTCAGCAAATGGCGGTTTTCACTCTTTTTCTTCAGCGCCGGCCAAATCGAGCGCGCCATTAGATAAAACCACAGGAACAACCCGACCGTCAGGAAAATTTGCCATGCCCTTCCCAGATCGACATATTCGTAGCCCTGGTGCCCGAAGTAAAAATTGTGGGTCAGATTGCTGATATATCCTTTGACGGCCGCCCATTCCCCGGCCATGGAGCCAACGACAATCACCAACAAACAGAAGAACAAAAAGTTGACGCCGAGACGCTGGTATTTCGGTTCGTATCCGGACATCGCCGGTCCGATGTACAGACCGGTCGCAAGCCACGCCGTCGCAATCCAGAAGACTGCCAGCTGCTGGTGCCATGTCCGCGTGACGGAGTAAGGCAGCCAATCGGCGAGGGGAATGCCGTACAAGCCGTCGCCTTCCACCGCGTAATGCGCAGTAATGATGCCCAATCCCACCTGCACGACGATCAGTGCGGTCACGACCCCGAAATATTTGTACGTCGCTTTCATGGACGGTGTCGGCTGAATCGCGATGAGCGGGTCTTTTTCGGGAGCCGTCGCTTCTGAATGCCCTTCTTTTCCTCGCAATACCGCAAAATACCAGGCCAATGCGCCCACGCCGGCGATCAGCAAAATCACGCTCACGATCGACCAAATCAGCGAAGAGCGCGTCGGCACATTGTCGATCAACGGCTCGCCCGGCCAGTTGTTCGTGTAGGTGATGTCCATCCCTTCGCGGTTGGTGGACGCAGACCAGGACGTCCAGAAGAAGAACGCCGACAGTTTCGCGCGGTCTTCAGCGCTGGCGACCGTATTGGCGGGTATGGCGATTTGCTTGCGGTATTTGGCCAACTCCGGGTCGTCGCCGAATACTTTGTCGTAATAAGCGCTTACCTCCCGGATCGCCTCCGCTCTCGTTTCGGAAACAACGATTTCATTTGTTTCGCGATGATAGGTATTTGTCCGTATTTCCTGTTTCAACAATGTTTTCAATTCCGCCTGCTGCACATCGGAGAGCTTGCTGTAATCCGTTTGGTACCTGTCGTTCGCCCATTTGTCGAGAATCCACGTCAGTTCGCGATGCAGCCAGTCCGCCGTCCAGTCCGGAGCCACATAAGACCCGTGTCCCCATATGCTGCCGACCTCCTGGCCGCCCATGCGCTGCCATATGTTTTGCCCTTCGCGGATATCGTCTCCGGTGAATACGACTTTTCCGGTATTCGTCACGACACGGTCCGGAACAGGCGGCATCTCCTGATAAATTTCCCCGCCGTAATACAGAAGGACCGCAAAAGACGCGGCAAACACGAGCGCAAGTACAATCCACAGTTTTTTATATTGCATGTTCATTCACCTCCATCACACGTGTCTTGCTCACAGGCATCCCACTCTTTTGGCACGTAGGCGCAATACGGGTCGCTGGCCAAATAATCCCCGGTGACTGCATAGGCCCGGGCCCTCGAACCGCCGCAAACTTGTTTAAACTCGCAAACGCCGCATTTCCCTTTTAACAGCGACTTGTCGCGCAATTGCTTCATGATCGGTGAATGCCGGTAAATATCGGCGAGCGGACGTTCCCTGACATTACCGCATACCACCGGAAGAAATCCGCTCGGATACACCTCTCCGATATGGCTGATAAACACAAAGCCGTCGCCGTCATTCACGCCTTTCGGGGCGCGGCCGAGCACATCTTTCCGTTTTGTCCCGGCCTCGGCCGCAACCATGCCGAGACGGCCGGTTTCCTGCAATAACACCCTCCGGTAATGGGGTGCTTCCGTCGTTTTCACCCCGTACGGCATCCTTTGTTGAACGTGCACGAGCCATTTCATCACCTCTTCGTGTTGTTCCGGCGTGATCATGTCTTGTATCATCCCGCGCCCCGTCGGCACGAGGAAAAAGACGCTCCACAGCACGGCGTCCATGTCCCTGACTTTTTCTGCAATGGCCTCAAGATCGTGCAGGTTATACGTTGACACGGTGGTGTTCACCTGAATCGGAATGTTCAGTTCCTTTAAATAGTGAATGCCCCTCATAGTGCGTTCGTAGGAACCCTTTGTTCCGCGAAAGTGATCGTGAATGTCCGCACACGAGCCGTCCAGGCTGAAAGCCCAACGCGACAATCCCACTTCCTTTGCTTTCCGTATCGCCTCCCGCGTCACTTTTGGCGTAGCGCTCGGCGTCATCGAAACGGACAGCTTCTTTTCCTGGATGGCGTATCGGGCGAGATCGAACAGATCGGGACGCATTAACGGATCACCGCCCGTAAACACAACGAGCGGACTGTCCATCTCGGCAATGTCGTCGATCAACTTGATCCCTTCCTCGAAGGTAAGCTGCCGCGGATCCGCCTTATACTGTGCTTCCGCCCTGCAGTGCAGGCATTTCAACGCGCAGGCGCGGGTCACTTCCCAGATGACGATAAACGGATTCTCGTGATAATCCCTTTCTTTCCCTGGAGGCAACATACACTCCCTCCTCTTCCCAAAATACGCCGGCGACAGTTTTATCCTAAGGCAAAATAAAACGCCGAAACGTGAGGCCCATCACATCTCCCGAACTGTTCAACACTTTTTCACAGTTTGCAACAAACGGCTTGAATCCGGCCTGGTGACGAAATATCCGGCGGCAAACGTTCATGATTCTGTAGAATTCTGCAGGGTGCCTTTAGGTCGGGACATCCCCATTTCAGGTAAAATATAGGATAAGGCGGGTGCGGAATAAGGCGAGTGTTACTGCCCGAAATACAACGCTGATGGAGGAAAGAATGCGATGCAAAAGCAAGTGATGTCCCCGTGTCTCAGGCAGGTCCCCATGTTCCATGATCTGAGCGATCAAGAAATGGAACGGGTAGCAGAAATCGCGATATCCCGCTTTATTCCCAAAAAGTCCGTCATTTTTTCGGAAGGAAGCGAGAAGGAAGCCGTCTACTTTATCCAAGAAGGATTGGTAAAAACCTTTAAAACGGACGAAAACGGGCACGAGCAAATTGTCTCATTGTTAAAACCTGTGGACATGTTTCCGCACACCGGCTTTTTCAATCAGAATCCGTACCCGGCGACGGCGGAAGCGATCATTGATACGCATCTGGTGGCGATTCCCGTCCGTTTGTTCGAACGCTTGATGCTGAACACTCCATCGATTGCCGTCAAGATGATGCGCGTCATGGGGGATAAAATCGTGGAACTGCAAGAAAAGCTGCAATCGCTGTCCGGACAGCACGTCAAACATCGCGTGCTGTCATTCCTGCTGAAGCTCGCAGAACAGCATGGAGAAGTAAACGGAAACAGCATTACGATCAACCTGCCGATGACTCACCAGGAGATTGCCAGCTCGATCGGCACCACCCGGGAAAGCGTCAATCGGCTGCTGAATCAGTTCAGCAAGGAATCGCTGTTGAAGTTCGAGCGCAATCGCATCGTAATTATGGACCTGGAGGCGCTGAAGCGGCAAAAAGAGCTGAAGTAGCCTCCAGACGCTCCTGGCCGCCCAGGACCAGAAAAGCCCCGAAACGCGATGGTTTCGGGGCTTCAGACTGAAGACGGGGTGAAAGGCCTGCACAGTGATCCACCGAACCGCGGGTCTATCCTGTGTTGCCGGTCGGTTCGCCTGCCTTGCCGATGTCGCTGAACATGCCCGCGTAGTATTTGACTTCGCCGGCGTCGTTTCGGATGGCCGAGATGGTCAGCCACTCCAGATAGATCTCTCCGTTTTTGCGCTTGTTCCAAATTTGCCCCTGCCAGTGTCCTTTCTCCCGCAAGGAGCGCCACAACGCCTCGTAGAAGCTTTTGTCCTGCTTGCCCGATTTCAGGATGCTCGGCTTCCGCCCGATCGCTTCCTCCGCGCTGTAGCCGGTTACAGCCGTAAACGCCGGATTGACGGAACGAATGATGCCGTCAGTATCGGTCACCACAATCGCTTCCACTGTGTTCTCCAGAATGTTGGCCGCCAGGTGCAGCTTTTCCTGATAAAACAGCCAGATCACCAGAATCAGACTGGCCAGCGCCACCTGCGAAAGCGCCATAAACCCGATGGCATAATGCCCCGTCATGCTGTACAGCGTCGTCAAGATCAGCGGCGGGAAAAAGCCTCCCAGCCCGCCCATCGCCGAGATCATCCCGTTGGCGATCCCGGCCTGCTTGGTGAAATAGAGCGGCACCAGCTTGAAAATCGTGCCGTTGCCAATGCCCGCGCACAACGCCACGGTCAGGCAGCCGACCGTATACAAATGCATCGACGGCGAGAACGACAGCAGCACGGCGGCCACCGTCATCCCGGCAAAGACGAGCATGAGAATTTTGAACGGATTGAACCGGTCACCAAGCCAGCCCCCTACCGGCCTCATCGCCGTCGCCAGCACGATAAATCCGGCTGTCCTCATCCCCGCATCGACTTTGGTCAATTGAAAATGGCTCACCAAAAAGTTGGGCAAATACACGGTAAAAGCGACAAACGAACCGAACGTTAAGAAATAGAACAGGCAGAGCAGCCACAGCTTCTCATTGCGCGAGACATCCTTGATCTGCTGGCCAAGCGGCGTCTTGACCGGCGTCTCCTGCCGGTCGCCAAGCACGAAGTTGAGGCCAGCCATTGCCAGCAGCAGAATACCGTAGCTCATCACCGTGTTGGACCAGCCAATATAGCTGGCGACGACCGGTGCGCCAAACGACGAGATCGCCGTTCCCAGATTGCCGATGCCGTAGATGCCGTTGACGAAGCCGTGCCGTTCCTTGGGAAAGTATTTGGGCAGCGAGGTGACACCAACCGAGAACACCGCGCCGCCGATCCCGAGCAGGATGCCGCCAATGACGAGGTCGGCAAACGAATCAGCCCGGCTGATCCAGTACACGGGGGCGAGCAGCAGCACGAAGCTGATCATGAACAGCTTGCGGGCCCCATAACGGTTCGTCCAGTACCCGACGGGAATGCGCAGGACTGACCCGAACAAGACCGGTATAGCCGTCACCCAGGCCAGCTGGGCGCTGGTCAATGCGATTTCTTCCTTAATGAAAGGCATCAGTGACGACAAAATCACCCACACCATGAAACCAACGACGAGGCTGATCGTCTGCAGCGGCAGTTGATAAGCTCCCTTGCTCCCCATCTTTCCATGGCCTCCTTCCTGTTCTACCGGTCATAAAGCGCGGCTTCGGCCCCCGCTTCACCTCTGCGCCGATACAGCACGTAGCTGCGCCGCAAATACCCGAGCGGCAAGCTGAACACATGTACAAGGCGCGTGAACGGCATGACGAGATAGAGCACAAACGTGGTCAAAATATGAATCTTGAAGCCAAGCGGCACCGTCCGCATCAGTTCGGGGTCCGGCTGGAAGACGAACAAGCCGCGCAGCCATGGATTGATCGTCGTCCGGTAATCAAAGCCGGAGTGGCTTACCGCATTTGCCGCCGTTGCCGCGAGGCCGCTGAGAATGACGATCGCCAGCACCACGAGCGCGATCTTGTCGCCGGCGCTGCTCGTCAGCCGGATGCGGGCGACGGCGAACCGGCGGTACAGCAGGATCAGCACGCCGATGAACGTAATGATGCCCGCCGGCAAGCCGCCGACGATCGCAACCAGGTGATACGCCTCGTCGCTGATCCCCAAAGAGCGGTACACGGAGACGGGAACGAGCAATCCGGCGATGTGGCCGCAGAACACGGCGATGAGGCCATAATGGAAAAACAGGCTGCCCCATCGCAGAATCCGCTTCTCCAGCACCTCGCTGGACTTGGATGTCCAGCCGAACGGATCCGTCACATAACGCCAGATGATCGCCGTGATAAAGATCGCCGCAATGATATAGGGCAAGACACCCCATACGAACAGCTCCATCTTGCTCAATTGTCTCCCCTCCCTGTCAGCGTCGGTTCCGCTGCAAGCTCCGCAGGCGCCTCGGGGACAATCTGCAGCAGCAGCTCAAACAGTCCTGTATACGGACTCCCCGCTTCTGCCAGCGAAAGCCGGATCGAGTGCAGCGCAGGCCGGCTCCAGGCCAGCACCTCCTGCGCCGCCGACCAGGATGCCGATGCCGCAAACTCCAGTACAAGCGGCAAGTAATCAGCCAGCTCGCCGTCCTCCAGGATGAAGCCGGCTTCGGCGTAGCGGCGCTTCCATGCCAGCAGCGCCGCGCCCCGCTCCCGTTCCTCTCCGTGCTGCTCATACGTCAGATACAAATTCGTCGTTCTGCCGAAATCAAAGGTGCGCACATATTGCTCCTGCCATGCGATCTCGCCTGCCGATTCGGCTGCATTCAGGAATGCTTCGATGTGTATGGCCGCCTCCGCGTCGGCAGCCGCGATCTCTGCCGCCATCTCGCGGGCCGCAGGCAGATGCTGCCGCCACTCGCTGCTCGGATACTCCAGCAGCCGCGACAGCAGGCCGCACACGCGCTGTGATGTTCCGATATCCATACGAGCCGTCTCCTCTCCAATCAAATCAAAATACGCCGCACGAGCCGGGACCGCCAGCAAAACTCAGTCCGCATCCGCCCTGCTCATGGAACAGATCGGCCACCTGTTCGCGATGCGCCGGCGGGATGACAAAACGGTCATCGTACTTGGCGATTGCCAGCAGACGATACATATCCTCGACGGTCTGCTCATCCATCCCGATTTCGCTCAGCAGTGCCGGATCAGTCGCTCTCTGGGTCTGCTGGTTCCGCATATACATGCGCATCACCGCCATCTTGCGCAAAACGTTTCGAATCACCTCGACGTCACCTGCAGTGAGCAGGTTGGCCAAATATTCAAGCGGAATCCGCATCCCGTCGATCGCCGGAAAAATATCGTATGGATCGCGTTCGCTTCCTATCCCTTCGATTCGGTTCATGATCGGGCTGAGCGGCGGCACGTACCACACCATCGGCAGCGTCCGGTATTCCGGGTGCAGCGGCAGTGCGATGCCCCAGTCCATGACCATTTTATAGATCGGCGATCTTTGCGCCGCCAAAATCCAATCTTCCGGGATGCCTGCCCTCCGCGCTTCCCTGATCACATCCGGGTCGTGCGGATCGAGGAAAATGCCCAACTGGGATTTGTAGAGATTTTTTTCATCCGCCACCGACGCGGCTTCCTTCACTTTGTCCGCGTCGTAGAACATCAAGCCGAGATAGCGGATGCGGCCGACGCAGGTTTCCGAGCAGATCGTAGGCATCCCGGCCTCAATCCGCGGGAAGCACAGCGTGCATTTTTCCGCCTTGTTCGTCTGCCAGTTGAAGTACACCTTTTTGTACGGGCAGCTCGATACGCAGAACCGCCACGCTCTGCAGGCATTCTGGTCGACGAGAACGATGCCGTCCTCCTCCCGCTTGTACATCGCCCCGGACGGGCAGGACGAGACGCAGGCCGGATTGATGCAGTGCTCGCAGATTCGCGGCAGGTACATCATGAACACCTGCTCGAACTCCATGAGGATCGATTCCTCGATCCCCCGCAGATTGGGGTCCTCTCGTCCTGTCTCATTCACTCCGGCCAGGTCATCCTCCCAGTTTGGTCCCCATGTCAAATCCATATATTTCCCGGTCACTTTCGATTTCGCCCTGGCCACCGGTTGATGCTTTTGTTCGGGACTGGCGGTCAATTTTTCGTAATCATAGGTCCACGGCTCGAAATAGTCGTCCAGGGTCGGCTGGTCGGGGTTGTGAAAAATGTTCAGCAGTCGCGCTGCCCGTGTTCCCGATTTCAGTTCCAGCTTGCCGTTCTTCAATTCCCATCCGCCGTTGTACCGTTCCTGATCTTCCCACTGTTTGGGATATCCGATGCCCGGCTTCGTCTCCACGTTGTTCCAGTACATGTATTCCGCCCCGGAGCGGTTTGTCCACGTGTTTTTGCACGTGACGCTGCACGTGTGGCAGCCGATGCATTTGTCCAGATTCATCACCATGCCGACCTGCGCTTTAATGTTCAAGCCAATCCACCTCCTGCAATTTCCGGATGATGACGTTCAAATCCCGTTGGTTGCCTGTTGGTCCGTAATAGTTGAACCCGTAACTGAGTTGGGCGTAACCGCCGATCATATGCGTCGGCTTGACATGGACGCGGGTCGGGCTGTTGTGCGTACCGCCGCGGGTCTCTGTAATCGGCGTTCCCGGAACGTGGATATGGCGGTCCTGAGCATGGTACATGAACGCCATCCCGCGTGGAATGCGATGTGTCACGACGGCGCGGGCCACGACGACGCCGTTGCGGTTGAAGCATTCGATCCAGTCGTTGTCGGCGATCTGCGTTTCGGCCGCATCCTCGTGGTTCAACCAGATCGTCGGCCCCCCGCGGAACAGCGTCAGCATCGGCAGCGCGTCGTAGTACATGCTGTGAACAGACCATTTGTTATGCGGCGTCAGGTAGTTCAGGACAATTTCCTTGCAGTCCTTGACCGGCCGCTTGCTGTTTGGATGAAACGGCGCATGTTTGAGGGTCGGCTTGAATGTCGCCAATGTCTCGCCGAATTCGCGCAGCATTTCATGGTCGATGTAAAACTGCTGTCTCCCGGTTAACGTTCGCCACGGAATAAGCCGCTCCACATTGGTGGTGAACGGCGAATAGCGGCGTCCGCCTTTTTCCGAACCGCTGAACGCGGGGGAGGTGATGACCGTTTTCGGCCTTGCGGTGATCTCCTCAAACGTGAAACATTCTTCCTCCCGTTCTTCCGCCAAATCTTTCAGGTGCAGCGCCGTTTTCTTCTCCAGCGCTTCCCATGCCTTGACCGCCATTTTTCCGTTTGAAGTCGAAGAAAGCGTGAGAATGGCCTCGGCCACATTCCGGTCCGTACTCAAATCGGGACATCCTGCCGCAACCCCGTTACCTCTCCGGACGCCAAGCACGCGCTTTAATCGGTCGTATTCGTCCGACGCGGACCAGACAATGCCTTTTATGCCAAACGGTTTGTTTTCTACCAGCGGGCCGAGGGAGATCATTTTTTCGTACACGGACGCATAATCCCGCTCGACGACGTGAACGTGCGGCATCGTTTTCCCCGGAACCGGCTCGCATTGTCCCTTGCTCCAATCACGCACGAGCCCGTACGGCTGCGCCAGTTCATCCGGCGAATCGTGCAGGAGCGGCGTGGTGACGATATCGTTTTGCGGCCCGTCGAACTGCCGGGCGGCCATCGTCGAAAAAGCGCGCGCCAGTTCCTTGAACGTCTCCCAGTCCGAACGCGATTCCCATTGGGGGGACACGGCCGGATTGAACGGATGAATAAACGGATGCATGTCGGTGCTGCTCAAATCGCTCTTCTCATACCAGGTCGCGGCAGGCAGCACGATGTCCGAATACAGCGCCGTGCCAGCCATCCGGAAATCAAGGTTGACGAGCAAATCCAGTTTGCCTTCCGGCGCATTCTCCTTCCACTCGATTTCCTGGGGACGCAGCCCGATGTTGTCCTCGTTCAGCAGCCCGTTTGAGGTGCCCAGCAAATGTTTGAGAAAATATTCGTGCCCTTTGCCGGAACTGGAAATCAGGTTGGCTCTCCATACAAACAGGACACGCGGAAAATTAGCCGGGTCATCCGGATTCTCGATGGAAAACTTCAAGGTTCGATTTTTCAGCTGTTCGGCGACATAAGCGGCGATCTCTTCCCTGGTGCGGGCACCCGCTCGCTCTGCATCCCGGTACAGTTCCAGCGAATTGCGGCTGAACTGCGGATAGGATGGCAGCCAACCAAGCCTTACTGCCAGCACGTTATAGTCGGCGCTGTGCTCGTATCTGGCTTTCCCCGCCAGCGGTGACACCAGACTCTCGATCTGAGTATCTTCATAGCGCCATTGGTCGGTCGCGAAGTAGAAAAAGGACGTCCCGTTTTGCAGACGCGGCGGCAAGGACCAGTCCCTGGCAAAGGCGATCGTCTGCCAGCCTTCCGCGGGGCGCAGCTTCTCCTGGCCGACATAGTGCGCCCAGCCACCGCCGTTGACGCCCTGACAGCCGGTCATCAGCACGAGGTTGATAATCGCCCGGTAGATGACGTCGGAATTGTACCAATGGTTAATCCCGGCGCCCAAAATAATCATCGACCGTCCCTTCGTCTCCACCGCGTTTTGCGCAAACTCGCGGGCGATTTGCACGACAGTATGGCGGTCCACGCCCGTAATTTTCTCCTGCCAGGCCGGCGTGAACGGTTGGTCGTCATCGTAGCTCTTCGGGCACGAGTCCCCCAGGTTCCGGTCGATCCCGTACTTGGCCAGCACGAGGTCGCAGACGGACGTCACGAACAGCGTTTTGCCGCCCTGTTCAATTCGCTTGACCGGTACGGCTCGCTCCATCACGTGCCGGCCGTCGTCGTCAAAATACGGGAGCTGAATCGTCAGCACTTCATCATGGACACCCAGCAGGGAAATGCGCGGGTCGATCGCGGTTCCGTTCGCGTCTTCCATGCGTAAATTCCATCGGCCCTCTTCGCCCCAGCGGAAACCGAGGCTGCCGTTGGGAACGGCGAAAGACCCGCTGTTGTCGTCGTACACCACCGTTTTCCATTGAACGTTGTTTCCCGCTGCTCCCAGGTCCTCCGCCAGCAGGAAACGGTCGGCCGTATACGCGCCGTTGTTTTCCGTAAGCAGCACCAGGTTGGGGAAATCCGTATATTGTTTGGCATACTGCAGAAAATAATCAGTCTGATTCTCGACATAAAATTCCTTCAGGATCACGTGCCCCATCGCCATGGCGAGCGCACCGTCCGTCCCGGGCTTGACCGACATCCACGTATCGGCCAATTTGACGAACTCCGCATAATCGGGACTGATGGAGACGACTTTCGTGCCGCGATAGCGGGCCTCAGCAAGAAAATGGGCGTCCGGCGTCCGGGTCATCGGCAGATTGGACCCCCATACGAGAATATAGCCGGAATTGAACCAATCGCTGCTTTCCGGAACATCCGTCTGATCTCCCCAAATTTGCGGCGATGCCGGCGGCAAATCGGCGTACCAGTCGTAGAAGCTGAGCAGCGGTGCACCTATGAGCGAAAGGAAGCGGGAGCCAGCCGCATAGCTGACCATGGACATCGCCGGAATCGGCGAAAACCCGATGATCCGATCCGGTCCGTACTTTTTGATCGTATGGATCATCGACGCCGAGATGATTTCCGTCACCTCATCCCAGGAGACGCGGACAAACCCGCCTTTTCCGCGGGCCGATTTATAGCGCTTCGCCTTCTTTGGATCTTCCACAATGCTGGCCCATGCCCGCACCGGGTCTTTCTCTTTGTTTTTCGCTTGTTTCCACAAGTCGAGGAGCGCGCCTCGTATGTAGGGGTACTTGACGCGCAGCGGGCTGTACAAATACCAGGAGAAGCTGGCTCCCCTCGGACATCCGCGCGGTTCAAAATCCGGCATGTCCGGACCGGTCGAGGGATAGTCCGTATGTTGCGTTTCCCACGTGACAATGCCGTCTTTGACGAATATTTGCCAGCTGCAGGAACCGGTGCAATTCACGCCATGGGTCGAACGTACGACCTTGTCGTGCTGCCACCGCCTGCGGTACATATCTTCCCAGTCCCGGTTCTCGGGGGACATTTCACTCCAGCCTTCGGAATATTGTTCCCGTTTGGAGAAGTATCTCAGTTTCTGAAACAATGGCGTTTTCTTGCCCATGATATACCTCCCTTGTTGTAGGTGCGGCGCTATGCTTTGTTCATCCCGTTGCTTCTCAATGTAGCATTCCATGTTCACTTTTCATGTAAAAAAAATCACAATATCACCGCGTTGGACGCCCGATAAACACCAGGTTTCAAAAAATCGACAAAAAGCGGACTCCTCCGTACGAAGAAGTCCGCTTTTTCCCCAGCTACGTTCATCCGCCGATTTGCGGCATACACCGGGCGGTTGGCGTATGCGCCGTCATTTTCATGCCTCATTTCTGCCCGTTGTTCCATTGATCAAGCATCTGGCTCATTTTTCTTTTCGCTTCGGCAACGACTGTTTCAATGTCCTGGCGGGACGGTTGATCCAGATGGATCCCCGCCAATACAGCGACGGTGCGGCCAAGTGTGCGGCATGCCGTCTCTGCCAGTTCGGCAGCGAGCGGTCCTTCCCGATGGCCGGGCAGAGCCAACACCTCAACTTGTACGTCCTGATCATTGGTGACGTATGCTGTTGCTGACGCCCCGATGTGGGCCGTCCCCCCGGTAACCAGGAAGACCACGTCCCTTCCCATCATGAACGGGCGAATCTCTACCGTCTCAAAATGAATTGATTTATCCATAAGGCTCGACGCCTCTTCTCTTTCAGTCCTGACCTGTCCTGCACTCATCATAATAACACCGCAGTTCCGCATCACGAATGATCTTGGTCACACGCTGAAAAAAGGTTGCAGATATGTGACCAAGATCACAATAGCGGCACCTCCCTTTTTTTATGATGAAAAACGTAAAGCAAACCAGCACGTACGGGGGAATACTGAGTTGGGTATTTTGGACGAAATTTCCTCATCATGTGGTCTTGCTATGTCCTTTCGTGTTATGCTGTTCACACCACATGCGGCTCCGTTTATATATGGTGAATCGGGATTATCGAAACAGGAGGGAACCACCGATGATAAAAGCGGATCTCGCAGGGAGCATTCGGAATACGTCCTGCTTTTCAGAGGGGAATTTTGCCAAACTGAAGGAAATCATGTGCGACAACCATTTTCCTGCGGGATCGCATTTATTTTGGGAAGGGGACCCGGCGGACAAACTGTACTTTCTCCATAAAGGAAGGGTGCGCATTACCAAAGCGACTGATGACGGCAAACACTTGGTCATTTACACGCATCAGGCAGGAGATCTCTTCGGCCAAGTGGACCCTTTTCGCGAATCTGTTCATTTTTTTGGCGCGGAAATTCTTGAGGATGCCGACGTCGGAATCATCCAGCAACAAGACTTGGAAGCGTTGCTGCTGCAGCATGGCGATCTGGCCGTAGAGTTCATGAAGTGGATCGGACTGATGAATCGGTTGACGCAATCCAAATTGCGCGATTTGATGTTGTTCGGCAAACTGGGAATTCTGTGTTCGCTGCTTATTCGTTTGGGGAATACATATGGAATCGAACAAGGCGGGCGCATCCTCATTTCCAAAAAGTTGACCAACTCGGAGTTGGCGGATATGATCGGCACAACACGGGAAAGCGTGAACCGCATCCTCGGGGATTTGAAAAAAGCGGGTGTCATTTCTTACGAAGATGGGCATATTGTCATCCAGGACTTGGATTACCTGCGTGATACGTGCCAGTGTGAAAACTGCCCGAAGGAAATTTGCCGGGTCTAAAGACATTGCCATTTTACAACACAATTCACGAAAGAAGGCTGACTGTTGACCATGCTGACTGTGTGCGAGTTGATTGCCGGATGAACGCAGCGAACCGATCAACTATAAGGTTAAAACGCATTTACGAACCGCCCTCTCCGGAAGACGGCGTACGCATTCTGGTCGACCGGCTCTGGCCGCGCGGCATTTCAAAAGAGCAGGCGTCCCTCGATGAATGGATGAAAGAAATCGCTCCGAGTCCCGAATTGCGCAAGTGGTTCTGTCATCAACCGGAGCGATTTGCGGAATTTACGCGAAGATACGAACTGGAATTGTCAGAAGATCCGACCCGGTGCAGACTCGTCGATCGGATATGGGAACTAGCGTCTGAAAAAAACGTCACGCTTGTTTATGCCGCAAAAGATCCCGTCCACAACCACGCCATTGTTCTGCAGCAATGGCTGAACCGCCGCTTACATTCGGATGGGTGATACCAACAGTGCTGAACCGGCTTCCTTATGGCTGCATGTGGAATGCACTCCCGGATGGCACTTGCCCTGCTTTGTCAAATGGAATCACGGCAAACCGCACGGCTGAGTTCTGCTTTTTCTTCCGCGTTCAACATGTTTTCCGCCATGGGAAACAGCACGTTTTCTTCTTTCATGAAATGATCGGTTAAGACGGCATGGGCCTGAAGTGCATAGGAAGCAATCTCTTTCGCCCGTCCGGCATCCGCCGTCCCCTCCAACTGTTCCACGGCCTCCAGGAATTTCTTCAAGTTTTGTTTGGCCAACTCGTGTTCATATTCCATCACGGCGATTGGCCCCATCTGTCTGCCAATATATTTTGCCATGAGGGGAAAGAGCGCACCTTCTTCCCGTTCCGAATGAGGGTCGAGTTCTCTCACAAAGGCTTCCACTTTTTGTTTCAGCGCTGCAAGCTGAGCGGTCCAGTCCGTTGTTTCCTGATCCGCGCCGATTTCAGCCGCCTCCCGGGCAAACGCATCCATTTGTTCCCGAAGCGGTCCGTGCTCGCGTTTCAGTTGGGCAAGCGGTTCGCACAGTGCTACCTGGGCTCGGCCTTCCGACATCATGTGGCCACAATGATGAGGCATTTGTTCCATACAAGATGCTCCTTTCGTTTTTTATGTGCACATTTGAAACGCTCAAAACCGTATCCATGCAGGATTTAGTCTGGTTGGCAACTGGTGCAGATATGCGGCACGATTCCGGCCCCCCACAACAGCCCTGCGCATAGGAAAGGCTCATTTTATGCCACATACACGACCAACACTGTACCGGCAATCAGCACGGAATAGGCAATCTCAAGTATGCCCGTCTGTTTGACGGATAGTTTCGTGTGCGGTGACCAGACGGCCCGAACAGCCAAAACGGCCAGCGGCACCAACAACCCGGGAGGGAACCATAACGCCCCTGCGACGAGTAGAGCAAGATGGTACATGACAGAGAATCTGTAATACATCGCATTGTGCTTTTCCCGAATCATCGTCTTTACGTAAAAAACCGTTCCCGTAAAATACAGGATGCTGAATCCGAACAGCTCAGCCGCAAGCCTCCAATCGGTTCCTCCCCCCGCCTGATACGCAACAAACACCATCAGGCTGAACTGTACGACAGCGGCCAGGTCGTTGAGAAGGGCCCTTTCCTGATTGCGCCTGGCGTAATAACAATTGACGAGAAACAACGGGATGAAAAACGGAACCAACCGCGCCAGTGCCGGGTCCAATACGAGCAGCAGGAAACCGATTGGAATCAGCAAACTGCCATATACCTGCATCGGTCTCCGGTAGATCGTGGTCTTTTTCGTCCGCAGCCACTGCAGAAAAGCGTACGAGAACAAGTAGGCGAGAAACCAGCCGAGAAAAAGCAGCACATGCAGCCAAACGGGCTTTGCCGCGAACATGCCGAATAAAAACGGAATAAGCAGCATCGCCCAGGCCCCATGTTGGTTGGGTATATATCCCTTTTTCATCCGATCCCCCTCCAGGTTCACTGGGCCTTGTCAAACGTTTTCCTCCATATCTGCAATCTTACCGTTTTACACGCGGAAATAACACATTGTTTTCCAGGTGTATGTGTTCGAACAAATCCGATTCCAGTTCTTCGAGCTTCTGAAATGTCAGGGTATACGTCCGGCATGCCCCTTCAGGCAGCCGATAATCTTGCGTGACCGCCCTCATTTCTTTTAACAGTGTGCCCACAGCGCTGTGGTCGGCTTCCAACTCCTCAATTGTATGTGCCGCCTTTGAGATGTCTGTTTCAGCGCCTGTTTGTTCAGCTTTACGAATCAGTGGAAAGACCATTTCCTCTTCCGTGATCAGGTGCTGCTCCAGCTCCATCTTCATTTGATGGAACAGTTTGTGAAGTTGGGCCAACTCCGGATGCAGCTGACCGTGCACCCGAAGAATTTTGGTAGTAAATTCACTGAGCAGCGGCAGTTCTTTGAGCAAATAGGCATGATGGGTTTGTACGATATGGTCGATCAAATCGGATAGGCTCGCCTCCCGCCAGTCTGTATCCTGCCCCCGTTTCTCCTGTGCCTGCTGAAACATTTGATTCAAACGTGCAAGAAACGCGCTCTTGTCAATCTGTTGCTGCTCCAGCACCGCGGATAACGTGCGGCTGCCGCCGCAACAAAAATCGATCTGATATTCCCTCAACAAATTGCTGGCGCCGGGAAAACCGGCTACAATGTCACCGATCGTTTCGGAACCGTTGAATGTCTGACCCATGTTCCGGCCTCCTCGTCTAATGTAATGGCGATGCTTCTGTCTAACAGTTTACCGCTGTCGGACATTCGGCAATGTGACGCGAATCACAAAAATCGCGCTTTGTACGGTTCCATTTCAGCTGCACGCAAAAAAGCTCTTAAGATACGGTTCGCATCTTAAGAGCTGTTTCGTTATGTAATGGTGCCGGTAGAGGGACTTGAACCCCCACGGTTTCCCTCACGATTTTGAGTCGCGCGCGTCTGCCAATTCCGCCATACCGGCACGTTTATGGAGGAGGCACCCGGATTCGAACCGGGGAATAAGGGTTTTGCAGACCCGTGCCTTACCACTTGGCTATGCCTCCATGTTCTGTTTTATTTATATTCGGCATGGGCTGACCATGTTCCGCCCAAAGCCTATCGAGGAGACAAATGGAGCGGACGACGGGTCTCGAACCCGCGACCTTCGCCTTGGCAAGGCGACGCTCTACCAATTGAGCTACGTCCGCATAAATGGCTGGGGCACTAGGATTCGAACCTAGGAATGACGGAGTCAAAGTCCGTTGCCTTACCGCTTGGCTATGCCCCAATATGAGATTAAAAATGGGGCGATCGATGGGAATCGAACCCACGAATGTCGGAGCCACAATCCGATGCGTTAGCCACTTCGCCACGACCGCCACGCAATGGCAGGGGCAGTAGGAATCGAACCCACACCAAAGGTTTTGGAGACCTTCGTTCTACCGTTAAACTATGCCCCTGTATATGGTGGCTCGGGACGGAATCGAACCGCCGACACGAGGATTTTCAGTCCTCTGCTCTACCAACTGAGCTACCGAGCCATCGCTTAACGAAAATGGCGGAGCTGACGGGACTCGAACCCGCGACCTCCGGTGTGACAGACCGGCGTGAACTCCAGCTTCACCACAGCTCCAGATTTGGTTGCGGGAGCAGGATTTGAACCTGCGACCTTCGGGTTATGAGCCCGACGAGCTACCAGACTGCTCCATCCCGCGACGATTACAATGTTACTGTAATGGTGGAGGCTGACGGGATCGAACCGCCGACCCTCTGCTTGTAAGGCAGATGCTCTCCCAGCTGAGCTAAGCCTCCACGTCACCTCGCAAAGCCGCTGTATGCTATTAAGCATATCACGTTTGCTTTGCAGGGTCCACTTCATTTAGATGGTGACCCGTAGGGGATTCGAACCCCTGAATGACAGCGTGAAAGGCTGCTGTGTTAAACCTCTTCACCAACGGGCCATGATGGCGGATGGAGTGGGATTTGAACCCACGAGACGAGTTATCCCCGCCTACACGATTTCCAATCGTGCTCCTTCGGCCTCTCGGACATCCATCCGGGATAATGGCTCCTCGGGAGGGACTCGAACCCCCGACCGATCGGTTAACAGCCGATTGCTCTACCGACTGAGCTACCGAGGAACGTTGAAGACTTCGCGCCTTCAAAACTGGATATGCATGGTGCAAAGGATCATTGGAGTGGATAAGTCCTCGACCGATTAGTATTCGTCAGCTCCACGCGTTGCCGCGCTTCCACACCGAACCTATCAACCTCATCGTCTTTGAGGGGTCTTACCAGCTTGACGCTGTGGGAAGTCTCATCTTGGAGGGGGCTTCACGCTTAGATGCTTTCAGCGCTTATCCCGTCCGCA
>NZ_SDLF01000149.1:0-455 GCF_013096935.1 Brevibacillus sp. MCWH | reverse complement strand
CGATTGGCTTGACTCTGTTGTCGCCGCTTTGGATACCAGCCCGGTCTGTGACAGCAACCCTATGTGTGGCAACGCGCGCGTTCAGTTTCACAAGCTGCAAACCGCACGTGACAATGGCACTCTCGACAAGGTTGTCGGCCTGGCGCGTCAGCTGCAGTCCACGCGGTCACCGCAGACCGTGTCGGCGGTGGTGAACGATCTGGGGCGATCGCTGAATTCGGTAGTCCGCTCGCGGAAAGCACTGGGGTTGGACAATCCGGACGCCGCCCGGGCGCGCCTGATCCGCATGCAAAATGGAGCTAACGACCTCGCCAGCGCCGGTCGTCAGGTCGCAGACGGCGTCCAGATGCTGGTCGACCAGACCAAGAACATGGGCATCGGGCTGAACCAGGCGTCAGCCTTTCTGATGGCGATGGGCAACGATGCGTCGCAACCGTCGATGGCGGGTTTCAATG
>NZ_SDLF01000148.1:0-455 GCF_013096935.1 Brevibacillus sp. MCWH | reverse complement strand
AATTTCATTTGTTGAGATTTAGGTAAAGATAATATTAATTGTCGGAATAGTTTTAATTGATTAATATCACCTTCAAAGTCATAAAGATCTGAAAGTTCATCAACAGTAAACCCATATTTATCCTTATAAGGTCTAGGGTTTATTAACTTATCAGATTCAGCTAATTTTAAGAAAAACTTTTCTATTCCATCACTAAACTTTCTACGATCCTCGACGTTTGCAAACATGAATGATTTACTCAGGTTTTTAATTTCATTAATTTCATCAGAAAACGCACTTAAAGCTGTTCTTTTCTTATTATCATCAAATTCTTTTTTCATCTGTCTTACAGTTTTAAACACACCTTCTTTATAGTCAAACGCAATTTCTTCTTTACCTGACAACGATGATAAAATCTTTCTTAAATAAGTAGGAATAACTTCAACGATAGCTTTTTTTGTTTCACCATCAAAAGG
>NZ_SDLF01000147.1:0-456 GCF_013096935.1 Brevibacillus sp. MCWH | reverse complement strand
GTTAAAATACTTGGTACTTCACTAGAAAATCTAAATCGTGCTGAAGATAGAAAAGAATTTGAAGCACTATTAAGAAAAATTAACGTGCCACAGCCACAAGGGAAAACAGCTACATCACCTGAGGAAGCATTAGCGAATGCTGCAGAAATCGGATATCCGGTTGTAGTAAGACCTTCTTATGTATTAGGTGGTCGCGCAATGGAAATTGTAGACAATGACAAAGAGTTAGAAAACTATATGACCCAGGCTGTAAAAGCGAGTCCGGAACATCCGGTACTAGTCGATAGATATTTAACTGGTAAAGAAATTGAAGTTGATGCGATTTGTGATGGAGAAACGGTCATTATTCCAGGAATAATGGAACATATTGAACGTGCTGGTGTGCATAGTGGTGACTCAATCGCTGTATATCCACCACAAACTTTGACAGAAGACGAGTTAGCAACACTTGAGGAC
>NZ_SDLF01000146.1:0-459 GCF_013096935.1 Brevibacillus sp. MCWH | reverse complement strand
CCTCCTGGAAGGCGGTGTAGACAACGATGGTTGTGATAATGACGCTGATGATGGCTCCCATCGCAATGATGCTGATAAAACTGGGACCGAGCGCGACAATCAGGATCGGACCTAGGGCCACTTTCGGCATTGCATTCAAAATCACAAGATACGGATCTAAAATTCTGGCAAGTCGGTTAGACCACCATAACAAAGCGGCGAGGCACGTGCCCATAAACGTCCCAAGCAAAAAGCCAAGCACCGTTTCAAATAAAGTGACGCCGATGTGTGACAGTAAAGAACCGTCACCAAGTTTCTCCAGCATTAATCGCCACACAGCTGATGGAGAGCTGAAGATCAGCGGATCGATCCAGCCCTGCCTGCTGGAGGTTTCCCAGCCCGAGAAAAAGAGAATAAATATGGCAAGCTGAAAGGAATGGACCTTCCACTTTTCCTTTTTCTGTTTGAATTGATACTGCT
>NZ_SDLF01000145.1:0-460 GCF_013096935.1 Brevibacillus sp. MCWH | reverse complement strand
GTAATAACCTCTAAAGAACGTTGAAAACGATCAACCGGCTCAAGTCCGCAAATGTCAATACGCAATGAAATCACCTTTCGCTTCAAAGTATTAAACTCATTTAAGTGTACAGAAGAAGCGAAAAGCTCGTCAAGAAACGGAAATTATTTTTTCTCTGTCGTGCGAATTTGCCGTAAAAATTGCGGGCGATGTTGCTTTCGAAAATGTTCTTTAATCATATAAGCCACACCTAGTTGCTCGTTTGAGCGCGTCACCCAATCAGCAACCGCTTTTACTTCATTTGGCGCATTCCCCATCGCAACGCCAAGACCAGCCGCTTCAATGGCTGGCATATCATCCATATGATCGCCGATCACAACCATTTCTTTTAACGAAATACCAAGTTCGTTTCCGAGACGAATGAGCCCGTTTAGTTTTGAAACGTTTTTTGGCAACAATTCGATTTTCCCGTCACTAATGG
>NZ_SDLF01000144.1:0-460 GCF_013096935.1 Brevibacillus sp. MCWH | reverse complement strand
GCCCAATACGTATCCAAAAGGCCAAGTGATTTTACGACAAGGCACGTCGGAATCATGCCGCCTGAAAACAGCATGGAGAAAATCACCAGATTCAACAGCAGATTCCGTCCCTTCACATGCCGTTTCGCCAGCGGATACGCCATCGTGAAGGTAAAAAACAGCTGTACAGCCGTCCCAACCACCGTGATGAAGATGGACACGCCCATGCTTCGAAGGAACGTCGGTGTCGAAAACACATACTTGTAAGCATCAAGTGTAAAGGTTTTCGGGAAAATAAAGAAGCTCCGCTGGGCGAGTTCCGCTTCTGTCGCAAAGGAACCGGCGATAATATATAAAAACGGCAAAATGGTAATCGCGCCGACACCGCCGAGAAACAGAATGTTGCAGACGTCAAACACCCGTCCGGCTTTGGTGTTGTGCATCGTGTGAATTTCAGCCATACCTCTCCCTCCTCTAAAAC
>NZ_SDLF01000143.1:0-460 GCF_013096935.1 Brevibacillus sp. MCWH | reverse complement strand
TATAGAAAGAGAACGTGGAATAACTATTCTAGCGAAAAATACTGCTATTAATTATAAAGATACACGTATTAACATTATGGATACGCCAGGACACGCAGACTTCGGTGGAGAAGTAGAACGTATTATGAAAATGGTGGACGGTGTTCTTTTAGTTGTAGATGCGTACGAAGGCTGTATGCCACAAACTCGATTCGTATTAAAGAAGGCTTTAGAACAAAACTTAACTCCAATTGTTGTTGTAAACAAAATTGACCGTGACTTTGCTCGCCCTGAAGAAGTGGTAGATGAAGTTATAGATTTATTTATTGAATTGGGTGCTACTGAAGAGCAAATTGAATTTCCTGTTGTTTATGCTTCTGCTATTAACGGTACAGCTAGTACGAACCCAGAGAAACAGGATGAAAATATGGAAGCTATTTATGAAGGTATTATAAACCATATACCAGCACCAGTTGATAAT
>NZ_SDLF01000142.1:0-460 GCF_013096935.1 Brevibacillus sp. MCWH | reverse complement strand
ATCGAATACCTTTTCTTTTTCCTCTTGTTTTATCGCTTGCCAATTGCGCACAACCTCTTCAGCATGATCAACATGAACGTCCCCAAATACGTGAGGATGACGGCGTACCATTTTTTCTGTAATGGCTCGAATCACATCATCAATGGAAAACATTCCTTCATCTTCGCCAATTTGAGCGTGGAGCATCACTTGCAATAGGACGTCCCCAAGCTCCTCAATCATATTTTCATCATCTTGCCGATCAATCGCATCAAGAAGCTCGTATGTCTCTTCTAGCAAGTATTTTTTTAGCGATTCATGCGTTTGTTTCCGATCCCAAGGACAACCATTTGGTCCGCGCAACGTCGCGATTACACGTCGCAAAGTAGTAAAATCGTGATACAGCAGTTCATCGTGCTCTACCTTTGGTACATAAACGCTCGTTAAATTGCTAACCGTCGTCGCTCGATCAAGCTCATAT
>NZ_SDLF01000141.1:0-461 GCF_013096935.1 Brevibacillus sp. MCWH | reverse complement strand
CTACCCGGTGCATATATGGATGAAGCGGGAGTTTGGCCGCTGGAATGACACAGAAAAAAAGAGAGGATGATGAAGCCTCTCTTTTTTATGAGAATGAGTGAGAAAAAGAGTGAAAACAAATCCAACTAATGTTAAATTTACATATATATATGCATCTATCAATCTAATTGACAATTGTCATCTTATGTGATAAATAGATGCTGAAAAGGGTTTACATAATGGTAAAGGAGCGATCAAGAGTGGCGAAAAAAGAGTTTAAAGCAGAGTCTAAACGCTTGCTGGATATGATGATTAACTCCATTTATACCCAAAAAGAAATTTTCCTGCGCGAGTTAATCTCCAATTCGAGTGATGCGATTGACAAAATCTATTACAAAGCGCTTACGGACGATGCGCTTACGTTTGATAAAGACAGTTACTACATAAAGGTCGCAGCTGACAAAGATGCGAGAACATTAACC
>NZ_SDLF01000140.1:0-462 GCF_013096935.1 Brevibacillus sp. MCWH | reverse complement strand
ACCCATCGTCTGTATTCATTTCATCAATTCCATCTACAACTCTAATTCTATATTCTTCAACAACTTCATCTGCTACAGCATATCTTTCGATAGTAGTACCCACAAACCCGTTTTTGTAAATAGGATCACCTTTTTTCTTTTCACTTAACCAGAATTCTAAAAATACTAAGTCTACTCGACTTTCATTACCTGCTTCAGGTAAAGTAATTTCTGTATTATCAGGAATTACAATTACGCTACCCCCAATTAAAGCTACTGACTCCCCAATAGCAAATGTGTTATCTTTATTTACTTCTTTTACTTTACCTAGTTTTAAAAATCCACTATGTTTTGTGTTAAAAGATCTAAAGAAAGAATTTTTCTTTTCAATATCTGCTCTAACTCTATTCATAGCATCAAACAAATTGTCTTTTTTCCATCTAGCTTCGTTAAATGTACCTGTTTCGCCGTTTTCTAAACAAA
>NZ_SDLF01000013.1:0-109980 GCF_013096935.1 Brevibacillus sp. MCWH | reverse complement strand
ATTTCGTGAATCATGTAAAACTCCCCATTCTTTATCATGATTCCTCTCTCCTCCAAGGAGAGAGTTTGCGATGAAAGTGGGGAATTTTCAACCGATTATATTGGGGATTTTAACGTTGATCTTCACACTGTGATATAGCCGCCACTTATCTTGATTGAATTGTGCATTTTGTCCGCGATTACTTCTGCCTCTCGTACTTCCATGAAGTCCTTTTTCATGAACGACAAAGTATAAGCAAGCTCAGCCCTAGTCAACGAACCAAACGAATCGTACAAACTCGTTGCTACACCATTCGGAAACTTTCCGGCCTTTGGCCTCATCTGTCTTGAACCAACAACAAATTGAACGTATGAATCATTTTTACGAAACTCGGAATTTTTTTGAGTAACCGATGCTCTCACGTTTTGCCAAGCATTTACGAGAAGTTTTGCCACTTCTTCACGAGTCAACACTTTATTGGGACTGATAACGACACCATTAAGCATTCCGTCTTTATTGGCTCTTTCATAGTAAACCTTTGCCCAATGATTGGCCGGGAATCCTTGGACCGGCGTACCTACCGTCAAGCCCTTCACATTAACCAACCCAGCGACCACATCGGCCTGAGTAATCGGCTGCTCGGGACGGAAATTCCCGTCTGGATACAACCACATCAGTCTATTTTTCACCGCATATTCGATATTGGCTTTTTCCGGATGGTTTACATAGTCTTTCTGTACCGTTTGTGCCTGCGCGATAGGCGGATGAACGGTCGCAAAGAGGCTGCCTACCGTAAAAATGGCTGCATTTACGCTGGACAGGAAAAAATGGATTCGTTTCATGTCATTACCTCCTCTAACCTTACCTAATGTTACCACCATCTGTTGTCTCAATGAACACCTGTACGTCACTCACGAAATGTAAAATGCCAATGTAAATCAAACGAAACGCCTCCTTTCAGCGAAAGAGGCGTTCCAAATCGAATGTTTCTCCCGTTGGGCTTGTCCGTTTGCCCGAGATCGGGCAATCAGGCAGAATTCGCCTGCTTCTTTCCTTTCTGCTTCTGCGTCAGTATGCGAATCATGGCTGGCAATAATGCGGTATATGCCATTTCAAGCCGTTCCTTGCTTGGATAGTTGGGGTCGTTTCGGGGATAATCAGGCGGCAACGTCACAACAACCTTCATGTTCATCCCCTCCTTTAGTGTCACTTTATGTCGAGCAGCTTGTTTAACATGACGCTCAACCCGGCTCACCCTCTCAATGGCTGTGGAAATCACGGTCAATTTTGGGGAAGCAGCGCAACGTATCATTTGCGTTGCAGACACGGAAGAATTGCTGCATATGCATTCCTGTAGGGAGGGGAGTCGCATCATGAAAAAAGCCGCTTTATACATCCGTGTCAGTACGGACGAACAGGCGAAAGAAGGATATTCCATCCCTGCTCAACGCGAGCGGTTAACGGCCTATGTAACATCGCAAGGTTGGGAAATCGCTGATTACTACATCGATGAGGGGGTGAGCGCGAAGAATACCAATCGTCCTGAATTACAGCGCATGCTCAATGACATCCACTGCGGGCTGATTGACGTTGTGCTTGTGTACCGGCTGGACCGGCTGACGCGATCTGTCCTGGACTTGTACAACCTTCTTCAGGAGTTTGATCGTTACAACGTAACGTTCAAGAGCGCTACAGAAGTATACGACACGACAACAGCGATCGGCAGGCTGTTCATTACGCTGGTTGCCGCCCTGGCTCAATGGGAACGGGAAAACCTTGGGGAACGCACGAAATTCGGCAAAGTGGAAAAGGCCCGGCAAGGAAAACGGCCAGGCGGGAAAGCCCCTTTTGGATATGACAAAGTAAATGGAGAGCTCGTTGTGAACGAGAAAGAAGCAGAAACTGTCAGGATGATCTTTCGGCTATATGCCAAACACGCCAATCTCAATAAAGTAACCGAAGAGTTATATCGTCAAGGGTGCAGAACGAAAAACAATGCCATTTTTTCTGTCAACACCGTCCAAAAAATCTTGAAAAACCCGATATATATCGGCACACTCCGCTATAATTACACCACCCAAACAGGCACAATCACAACCGTAAAACCGGAAGAAGACTGGATCATCGTTGAGGATGCGCTTCCTCCCATCATCGATAAAGAGGAATTTTATTTTGTTCAAAAAATCCTCGACGCACAAGCGATGAAAAAACCACGGAGTGTAGCTTCCGGGTACCTCTTTTCCGGCCTGGTGACATGCCCGAACTGCGGCAGCACGTTGAACGGAACCACTTACCACAGCAAAGGAAAAAAGACGCCAGGTCAGCCTATCAGGTATTATCGCTGCTCGTTTACAAAGCCAGGTGCTTGTCATCACTTCCAAATCCGTGAAGACAAATTGGAGCGCTTGTTTTTGGCTGAGCTGCGCAACCGTACCGATCAGATCAGGCGTGAGGTAACAGGAGACAAAAACGCTTGCCTGAAAGCCGCAAACCTTGACGACTACAAACGAGAACTGGAGTCTCTGAAGCAGAAGCGCAAACGCCTCCAACAGCTTTTCATCACAGACCTCATTGAGATGGATGAACTGCGAGAGCAGCTGGAGGCGTTCAATACTCGCCAAGCCGAGCTGGAACAGTTGATTCAAACCGAGTCCGAACAGCTGGAAAACCGTTTCTCAAATGAACAATTGCTCTCCCTGTACGAAAATCTGCAACAGTCTTGGGAAGAACTGTCCTTTGAGGAAAAGAAACAATTTGTGTCTATCCTGGTCAAGAGCATTACGGCGCAAAGGCACCCGAAAGAGCCGCGCGGATATGTATTGGAGTCGCTTGTGTTTCACGGATGATTTTTTAAGCAGTTTTATTACCTTCACGCTGGTCATGGTGAGCCTGGCGATCATTGCGGTAGTCGCCACCCTGATGTACCAAGGCGTCGCCGTGCTCGAACGGATGCTCACCCGCCAGTTTCAATAGAGGCTTGTCACCGGCGCCAATCCGCTTTCACAGGGAACGGCGCCGGTCTGCGTGAAACACGTTCCGTTCGTCCACGGCACAGACTCACCCGCTTCTCCCCTCACACAAAAAACGTCCGGCTGTACATACTGCCGGACACCTGGATGCAAACGGGCTATTGCCAAAACTTCCACCAACTCTTTTTGTTCGATTCTGCCTGTCTGGGTACCGTCGGCGTCTGCGCCTGCTCCCGCATTGCTGCTTCCGTCTCCTGTGCTCCCGGCACCCGGGCCAAAAATTGGTCCACCATTGGCTTGTACTTGTCGGCCAGATGCTGCTGCATCTCACGCAGGATGGCGATGGCCTTTTCCTTCTGGTCCGTGGCCAGCAGCGCGTTGGCGTAGTTGAAGCCCGCGTACGGGAGTTGGAATGTGGGCGTCCAGTACTCCTCGCAGATCTGGATCAGTTGATAGACGTACCCGGCTTGTCCAAGTTCGCCGGTGACAGTCATGACCACGTCTTCCTTCCCCTTGGCACCGTCGATGGCCTGCCTGTACCACTGCACCGCCTTCAGCAAATTGTCCTCCGTCAGGAACAGGCGCGCTATGTGCAGCTGCGGCATCCACGCCCCTTCTTTGGCGGCAAGCGCCTCAAGCCGCTGTTTCAGCTCTTCCCGTTTGCCAAACTTCAGGAAGCTTTCCATGTACATGTTCAGCCCGTTCTCCTGATTGGGGTCCTTGAACAGTCCGGCTTCCAAGGTTTCAAACGCTTTGGCCTCGTCGCCCTCATAGGCGTAGATTTTGGCCAGATTGGTACAAGCTGTGCCGGAGGTGGGAAAGCGCTCCAAACAGTCGATCAGCATCGCCTTGGCCTTGTCGAACTCAAGCGCCTGCATGTGCACCACGGCGCGAAACAAGATCGCAGACTCGATCGGTCCGTACAGTTCCAGCAGTCGATCAGCCGCGATGGCCGCCTGTTCGGTGAACTGGTCGCGCACCAGCCCCATCGCAAAATCGCGGAGCTTTTCCTTCTCGTCCCAGTACTTGTCCAGATAGTTGGGGATTACTTTCTTCTGGAAATCTTCGCGCGACATCTGGATCGTTTGGCCAAATTCGTTGGTAAACGTCACAAAATCCGACATGCAACAGCCTCACTTTCGTCTCTGTGCCATGTCAAACAGGGACATGCCCCCAAGAAGAAGAACGATTTCCTCGCAAGGAAACCGTTCGCTGTCCAAGGGCCCCCGTTAGATCCAGGCTTTTATATTCACTTTGCGAATGAACTCTTCCATTGATTCCTTTACCGGGTCGCCATTGTCCGCTGCTTCATCCTGCATGCCCATCAGTTGGCGGAAGAGAGCCTCGTTGCGGGTAGCCAGCGCAAAGTCAAGCAGTGCCTCCCGTTGGATGCGTTCCGCCTCCTGCTCGATCAGCTTCTCTTCCAAGGCGATGTCCTCTTCCGGTACAGCGTACTGCTTATCTATCTTTGGAATGCGCACAATCCACGCAAACGCGCTGTCGGGATTTCGATCACGACCAATCAGGTACCCGTATTCACCAACCGGCAACCCTTGTTCAAAGGTGTCAGCAATGATGACGACACGTTGTCCTAGCTTGAACATGGGCGTCAGCTCCTTTTGAGTCTCATTCTAATAATACTAAATTGTATGTGCGCTTGGGAAGAGTAAACCGCCTACTTCGCACATCTGCCCGTCAACTGTATCCCAAATGCCGCCTTCCGCTTCTCCTCTCGGCTGCCCTGCCCGCTTGCAAACATCCTGCGCTTCCAGTACGCTGTAACCAGGTACTTTCGGGAATGGCGCACGACGTGTGGAAAAAAGATTTGTTGGAACGCGTGAAATGCGCTATAGTTGCGCTTAGAAGAACTGGATTGAGGGGTTGCATACGCAATGCAAATGTCCACGGGTTTTTCCTTGTTTATCATCGGCTGGTCGTTTGTGCTGGTCATGCTGATGGGCATCGGCGGGTTTTTCATGTTCCGCAAGTTCCTGAAATCCATGCCAAAACAAGACGGCAAATCGGAGCTGGACTGGCAGGACTACTATATCGAACAGACCCGCTCCATGTGGACGGATGAAGGGCTTGCCCTGCTCAACGAACTGGTGGAACCGGTGCCGAATCTGTTCCGAGATGTGGCCCGCCGCTCGATCGCGGCGAAGATCGGCCAGCTCGCCCTGGAGGAAAAGGCGACGACCATCACCACCGAGCTGATTGTCAAAGGCTACATCATCGCCACGCCGAAGCGGGATCACAAGTGGCTGATTCAGCACCTGCAGAAAAAACAGATCGATTACACGCCGTACGAACGCTATCTGCAAGCGAAATCGTAAGCTCGTCGTCCTTCTGAAACCGGGCGCCTGCCCGTTCGTACATACAGGTAGACCCCCATGACAAGGAGACGATGAGCATGTCCATCATTCTCACCATACTCGGCATCGGCCTGCTGCTGTTGATCATCGCAGCAATCGTGGTGATCGCCCTGCTGAAAAAAGGGGCCGGTCTGCTGATGAAAACAGGCGGATACCGCCGCTACAGCAGCAGCGATTACCGCCACCGCGGCCACTTCGGCCATTTTGGGCACACTTCTTACGGCCATAAGCACTACCGCCGCAAACACAGCAGCCACAGCGGTTTTTTCAGCAGTTAACAACCCGGCTTCAACAGTGAACAGCCCCCTTTCCCTCAGAAAGGGGGCTCCGTTTGCAGTCAACGTCCGTGGTGTGGACGAGGATGCTGTCAGATGATCTGGTTCTCCTCCAGCTCCCGGATTGCTTCTTCCGAATACTTCAGTTCCCGCAGCACTTCCCTGGTGTGTTGGCATCATCTCACAGCTCGTCAGCATCCTGACGATTTTTTGCCAATGTAGACGAGCTAGCCAATGTTGACCATTTTGTACAACGTTCCGATTTTGTTTTTGCTTACGTATGCAATCTCCTGCAAACCTTTAAAGGTGGCGATATACGTTTGGCCTGATGGATAAATTTTGTGAAGATATCGCAAATTGATCAGATAACTGCGGTGAGTCCGAAAAAAGCTTGTCGCATGCAAGCGTTTTTCAAATGAACACAAGCTTTCGGAAACTTTTATTACTCTGCGGCGTTCAGGGGAGTGAAGGTAGATTTTGGTTACCCGTTTTTCGGATGAAATCAAGACGATGTCGCGCTGATCAATAAACTCAATCTCATTGTTGTTGCGGATGCCGATAAAACTGCTTACAAAACGAGGGTCCGCCCTTTTCCCGAAGAGATAGCACTCAATCTTGTAGAGGCTCTTGTGCAGCCTCTCCCGTTCAAAGGGCTTTACGATGTAATCGACCGCATCAATTTCAAACGCCCAAGATGGGTGGGTGGAATCGGCCAGCACCAGAACTGATTCCGTATGCGGAAACAACGTAGCAAGTTGTTGGGCCACATAGGTCCCTTTTTGATCACGCAATTCAGGATCGAGAAACACGATATCCGCTTTGTTCCGAAATACTGCATCAATCGCCTCCTGTCCTGTTGTCGCGATCCCGGTAACTCCCCACATCCTTTCTGTCAATAAATTGGAGAGGAATTCACATGTCTCTGGGTCCTGATGAGCGACGATCGCTGTAAAATACATGTCCACATACATGCCTCATTACCCCTTTGGTCTCAACTCCATCCTATGAACCAGAGTCTTTTTTTCCTCTTCAAATTCTATCATTCTCAATATTTTCTAGTCCAGCATATATTCCCCAAACATTACTTCTTCATAATTTCTTCATAATTTTCTTCATATATCCACGCACCGATTGGTGATTTCCGCCCGTTTGCACTCCATCATGACAGGAACTGTTATCCGCCCCCCATCAACCAGCATCGAGGAAGCATTTTCTCCATGACCTACATGTAAAGGGCAAAAGGAGGAACCTTTTCCGGGAATGATGAACGCAACAGCGCGTATGCGATTCCCGACACCCCCCGGTATAAGCCGGGTGTATCGGATGAGGACGGAGAAGCAAACGTCCAGCCTGTTCGAGCGGCCAACTTTTGAGCAAGTTTTGCTGCCTGGCGGATGCAATCGGGGTCATTGAAACACTGTCCGCCGAGGAGAAGCACTTCCACCGCTCCGGCTGTTCCGCTCGCATATCCATCGTTGGGCAAGGATTGCTGAGCAAGCTGTTGAAATTCTCCTTCTGCAATTTCTCCTTCTATGGATTTGAAGCAGGCGCCTGGCTCTCCGTCCAAGCCAAGGCAATCTGCAAGTACATGGAGCCGCTCCCACTGGGAAAGGTTGTGCAGGGACGGACGCTCGAAATTCAACGCGCCCGCAGATGCCACTCCCAGTCGTTCCAGACGTTTGACCAACGGGAGAACCCATTCCTTGCCCTGGCCGTCCTGCAGCAGTTTTTGATACAAGCGCGCGGCGATTTCGTTCACCGCCGTACGCGCCGCCTCCGTTTGATCCGCTTCCCAATAACACACAGATGCCTTCGCCGCTTCAAACAAGGACACAACGTTCTCCAAACGGTTTTCCCGCACCTCGCGTATCAGCAACCCTGCCTGCTCTCTCGCCCATTCCGCATAGCGAACGTCTCCGAGAAAACGGTGCAGCATCACGCTTCCATACAGGACATCCGCCCGGCGGATGGGACGCTTGCTGCCCAGGAGCGTGTGAAACGCAGCCAGGCCTGTGTCGATATAGCTCCCTTCCTTCAACATCGTCCCTGTACCCACCAACAACAGCGACAGACCGACCAATCCGTCGGAGAGGGACCCATCAAGCACATCGTAACTCCACTGACCGAACCGGTTGCACTGAAAGCCAATCCAGGTGGCTTCCGTACGAAGCGGATTCCAAAAAGCCTGATCAACCAGGTGGTTGGCAATTCCCCGCAAACACCCGAGCACGTCCCCCCCGCTCACTTCGACCGCTGTCGGCCGGCTGTCTCCACCTCCCCCCTGCACGTCCATGCGCTCACGTTTGGTGGAAAGGATCGTCTTCCGGATGATGGCAAGGGATTTTGCCAGATCGTCTTCCCCCAGCAGATCCAAGCGGCGCATCACGCGATCCCACCCGCTTGCTTGCGACATGGTGACCACGCATCTGCCTTGCGCGTCTTGGACGTCCCTGGAGTCCGGTTGGGTCGTGAACAAGGGGATGTCTCCGTACAGCAGGTCCCGTTTTTCATGCGGAACAAATTGCTTTCGCAGCGGATATCGCTTTGTCCCGAGGTACAGTCGATCCAGCAGCTTTTCGCGATCCCGTCCGCTTTTCAGGTAGTCAGGGTGATTCCCCGCCTGCAGAAAATTGTAATAGTGTTGGGTGGAACGGATCACATAGCGAATGCGAACGCGGCGGAACCGGTCCAATATTCCCCCTTGAGCTGTCAACTCCTGTTTGCGTTCAGCGAAGAAGCGGTATATCCATTCAAATCCCTTTTCAATAAACGACAGAAAGTCGACGGCCTTCATCCTCTTGCCGTCCAACATGGGCAAATTGTCAAACGGAGGCAAGGGGAAGGAAGAGCGCCTGAATACGGGAAGATCGTCCCCTTCCGTATCCAGCCATTCCACTGAATACGTGACTTCCGACTCATCGCCGCCCAGACCGCTGAATTCCACCCCCGGCTGCCCCTCGGACGGATAAGCCAAGACGGGCAGCAGTCCTGTCCGCAGGGGGGAATCGAACAGATACTGGCTGGCGATTCCTTCGGCCGTACCGCTGTCAAATTGGAAAAACGGCGTTTGGAACAGCGTCTCCACATCGATATAGAGGGGATGTTCCCCGTGCGCGATCACATTTTCCGCATGAAAATCATTTCCGTCCAACAGATGCCAGATGGCCAAATAGGCCCCCTGTCTGAAGAAAAATCGCTGCACTTCCTCCACAGACTGGCATTCCTTCGGTTCAACATACGGCACCCAGCCGCACACTTCACAATCCAGAACGCGTTGGACGTAAAACGGGCAGGGGAATCCTTGGTCGTTCAAGTATGCCAACAGGGATTGAACACATACATCCACAGCCATTGACCGCGGTTTGTAGACGACGATTTGATCGCTGTTCGACACAAAAAACAGTACGCTTCTGCCGCGGTTATGGGGGTCGGATACTCCCCCGCGCACCTCCGCCAGCTTGCCAAACGTCCCGTCCATCAGTGCCTGGATGTTGGGGTAATGCTGGACGAAGTGGCTCAGGGCTTCCAGCGAAAACTGAATCCAGTACAGCGTACGCGTCGCCAACAGTCTCCCCAATACCGGATACTCCTCCAACGTCGCCCGGAAAAATTGCGGATCGCGCAGCTTGCTTTCCGCAAATGAATGGAGCCGCTCGGAGGCGGTCTGCCCCGTTAGTTCGTTGGTCAAATCAGCGATATGCAGCTCCATGGCCAATGCTCTCGACGCAATGTCATGCAGTTGGTCTCCCAAGGCGACCAGCAAGCTGTTTACCAATGACAGCTGATCCACTTCCACTGTTTCTGGTCCAAACCCCAGTTCGGGGATTGCTTCCGTCCATCGTTCGCGCGCAAGATGCAAAAAAGGTTCCACAAACGAAAGAAACGGAAGGCTTGCGTCCTCGTTTCCGGGAAGAGGCGTCAGCGATACGGCGGAATGGAACTCGGGTCGATTAGCAATGGTTTCCAGAATGTCCTCCCATCCCCGGTCGAAGTCACCTGCCGTATCAACATTTGATTGCCCGACACCAGAAAAATCCTCCGGATAGGATGCTGCCAGCCATTTTGTTTTCATCGATTCACCCCTCTTCTATTCCTGATCCAGAATCTCCTCACTGAGTTCATCCAACGGGTACCCGGAGGGGTGCGGAACTCGTCCGAGGAAGTGAGACAACTGCGAGCGGTAGTCGGGATCTTTCCAGGCGCGGATTAATTCTTCCACCCTGATCTTCTTGCCGTTTACCTCGACCCATCCCTCTTGATCCACAATCATTGAACGAACCCTCTCTTTCTGCCCAATACCAACAGGATCAACGGCGGAGCTGCAAACACGGCCCAAATGAGCGCGGGTTCCAGCCACATATCCGTCCATACTTTCCAGAAGGCCCCGATATAAAACAGTGCCCCCCAAAAGGCCACCGCCGACAGGAGCGAGCGGGGAACCTGTTCCAGCATCACCTGTTGACCGGACTGCTCTTCCATGACCTGTTTTTTCAGGCCGCTCTTGTCGAAGGTGAGAATGCCTACCTTAAGCAAAACGGTAAGCGTGGAGATCAGCAAAGTATTGCCCAGCCCGGCAGCAATTGCCCAGCCCGGCTGTTTCGTGCAAACGCCCAACAGGAGACTGCCGATGAACGCCGGCAAGGTGATCAGGAGCGATGCACTGGCTGCTTTGCCAGCCACCAGCGAGGTGTAGGAAATGCCAGCCACCTGATACAGATACACGCATTCCCGTTCAGCTGTATACAGCGTGACGGCAATCTCACCAAAGACCAGAGCGGAAAGGAATACGGAGATGAAGGGAATCAGCGAGCTGGCGGCAACCGACACGCCCCAGAACGCGAATTGACCGTCATTTGTATGACTGCTGATCAACCAGGCAAGGCCAAGCAATAACACTCCCCATACGATCAAGCGGATTTTGGTGATCGGATTCCGCCAGATGACGGCCACATCCTTCGCCTGAATTGTTCCGGGAATTCCGGGAACGATGCGAACAAAACCGGACCTGGTGGACCGTACCGTGTGTCCGGTCTCCTGCATGCGAAGCCACCCGTCTACATACCACGTCCCTACCCTGCGAGGCATCAGCGCCAGTACCAGTCCGGGGATGCCGAGGATGCCCATCGCGTACAACGTATACCGCTCCAGTGCTGCAACATCAGCCGACGCGAACATCGGCATCCGCACCAGCAGGTAAGCCACCCCCGCAATTACGCCGATAAAGCCTACAATGGACAAGCCAAACAGCATCTTCACGAGCCGCGGCTGAAGGTACACAAAGACGGCCAGATACAAACGGCCCAACAGCTCCCAGAGGGCGTTGGCCGCAAACGACACCGCAAAAACGGCCGCCATGGCGGTTATGCGATCGAGCCCCTGAAAATTCCCCGTCAACGCATAGGAGAAAATCAGGGCGGACCATCCCATCATCGGCAGGGAAGCAAGCCACATGCCGGTCAGGTGGAGAAAAGGCGGGGCTCCCGAGGCGACGATGAGAGGCATGAGCCGATGCTGGTACATTTGGGACGAGACGTCAAAAAACAGGCGCAAACTTCCTACCAGCATGGCCTCAACAGCTGCCAGATACAGCAGGGCGGTTAGATCAAAGTTAACCAGCAGATGAGCCACACGGTCGACCAGCAGAAACGCAACGAGCACTTCGCTCAACCGCATCCACAGCGCAGGTTTCAGACGACTGTGGCGGAAACCGGTATTCCAACGGGGTTTCAGGTAGAGCAAACAGATGGATTTCAACTGGTCTGACATGCCTGACTCCCTCCTTGTCCCTCTTCCCCGGTCAACGACAAAAAGATTTGCTCAAGGGTGGCGTTGGGCATCTCGACGACAGACCTCAGCTCCTCCAATGTCCCCTGGATTTTCAATTGCCCTTTATGCAAAATCGCGATGGTGTCCGCCAATTCTTCCACGATATCCAGGATGTGTGTTGTCAAGAAAACGGTACATCCTTCGCGAGCAACTTCCTTGATCAGTTCCTTCACTTCCCGGCTCGCTCTGGGGTCCAGACCGTTGGTGACCTCGTCCAGCAACAAGACTTCCGGTTTGTGGATCAAGGCGGCTGCAATCGCCATTTTCCGTTTCATCCCCAACGAAAAGTCGCGAATCAAATCATCGGCTCGCTCCGACAACCCCATTTGTCCCAGCAATTGATCAGCCCGCTGCCTGGCAGTCTCAAGCGGAATCCCGTACAATCCGCCAACGAACCACAGCATTTCACGAGCCGTCAGCCCTTCGTGCAACAGAGGGGTGTCAGGAACATACCCGACCTGTTTTCGCGCTTTGCGATCTTCCCAGATATCCTGGCCCAGGATATGCACCTTTCCCCCCGTCGGCCTCAGCTGTCCGGTCATCATTTTAATCGTCGTGGTTTTCCCGGCACCGTTATTTCCCAGGAATGCAAAAATGCTTCCCTTTTTCACGTGCAGCGTGAGATCGTGAACGGCTTCGAAATCTCCATATCGTTTTTTCAGGTTCAGGAGTTCAATGGAATATTTCTGATCATTCATGTTTTCTCCTCACAATCCATCCGGGTGTTGAACGGTAACTCCAAGCGGGGACGTCATTCATTTGGGTGAATGTTGATCATGGTCAACAAACAACGCTCACTGCCATGTTTTCCGGAACTAGCAAGCGCTCGATCGCATCGCGGAGATGTCGTGCGGAAATGTTCCTCAAGGTGCGGTCCAAATCAAACCCCTCCAGCGTTGTCCACCATTTTTCCAGATAATACGTCAAGACGCTCAGGTCATTTGCTTCTTTTTGGCAGCGCAGCAGCCACAATTTTTTCCAGTCATCCGCAAGCGATTCCGACCATGGGGCATTTCTCACCCGCTCTGCCGCCTGCATGACAGCTTCACGAAACCATTCCCACGAATCGGTCTGAGCAGTGATCTCCAGATATCCGGCATCGGCTGCCCGGCAGTAGTTCACCCTGATGGCGTCAGCCGATCCATCATCACCGGTCAATTCCTTCTCGTTGAGCAAATTGTACAATTCATGTTCCAGCATCACGGCACAAATGCGAATGACCAACTCCTCCTGAAACAGAGCGGTTGCTGTCAGACCGGCATGGACATGCTTGTATCCGACGTGCACGTACGCCTGATTCAAGCCCATTTCCGCAAGCGAGAAGTCCTGCACGGCGTTAGGCGGTTCTCGCCACTCAGGCAGATCTGCCGTGGCGGCGAATGGCTTTCGGGAAACCATTTGCTCTGCTCGTTCCACCAGATCGTGTATGTGAACATTCCCCGCGACCAGAAGCAGACAATTGTGCGGTACGTAAAACAGGGAATGGGCCGTTCGCACATGGTCGAGCGTGATTTGCGACAGAGACTCCTCTGTCCCTTTGACGTCCTTTTTGACAGGATGGTTCCAGTACAAGGCATTCAACATGTTTTGTCTCGCCACTTCAGCCGGATCTGCTTGAGACATCAACATTTCATTTTGAATGACTTGTTTTTCCAGCTGAATCCTGTCTTCCGTGATGTTCGAACGAAATGCCAACTCCAGCAAAAAGCCCACCGTGTCCATGACGTTTCCAACGGTGGTGGAATAGAAGGCCGTTCGGTCAATATAGGTGGAAGCCTGCAAATCGGCTCCGTATTCAGCCAGTTGAACGTACGCGTCATTGCCCTCACTGGGAAAAAGGGCGTGCTCAAGAAAATGCGCCACACCTTCGGGTTGAACCACTGTGGCGGATGAAATCGGATCAAAAAACCGGTGGTGAAGCGAACCGTACTTCACCACGAGCCGAACGTGTGCGGAGTAGTATTGCGGTTTTTCGATAAACAGAACGGTCATCCCGTTGTGGCACTCCACACATTGCCAATCGGAACCATTTCGAATTGCCTTCATATTACTCCTCCATCAGAACAGGTTCCAGGAAAGACACAGCCTCCATTACATCCTGCTTGGTCACGTCTTGAATAAGCGCAACCCTGGATGCAGGTTCGAATGGTTCCCCTGTCTCGACATGAGCAAGATGACAGCTGACGATGGAATCACAATCATCCATGGTGTACCACGCATCACTGATCAGAAACCGCTTGGTCACCTGCAGGTCGCGATCGGTAAAATCACCTCGCTGCAGGGCGTGGAGCTGTCCCACCATCTCTTCGCGCACCTGATCGCGATTGTCAGGCTCCGCCCCTGCCACCATCACGATTGTTCCCGTCGTTTGATCCCACACGGAGAACGCGAAGTAAGCCAACCCCAGTTCTCTGCGTATGCGGGAAATCAACTTGGAGTGGAAGCATCCGCCCAACAGGGCATTGGCAACCTGAAGGCTGATGCGCGCCGGCAAAGAGGGGTTCTTCGCTGTCAGCCGGTATGGCAAGACAATCAGATGGGAATCGCCGGCATCCGTCCCGGAGACGGGATCGGGAACACGCGGATCAACTCCCGTCCTTTCCTGTTTAACGTCAGCAGTCCACAGCCGCGAACGCTCTCCACACCAACTCTGCAGCACTCTCCAATTTTGGGCGGGATCGCCTGTTCCAATTGCATAACAGATAGCGGGAGCCTCCCGAACAAGATGGTCGTACTGCTGTGCGATGAAGGAACGATCCAAAAGCTCGTCTCCCCATTTGTCGCCGTCCGCGTCCAGAAAACGCAGCAAAGATGAGGTGACAGGGTCGATTGCGCTCGTGACGTGAATCCTTCTGCGTGCGATCTTGCGGGGGGCTGCGGACATCCAGTTCACGTACGCTTCCTGGTTAATCAGCGGCGCACAGACGACGGACAGGAGGAATTGGACATGGCTGTCATCTGTACCAAATGGTTCGCCGCTCGACAGCGATTCCATCTTGAGCCCAACATAACTCGCCTCTTGAAACCTGTGCTCAACAATCTCCGGCCGTTCCCACCTGCGACTGTCCGGATGCTGTATACAGTGAATCGCGACCAGGCTGTCCATCAGGCCGCTCCAAAACCATAGCGGCCAGTCAGGCGGGACACGAAACAGAACGTAATAGGCTGACGTCAAAAATTTACCTGTCTCAACGTTTACCAACCGGAGATTGTCGTTGACAGGCCGATCCTGAACATTCAAGCGTCTACCCCCTGTTTGAACACCGTTAACACGGCAAAAACCGCTTCGTAAAAGCCGTCGATCCCCATTCGCTCATGAAGGCGGTCATCAAAAAATTCCACATGCACCTTATGCGGGATATGGTCACGCTCCCACCGGGTCGTGATTTTTTCAACCATTCTGCCAGTCTGCAGCAGCACCGCACGGTAACCGCGTTCTCCGTGCAGCAGCATCCCTCGATCGAGATTGGCCGTTACGATAATGGCCGAATCCGCTTCTCCCTCAGCGGAATGGATCAGCGCGTCACGCAGAAACGAATCGGAACTAGTGCGCAGCGGGACCAGCTTTGACCGGCGGAAATCAAAATGATAGAAGGTATTGACGCCATGACTGTTTGTCACAGCATAGAGTTCCACGGCATTCAGCCCGGCAGCGTGCGGCGCCAAGTCTTTCAAGGAGCGTATGGAGGAAGGAAGCTCCTCTCGTTCGTTTATGTCCAATTCTTCTGCGATTCCATAATCTTTATACGAGTGTTCCACATGATATCGTTCATGCAGAATCGACAGCAGTTCTTTTCTCGCTTCCTCTTTTGCCCAATATACAGAGGGAAACAGCTTGCTGTTTTCGTGATACCACGCAGTCACATGTTCCGGGTGCAAACGATTGTGCTCGATCAAACGGAAAGAATAGTCTATTCCTCTTTTCATCGAAAACCTCCCAGCTCCAACGGCTCTGTTACGGAAGGGGATGTGGCATGGAATTCAATTCGTGGTATGTGTAGGGACGGTCCAGGTATCCCATCTCAACAGGCACCTGATAAAGCCGGGTTCCGCCCGCAACCTTTTCCTTTTCACTGCGCGTAATGTCCACCGCCCCGGGAACGATGACCCGATAGACGTGCAAGCCGAGCTGTCTGACGTCCGGCAATGTAATGTCGACGGCAATCACCTCTAGTCCGTTCCGTTCCAGCGCTGCGATACACTTGTCCAACTCCTCCGTCACATTCAGTTCGGACAGCCATTTCCCCGCCGGCACATCGTTTTCGACCGTTGACTGATAGACGAATGCTGCATGGCTGTGGTTCAGCTCGTCACAATAGAAGAACGGACGCAGCACGAAATCCTCAACTTCGTCAGGCGTGAGGGTAAAGTGAATGTATTTGGTAGAAAGGTAGCGGCATCCCATCCACTGCTGCGCAATCTCACACAGCGCCTTGATGCATGCTTCCTCCAGGGAAGGGCGGGAAGCGGCTCCGACAATGGTTCGTCCATTCGGCGCTTTCATGATGGCGCAAACTGCAGGAATGCCAAGCGTCGTGGTCGTATCAACCAGATGATACCGGAAGTGTTCCGCGGCAAAATACTGTTGGTAGATCTCATGAAGCCGCTTGTTGCTTTCCACATTCAGCCTGGGCAAACTTAGTTTGTTGTGCCACATGATGGAATACGAGTCCCGTTCGACGATTTCCAATATCCCCCGCAATACGGCTTCTTCCGCTGTGGGGGCGCATGAAAGTCCCGTGGTCAACCCTCTCCACACGAGCGCTTCGTCCTCGCCGGGAAGATAATTTTCCCATACCGCTGCCGCCGGGACCCATACCTCTTGCCCCCGTGTCAAATTGTATCCGGGCACCCATCTCACCTTGGTGTCCTCCGTAAACCGCACAAAGGGAAAATCCTCTTGCAAATATTGATCCGGATGAAACCAGGCAAAACGCTCCGGATGAACCGCTCCCTTCAGTTCTCTCCAGGAAGCCAATGCCATTCCGGAACGCACGTAGTACGAGCCGCAGTAACGTTCGATGGCTTCCCCTACAGCGGAACGTCTTGCTTCTTCCCGGGTAAATCCAACCCCCGTCGTAATCTCGGGGCTGCCGCTGATCCCAGGCATCAATTCGTTCGCGTAAGTGGGCGCCGCCATCGCCGCATACAGTTTTTGATCGCCGGGATCATTCAAGCAATCAGCGAACCATCGCACAATGCCGCCATACCGACTGACAACCGAACGCAGCGCACCGAGAGAAGAAACGTCTTTCCAGTCGCCTGCCAATCGCTTTCTGCTCATGAGCCAACCTCCGAAAAGCGGGTCATCCACGGCTGTACATATTGATGGATGCGGGTTTCCACACCACACACAGGGCAGGTTGGAACACGCAGGACGGGATGAAGCTCCCCTTCAAGCGTCAAAAAGTCAATCTCCAACATCTGGTCCGTAATATGGGCAGCCCCTGCGCGGTGATCCTTGGAGACAAATTTGTACGTTTCCAATGCGACAGCGTCACACATCATCCGGCGCACGTTTTCTTCCAGGCATTCGGGAATCTCGGGACGTTCCGGCTCCTCGACCATATTGGCTTTCATCCGAAGCGACAGGCACTCAAAGCAGGGACCTTCCGTAGGATGAAATACGGGACCTGCAAGCACTCTCCCTCGGTCCCATAGAACATGAAGCCAGCGTTTCCCTTCTTTTCGCATGAGTTGGTTTATCTGACTGCCGAACGTACCGGCATTGACCACAACAAGCAAATCAATCTCCGACCGATGCTCTTCCAACGATTCGATGACACGGGCGGAGAGATTGAACAATTGATAATGATTCGCCAATTGGGCGGCCAAATCACGGTTGTCTTTGACCAAAATTCCAATCATCGCAAATCACTCCTATGTATGGGATAGACAGGATTGAACCTGACGTTCAATCCTGTCTGTCGCCTGCGATTACAGCAAGCGAATAGTCCAGATGATCGTGCCAACATCTGCTTTCTTTTCAGCAGCTGCAGGGTTGGCAACAGCTTTCAGGAGTTGCTCTTTGTTCATTCCTATCACCTCCTTTCAAGAGCATGCGGATGTTCGCTAGGAGGAAAACGATGCGACCTGTTCTCGTTCACCCAGCTGTGCCAATTGCTCGAACAGTCCGACGACAGCTACTTCCGCGTGCTCCTTTTCTTCTGCTCCGAGTTCTTTCAGCTTGCCCGCCAGCTGCATGTGATGCTCGGAACACCCTGCCTGGACGCCGATCAAACCGCTTTTCGCCTGCTGTTTTGTTATCAATTTTCGTGCAAGATAGGAAATGAATGCGGTCTCCAACTCGCTCTCCCACCATTTCGGCAGAAAACATATCCGGACGATTGGATGACTGTCCGTAGTGGATACGGAAGCGTACCCGGCCAACTCCCCCTCATAACGCAGCTCGTGCACGGCCCCCAGCCACAGGGGCTCGATTACGCCTCCCATTCCCTCGACATGTGTTTGAAACTGTCGGGAAAACATCTGGTTGGCGACGAATTGCAGCGCTTCCTTTACCGCCTTCTTCGGCAATCGGTTCAGCTGGAGCCGGTTGTATACATAATCATGCTTTGGAATGTTGGCCTCCGGGATGAGTATGACGCGATCGTAATAGCGAGTCATTCCCATCTTTTTCGTAGTGAGCTTTAATGATGGTTTATTTTCACTGGAGATTTTTCCGATAAAATAGCGCAGTCCTTTCTGATGTGCATACTGGGCATAACGAACCAGGAACGCGAATCCAGCTCCTTTTGCCTGATATTCCGGATGGATGAAGATGTCCGTCCCAATCGCAACCTGATTCCGGTACATGACAAACATGAAGCCTATTTCCGAACCACTCTCAGCGTCAACCAGCTTTATCCCCTGAAAAAACAGCATGCAGACGAATGGAAAAACCAGATATTGAAACAGGAATTTTTTCAGCGGGTGATTCATCCATGCCCGATACGTCAGATCGCCGGTTTGAAAGAAATGGTTGCAAAGAATCAGGCTGGCTCGATACGCTTCCCACGGCTTCATTTTTGCTATCTTCATGATTGGGCCTCCCTCATTCCACGCGAAGCGTTTTGCTGTTCCGCCTCGCTGTCCGATGTCGCGTCCCTCTTTAAACATAATACAGATCATGGAAAATACAACATTTTTACCACGATATGTAAGTTTGGGCGGACGAAACGATTAATAGAAGGAACGAGCGGACGCTGGCGAACAGACGAAAGGTACAGTTCGCTTCTCCTGCCGGTGCGGATTCTTTTTTCTGAAAAGTGATTCACGTAAACGGGCTATCTGCTATCATGGAAGAAAAAAGAAAGTAGGGTGAATCATGCAACCGCTCGTTACTCCCCGTTGGCTGTACGAACACCTCCAGGACGACCGGCTAAGCGTCATCGACTGCCGCTTTGCCCTGAACAACCCCGCTCTCGGCGAGGAGCAGTACCGGCAGGAGCACATCCCCGGCGCCCTTTATTTCCATCTGGAGCGGGATTTGTCCGGTCCCAAACAGACACATGGCGGACGCCATCCGCTGCCTGATCCGGAAGCGCTGGCCGCCCGCCTGTCCCTCGCAGGTATTGACGAAAATGTCACCGTGATCGCCTACGACGATCAGGAAATGTCCATGGCCGGCCGGCTTTGGTGGCTGCTCCGCTATCTGGGGCACGAAAAGGCGGCCGTGCTGGACGGCGGATTTGCCGCCTGGAAGAAGGCTGGCTATCCGGTGACGGCCGATGTGCCCACTCCCGCTCCGCGCTCCTTTGTCCCCCGGGTGCAGCCGGACATGCTGGGGGACATCCGCAGTGTGCAGGAACGCGGCGAACATACCGCGCTGATCGACTCCCGCGCCGGCGAACGCTACCGCGGCGAACAGGAACCGCTCGATCCAAAAGCGGGACACATTCCCGGCGCCCTGCACTACTTTTACAAGGACAACCTTTCCGCGGACGGCACGATGCTGCCGCCTGAACGGCTGCGGGAGCGGTTTGCCCCCTTGGACGGGCAGGAGATCATCGTCTACTGCGGCTCCGGCGTGACCGCTTGCACCAATCTCCTGGCCCTGCACTCCATCGGCCGGACTGACGCCAAACTGTACCCCGGCAGTTGGAGCGACTGGTGCTCCTACGATCTGCCGGTGGCAAAAGGACCTACTCCATCCGATGACATTGTGAAGTGAGATCGCCTTCCCCCGTTTAGCGATCAATCGGCGTTGCCGCTCCCTGCCGGATCAGCCGGTGCAGACCCGCGAGCAAAAACGCCCCGCCGGTGACAAAAAAGACAATGAAGAACGAGTGGTTCCAGTTGTCGATGAGGCCCGCCACAATCGGGCTGAGAATGGCACCGGCGGAGGTGACGGCGGAAAACAGGCTGAACGCGCTCCCGTACAGCTCGCGCGGCACGTGAAGCATCAAAACAGTGGACAAGGCCGGGAACAGAAGGCCGGAACAGATGCCGAACAGAAACATCATCACATACAGCGACACATCCAGGCCAATCGCCAGCCCGTACGCAAGCAGACTCATCAGGCAAAGGCCGACGAGCGTGCGCTGCTCCGGGGACGTGCGGGCCAGCCAGAACTGGCTGAGCGCCGCCAGCGCCCCCAATCCCTTGAGACTGAACAAAATACCCGTCACAGAAGGCGAAAGATCGCTCCGTTGGATGAGCATGGGGACCTCGTAAATCAGCACCCCCTGCGCGTAGACGACGGCAAACCCGCCGACAAAGGCGGGATAGAGGTACGGGTTTGCCACCACGGCCAGCAGCGAAGACATCTGCGGCAGGCGGGCAGCGACGGCCGCATTGTCGGCGTTGTTGGCAGCGCTGACGGATGCGCTCCCGCCGCCCGCTTGGCGGCCGGGCAGGACCAACAGGGCAAACACCCCGGCAGCTCCCATGATGCCGCCCAGGATGACAAACGACTGCCCGTAACCAAACTGTACCGCCAGGAAGCTGCCCACCGCAGGCGAGACGATCGCCGCTGTCGTCAGCACCATCCCGTTTTTCGCCATCAGTTCGCCCTGTTCCGCCCTCGTCTGTCCGGTTTCCCCCAGCATGGCAAAACAGGCCGGTGAGACAAACGCCATCAAAAACCCCAAAATCAGGCGCAGCACGAAGAAATGCTCCGGCGCCTGCACCACCCCCTGGCCGCTCAGGATCAGCCCGGCCAGGAGCAGCCCTCCGGCGACAAACCACTTTTTCGGAAAGCGATCCAAAAACGGTCCGGCGATCAGGTTGCCGGCCAGGTTGCTGATCGCGTACGCCCCCAGAACCACGCCGATCATCGCCCCCGACGCCCCCAGCACGAGCATGTACGGCGCAAGCAGTGGCGTCTGCGCATGCATGTCAAACGATACGAGAAACAAGACGACAAACAGGAGAACCCGCATTTCCTTCCACTCCCTTCTCTATCTCCCATCTATATGACGCAGGTCGTCCACATAGAAAGGAGCTGTCTTACCAGGAGGCACCCGATTGGTTTTTCGGATCATGGTGATGTCCTCGGGAGGTGTTGCGTTCCCTTTGTTGACGTTTAGACAGAATATTTTGTATAATACCAAAATTGACAAGCGCCCAATCCAACCAATTGGTATTTCCTACAGTTGCAACCGGACGCAGAAGAAAAGGAGGATGCTTATGCAGGCTGGCGATGTCCTGACCTGGGAGAGGACATTTACCGAGCAGGATGTGCGGGAGTTTTGCAGAATCTCCGGCGACAACGGCGCGCACCATGTTACACCGGACGAACACGGGCGTTTGGTGGTGCATGGTTTGCTGACCGCTACCTTGCCGACGAAAATTGGCGGGGACCTGCATGTTCTGGCCAGGAACATGACATTTACCTTTCTCCGGCCGGTCTTTACGGGAGACACGATTCGCTGTGAAGTGACCATCACCCGTTACGAACGGCAGGAAAGCCGGGCGGAAATCGCTGCCACTGCGGAGTGCTATAACCAGGAGGGAAAAAAGTACTGGAAGGCACGTTTGACGGGATTATCAGGTGTTAGAAAAGGAGACTCCCCCGGTTGGAGAGTCTCCCTTATCGGACATGTCATTCGCACCATATGGGCGAATGTGCTTTGTTGGTTTGCTCGTACCGTTGCCGCCTAGGCATGCACTGTTTTCAATCCCAGCGAGCTTTCGTGGAACTTGATGTTTGGATACTTTTCCATCGCCATCCGCAGTTGGTACTCGCTCTCAAACAGCATCACCGGCCGGCCGTAACGGTCCGTCACCGTTTTGTTCTTCAGGGCGTCCAGCGCCGCCTTGTCTCCTTCCAGCCAGCGGGCGATCTGGTACGGCAGGCGGGTCAGCGTGATCTCCACCCCGTACTCCGCTTTCAGCCGGTACTCCAGCACTTCAAACTGAAGCACCCCGACCACGCCGAGAATCAGCTCCTCCATCGGGTAGGTGCGGAACAGCTGCACCGTTCCTTCCTCCGTCAACTGCATGATCCCTTTTTGGAACTGCTTGTGCTTCATCGCGTCCTTTACCATTACCCGGGAGAAAAACTCCGGCGAAAAGTGGGGCATCTCTTCATACTCGAACGGCTTCCCGACGCAGAGCGTGTCGCCGATCTGGAAGATGCCCGGGTCGAACAGGCCGATGACGTCTCCGGCGTACGACTCCTCGACAATTTCCCGGTCCTGGGCCATAAACTGCACCGGCTGGGCCAGCTTGATATCTTTTCCCAGTCGCACGTGTCGGACGGTCATGCCGCGTTCAAAGCGACCCGAGCAAATGCGCAGAAACGCCACACGGTCGCGGTGCGCCGGATTCATGTTGGCCTGGATTTTGAAAATAAAGCCGGAAAACGGATTGCTGCATGGGTCAATCAGGCCCACACTGCTCTTCTTGGGCGACGGCGGCGGAGCCATTTGCAAAAAGTTGTCGAGGAACGTCTGCACCCCGAAATTGCTGATCGCACTGCCGAAAAAGACGGGGGTCAGTTCTCCTTTGCCGATCAACTCCATGTCAAAGGCGTCGCCCGCCACGTCAAGCAGGGCGATTTCCTCCTGAAGCTGCTGCCACAAATCCTGACCGACGCGTTCACCGATCAGCGGATCGTCCGGGCCGCTCACCTCGAAGAAGCGGATGTCCTCATGCTGCGAGCCGTCTTCATACAGTTCCACACGCGATTTCATCCGGTCATACACGCCGCTGAAGTGGCTCCCCATGCCGATCGGCCAGTTCATCGGGTAGGAGCGGATGCCCAGCACCCGTTCAATTTCTTCCAGCAGCTCGAACGGGTCTTTGCCGTGTCGGTCCAACTTGTTGATAAAGGTAAAAATCGGGATGCCGCGCATCCGGCAAACCTTGAACAGCTTGATCGTCTGCGCCTCTACCCCTTTGGCTACGTCGATGATCATCACCGCTGCGTCAGCAGCCGTCAGCGTCCGGTACGTGTCCTCGCTGAAGTCTTGGTGGCCCGGTGTATCCAGAATGTTGATGCGATGCCCCTTGTATTCGAAATCCATCGCGCTGGACGTGACGGAGATACCGCGCTTCTTTTCGATTTCCATCCAGTCGGAGGTGGCGTGTTTGGAATTCTTCCGCCCCTTGACCATCCCCGCCTCACGGATCGCTCCACCGTAGTACAGCAGCTTTTCCGTCATTGTCGTCTTGCCCGCGTCCGGGTGGGAGATAATCGCAAAGGTGCGCCGTCTGGCAATCTCTTGTTCCCATTGGGGGTTTTTTTGACTCATCTTCATTCTCCTGTCGTAGTTCTTTGCCATAGCGTATTCCATAATGGATTCCATAACAACGATTATAACGACAAACTGACGTGTGAGCCAGTTCCAGCTTGTAGACAAAGTCCGAAACGCATGGGAGATCGGGCCCGCTCGCTCGCTTGACGCCCAGCAAAGAAGCAGATGAAGTCCGCTCCAAAACGAGACGCGGGCAGGGGACAAACATCTGGGTGTTTCGATGAAGTGAGACTTGTGTCCCCTGTGTATCCCCGCGTCTTTCGTTTTTCCGCTGAGCAGGTCGTCAAAGGAGCTCGCTTGGCCCATCCCTCCATGCGATGTACATTGTCTTCCGCTTCGGTTGATGAATGGGCAGGCCTTCCGGCCTGAAAATCGTTTTCTTGTGGGCGATTACTCAATGAATGAAACTGACGTGTGAGCCAGTTCGTATCTTTCCTTTTCCATCAGATCAGGTATAATAGTGGATTATAAAGTAGTAAAAATTTTTTGACTGCATGTGCATCCTACCATGTGCATCCTACATAGAAAAGGGAGGAACCCTATGACAAGCTCTGTGGAAAATCGTGCAGCTGCTTTTCGCGAGTATGTGAAAAAAATGACCAGCTTCGGCCAGGCGCTTGCCGTGCTGCATTGGGACATGCGCACACAGGCGCCGCGCAAAGGGATGGACGCCCGCTCCGAGGTGATCGGCGTTCTGTCTGGCGAACAGTTCAAACTGGCCACCTCCAAGGAAATGGAAGAACACCTGGAGGCACTGAGCGAACCGGCCGTGCTTGATTCGCTCGACCCCATCACCCGGGCGACGGTACTGGAGTGCAAAAAGGAGTTTGACCGCAACAAAAAAATTCCGGCGGACCGCTACCAGGAGTTTGTGGTGCTGACCTCGCAGGCGGAGACCATCTGGGAAGAAGCGCGGGCCAACAGCGATTTCGCCATGTTCCGCCCCTATCTGGAAAAAATCGTCGACTTCCAGCTTGAGTTTATCGACTACTGGGGCTGCGACGGCAAAAACAAGTACAACACCCTGCTTGATCTGTACGAGCCGGGCGTGACCGTAGACCAGTTGGACCCGATCTTTGCCACCCTGCGTGAAAAAACGGTCAAGCTGGTGGCGGCCATCGCCGAGTCGCCGCACAAACCGGACACGTCTTTCCTGAAAAAACACTTCCCGGAGAGCGAGCAGGATGCGTTCAGCCGATATGTCCTGGAGAAGATCGGGTACGACTTCCAGGCAGGACGCATGGATCGCAGCGTACATCCGTTCTGCACGTCGTTCAACCCGGGCGACGTCCGAATCACGACCCGTTTCGACCCGAACGACTTCAACTCAGCGCTGTTCAGCTGCATTCACGAAGCCGGTCACGCCATGTACGAGCAAAACATCAATCCGGAGCTGCTGGGCACGCCGCTGTGCGAAGGCACTTCGATGGGCATCCATGAATCCCAGTCCCGCTACTGGGAAAACATGATAGGGCGCAGCCTGCCGTTCTGGCAGCATTTCTACGGTGATCTGCTGAAAGCCTTCCCGGTTCAGTTTGCCGGTGTGGACGTCGAACAGTTCTACCGCGCGATCAATGAGGTCACTCCATCGTTTATTCGTACGGAAGCGGACGAACTGACGTACAACCTGCACGTCATGATCCGCTACGAGATTGAAAAAGGGCTGATCAACCAAACGATCAAGGTGGCCGACCTGCCCGCCATCTGGAACGACAAAATGAAGGAGTACCTCGGCATCGTCCCGGCCAACGACAAGGAAGGCGTGCTGCAGGACGTGCATTGGGCGGGAGGCAGCTTCGGTTACTTCCCCACCTATTCGTTGGGCAACGTCTACGCCGCCCAGTTTACCCATGTGATGCGCAAGGAGCTCAGCGGCTACGATGACCTGGTGGCCAAGGGCGAGTTTGGACCGATTCGTCAGTGGCTGAAGGAGCGCATCCATCAGCACGGCAAAACAAAGAGCCCGAACGAGCTGGTGAAGGAGATCACCGGCGAGGGGATCAACGCATCGTACCTGATGGACTATCTGGAAAGCAAGTACACGTACATCTACAAGCTGTAAGAAGAGTGAGCGCCTCGCAAGTCGAGGCGCTCTCAGTGTATACAAAGTCGTGTTCAATGGGGCAAAAGGAGGTGCAACGGTGGTACACTTTACTGAAAAATGGCTGCCCACCTACATCCGCCGCGATCTGATTGTGCTATTCTGCGGCATTAATCCGGGGCGTGTATCGGCGACAGTCGGCTATCACTACGCCAATCCGTCCAATCTGTTTTGGCGCGGGCTGTACGAAGGCGGCCTTACCCCCCGGCAGCTAAAGCCGGAAGAGACGGCATGCCTGCTTGAGTACGGATACGGCATCACTGATCTGGTCTGTCGCCCCACCCGCTCCTCCGGTGAGCTGCGGGAAGCGGATTTCTCTGCCGGAGCGAAACAGTTCCGGCAGATGGTCCAGACGTACCGTCCCCGGGTCATCTGCTTTAACGGCATTACTGCGTACCGTCACGCCACCGGGCGCAAAAAGGAAGCAGTCTCGCTCGGCCTGCAGCCGCAGCTCGCCTTCGGAACCGCGGATTGGGCCGGCAGCCATCTGTTCGTCATCCCCTCCACCAGCGGCGCCAACGCCTCCTATACGCGGGAAGAACGGCTGGCGATGTTCGGTGAGCTGAGCCGTTTCCTGCGCGAGAAAGGGTGGCATCCGCTCGATCCGCAACGCACGTAAGCCCCCGCCCCGCAAGGTACGGCAGACAGCATGCACCAAAAAAAGACTCGGGCACGACGGTACCGATGGCGATACCGCCCGCCCGAGTGATGTTGGCACGGTTGGTTGCAGGCATCAGGCCTTTGCGGCCGTTTTCAGCAATTGGCTCTGCTGACGAACGTACTGGATCAGCTCCACGCTCATCTGGTAGTAGTTAAACGGCGTGATCAAATAGATTCCGTTGAAGTAGGTGATGGCCACGTCCAGCAGCTCCTTGGCCATCTTGATGCCTTCCTGTCTGGCCGCTTCTCCCTGAACACGCCTCATCCGCTCCCTCGCTTCGTCGGAGAGCTTGATCCCCGGCACTTCGTTGTGCAGAAATTCCGCGTTGCGCGAGCTGGTCAGCGGCATGATCCCGATAAACACCGGAATCTTGATGTGTTTCGTCGCATCGTGGACGAGCCGGATTGACTCTGCGTCGTACACAGGCTGCGTCATGATGAAGTCGGCTCCAGCCTCCACCTTTTTCTCCAGCCGTTTGATCGCGGCTTCGATGTGGCGCACGTTGGGGTTGAAGGCTGCGCCCACGATGAACTGCGCCTTTTGTTTCAGCGGCCGGCCGGAGAACGAGATGCCTTCGTTGAGCTGTTTGACCATGCGGATCAAGTCAAACGACGTGACATCAAACACCGAGCTGGCTCCCGGCAAGTCACCAAAGCGGGAGGGGTCGCCGGTCACCACCAGCACCTGGTCGATGCCGAGCGCGTGCAGTCCCATCAAGTGAGACTGCTGCCCGATCAGATTGCGGTCCCGGCAGGCGATGTGTACGAGCGGATCGATGCCGTACTGGCTTTTCATGATCGCTCCCAGCGCCATGTTGCTCATCCGAACGTTGGCCAGCGAGTTGTCCGCCAGGGTGATGGCGTCCGCTCCGGCCTTGTGCAGCTCAAAACAGCCGGTCAAGAATCCTTCTGTGTCCAGATCCTTTGGCGGGTCAAATTCTACAATAATTGTAGTGCCGGTTTTGACCCGCTCCACGATGCTGGGTTTCTGCCGCTCCCTGACGCTGTACGAGGCGACGGACGGCCGCTCCGTCAACGCTTCGGACGGGTTGACGCGCGGCAGCGGTGCAAGTCCCTTCAGCGCTTCCGCCATGGCCCGGACGTGGTCCGGCGTGGTTCCGCAACAGCCGCCCAACAGGCGCACGCCTTGTTCCCGGAGGCGCAGCGCGCTCTCGGCAAAGTACTCCGGTGAGGACTTGTAGGCGTACTCGCCGTCGCTGATGCCGAGCCGGCCCGCATTGGGAAAGGCGGAGAGCAGCGCCCCATCCGGCACGCTCGCGCTCTCGAACGAGCGGAGAATCTCAGCCGGCCCCAGCCGACAGTTGAGACCGATGATGTCCGCCCCCGCCTTTTGCAGCTGGGAAAACGCCTCCGTCAGCGTATAGCCGTCACGGGTCCGTCCCACGTCCAGCGTCGCCAACTGGCAAATCAGCGGCAGGCCGGTGAGCGGGCGGATCACGTCAATCGCGAGCAGCAGTTCCTCCAGGTCGAGAAACGTTTCCAGAATCAAGCCGTCCACTCCGGCGTGCAGCAGCGCGATCGCCTGCTCTTCAAATTGATCGCGGTACTCGTCCAGCACTTTTTTCCGCACTCGTCCGGCGATGATGGAGCCGATGCTGCCAACGACATAGGCGTCGTCCTGTGCCGCCTCCCGGGCGATTGTGACGGCGACGCGGTTGATGCGCGTCACCTTGTGCTCCAGCCCGTAACGGGCGAGCGCGTCCCGATTGGCGCCGAACGTGTTGGTTTCCATCAAGCGCGCTCCTGCCTCGTAATACGCCTTGTGCACGTCGTACACCAGGCGCGGATTAGTCAGGCACAGTTCCTCAAAACTGACGCCCACCGGCACCCCCGAACGGTACAACTGGGTCGCCATCGCCCCATCCCCGACCAGCAGGTGGTCTCGCAAATATTCGCGCAAATCTTTTTTGGCTGTCAAATCCATCCCTTCTCTCCCATTGCTCTGTGAAAAGTCTATCGGTCTACAGGTCGAACGCGGACGGGCCGGCGTTGAAATACCGCGCCTCCGGATGGGCGAAGACCATCGCCGAGACGGAGGCTTCCGGCTCCATCATGAACCCTTCCGTAAGCTGGATGCCAATGTCCTCCGGTTTCAATAAACGGAACAGCTTGGCCTGATCCTCCAGGTTGGGGCAGGCCGGGTAACCGAACGAGACGCGAATCCCCTGATAACGGGCACCAAACCGCTCCAGCATGGTCATCTCCGCCGGATCGGGGAAGCCCCAGACGTCCCGCATCACGTGGTGCAGCCGCTCCGCGAAGGCTTCCGCCAATTCCAGCGCCAGCGCCTGCAGGACGTGGGAACGGAGGTAGTCCCCCCGCTCTTTCAACAGGGCGGAGCGCTCGCGGATGCCGGAGCCGGCCGTCACGGCCAAAAACCCGACGTAATCCATCTCGCCGCTCTCTACTGGCCTGAGGAAGTCAGACAGACAGAGATACGGTTCCTCCTGCTGACGAGGGAAGTGGAAGCGCTCCAGCAGACGGCTGTGGTCGCGCGGATCGTAGACGAGGATGTCGTCGCCATCCGCCTGGGCGGGGAAAAACTGATACATCCCGTGCGCCGTGATCGTGCCGTCCTGATTGGCTTCCGCCAGCAGCTCCTGCACCAGCTGATACAGCCCGGTCACTTTTTCATCTCCGGTCTCCAGCAGTTTCTCCACGTTGCCGCGGACGCCGAGATGCTTGCCGAGCAGCATCCGCAGGTTGAGGTAGGGCTGCAGATGGCTGATCGGATAGTGGCGCAGCACATGCCGCTCGCAGTCGGGCGGCACGTGAACGGGCACGGTGCGGTTGACGGCGGAGCGCTTCGGCTTGAGCGATGACGCCGCTGTTTCGGCCTGCTTCGTCGTCGACGCTTCCTCTTCCGCTGCCTGCTGAGCCGCACGCAGCTTTTCCCGTTCCACGGGGTCCTGCAGGCGGTTGACCAGGTCGAGCCCATCCATCGCGTCCTTGGCGTACAGCACGATTCCCTTGTACTCCGGCGCGATCCGGTTGGAGGTAAACTTGCGGGTCAGGGCCGCGCCGCCTACCAACAGCGGCACGTCAATCCCGGCTGCCCGCAGGTCCTGGGCGGTAATCACCATCTGCTGCGCCGACTTGACCAGCAGGCCCGACAGGCCGATCGCGTCTGGCTGCTCTTCACGGCAGGCGGCAATCAGCTGCTCCGGCGGCACCTTGATGCCCAGGTTGACCACTTCGTACCCGTTGTTGGCGAGGATGATCTCCACCAGGTTCTTGCCGATGTCATGCACGTCCCCTTTTACCGTCGCCAGCAAAATTTTCCCTTTGGTGGCCGTCTCCGTCTTTTCCATGTAAGGTTCCAGGAACGATACGGAGGCCTTCATCACTTCGGCGCTCTGCAGCACTTCCGCGACGATCAGTTGGTTGTCGTTGAACAGCCGGCCTACCTCTTCCATCCCGGCCATCAGCGGACCGTTGATGATTTCTAGCGGCGTGTATTTCTCCAGCGCCAGCTTCAGGTCGTCCATCAGCCCGTCCTTGGAGCCTTCCACCACGTAACGGGCCAGACGCTCTTCCAGCGTGAGCGACGACGCTTCCACGCGTACTTCCTTTTTCTTCTGCCGGTAAAACTCGGTAAAGGCGGCCAGCGTCTCGTCGTTGGTCTCAAACAGGAGCGCCTCTGCCAATCGCCGCTCCTCTTCCGGAATGGAGGCGTAGCGTTCCAGCTTCTCGGTATTGACGATGGCGTAATCAAGTCCGGCCAGAGTCGTATGGTAAAGGAAGACGGCGTTCAGCACCTCCCGTCCGGCCGCCGGCAGCCCGAACGAGACGTTGCTGATGCCGAGAATCGTCTTGCACTCCGGCATCGCCTCCTTGATCAGGCGGAGGCCTTCCACCGTCTCGCGGGCGGAGCCGATGTACTGCTCGTCGCCGGTGCCCACCGGAAAGACCAGCGGATCGAAAATGATGTCGCGCGGGTTGACCCCGAATCGATTGACCAGCAGATCGTAGGCGCGTTTGGCCACTTCCAGCTTCCGTTCCCGGGTGACTGCCATGCCGGTCTCGTCGATCGTGCCGACGACGACAGCCGCGCCGTACTTGTGAATCAACGGCGCCACCTGTTCAAACCGCTCCAGCCCGTCTTCCAGGTTGATCGAGTTGAGAATCGCCTTGCCCTGCGAGTACCGCAGTCCAAGTTCCATGACGCGCACGTCGGTGGAGTCGATCATCAGCGGCGCTTTCACTTTTTTGATGACAAACTGCAGGAACTTCTCCATGTCCCCGTACTCATCCCGGTCCGGGTCGGCGAGACAGATGTCAATGATCTGTGCCCCCCGCTTTACCTGGGCGCGGGCGATGTCGGACGCTTCCTCGTACTTCCCGGCCGCGATCAGGTCGCGGAATTTTTTCGACCCAATCACGTTGCTCCTCTCTCCGACAAGCAGCGGCCGATTGTCTGCTTCCGCGTAGACGACCTCGATCCCCGACACGGCGCTGACCGGCTGTCCGGCCGGGACACGGGGCTTGCAGTCCTTCAATGCTTCCGCCAGCGCGCGGATATGCTCCGGCGTCGTGCCGCAGCATCCTCCGGCGACGTTGAGCCAGCCCTGCTCGGCAAACGCCCGCATCTTGGCAGCCAGTCCGTGCGGCGTCTCGTGGTAATGGCCGTTTTCATCCGGCAGGCCGGCGTTGGGATAACAGCTCACCCCGCACTGGGCCAAATTCGCCAGCGTGCGCAGATGGTCACGCATGAACTCCGGCCCGGTGGCGCAGTTCAGACCAATGGTAATCGGCTTCAGATGCTCCAACGAGACGTAAAACGCTTCGATGGTTTGCCCGGCCAGGGTCGTGCCCATCGGCTCAATCGTGCCGGAGATCATCACCGGCACTTCCCTGCCCAGCTCCGCGAACGCCCGGCGAATGCCGATGCCGCCGGCCTTGACGTTTAAGGTGTCCTGCGAGGTCTCCAAAAGCAGCGCGTCCACGCCGCCGATCAGCAGCCCTTTCGCCTGCCGGTAGTACGCTTCCACCAGCTCTTCAAAGGTGACGCCTCCCGTCAGAGACAGCGTCTTGGTCGTCGGCCCCATCGAGCCGGCGACGTAACGCGGCCACTCCTGGGTGGAATAGGCGTCAGCCGCTTCCCGTGCTAGCCGGGCTGCAGCGATGTTGATCTCCAGATCTTTGTCTGCCACGTCGTACTCGGCCAGGACGATCGAGGTGGCACCAAACGTGTTGGTCTCCACGATGTCCGCACCCGCCTCCAGGTATTTTTCATGAATGGAGCGGATCACGTCAGGACGGGTGAGATTGAGCAGCTCGTTACAGCCTTCGTAGGCATCACCGCCAAAATCATCAGCAGTCAGGCTGGCCTGTTGCAGCATCGTCCCCATCGCACCGTCCAGAATCAGAATTTTCCGGTAAAGCTGTTCACGAAGACTTATTTTCATGGGGCAAACTCCTTTTCTTCCAAACTCACACGCATTGGTCCGTGTACAATAAAAAATCCTCTTCTGTGTGCAACAAGAAGAGGATTTGTCCGCGAAACATACACGCATGACCATCCTCTTATCTTTCAAAGCACACGCTTTGCTGGAATTGGCACCTGGTAATCCGGTTGCCGAGGCTTCATTGGGCCAGTCCCTCAACCTCTCTGGATAAGAGTCGTCACTGTCTGTTATGCAGTTTTGTCAAACGGTAACGATGTTTGAATGTATCTTAACACCCCCTTTTCCTCGCGTCAATGTAGAATTTGTCTATTTTCTCCAGACTGCCCCCGCCCATTTTTTGCGAGCTGGTCATTCGCCCACAACAACCGGCACATTCGTGTATAGACTAAAGCATACGGAAAGGAGGGGAAACAACAATGAGTACTTCCTACTGCGGTTCCGGCTTTTTCGGTGACACGTTCGCAATTGTGCTCGTTCTGTTTATCCTGTTGGTCATCGTCGGGTGTTCGAACGACTGCAACTAAACGAGTGCGTACATCAACAAGGAGCCTAGCTAAACCTAGGCTCTTTTTTCGCTGGACAACCCTGTCCGCCTGCCGTTCCCTGCGGGACGTTTGCGCCTGATGCTGGTTCGTTGTCAGCCGCTGTCCGTTTTTGCTATGATGAAAAGCGATTCCGTACAAAGGAGCGAACCACTGTGGATCAATTGGTACCCTGTAACCGACAGGAATTCCTCTCTCGCCTGGAGACGGTGAAAGAGTTGGAGCACACGGATTTTGAGACATATTCAATCGTCAAGAATCAAGCGACGGGGCAGCACTACCTGCGTTATTCATTTACGCATGTCAACCTGTTTGAAGGAGGCAGGCGGGACGAATACGACCACTTCCTCCCGCTGGAATCGGACGACGTGCTGGGCATTCTGTTTGGCGACCAGCCCTATCGCTTTCCCGATCACTGGCGCTCTCCCTATCTGCGCAGCGGGACGGATGAGCGGCTGATGCCGTTTGATCCCAGTGAAAACCACGATCTTAAGGAAGCTGCCGAAGCAGAACGATCGCTTCTCACCAAGCTGGCCGAGTACAAGCGGCAGTGGCAGTCGGCCGACGACAAGGAACGGCTGACGCGGGACCTGTTCCACGATTTGGACGATTTGCTGAAAAAACCGGAAGAGTGAGTTGCATCCCGCAGGAGATGCCGCTATAATGCTAGAAGAATATCGTTGTCGCTGAAGAGGAGAGTACTCCGTCAGAAAGCAGAAGCGAGCCGGGGACGGTGGGAGCCCGGTGCAAACTGACGCGGGGAAGCGCACCTCGGAGACGCGTCCTGAAGGTCCGGACAGCCGGATTGCGTAGGGCACGCCGGGTCTGCCCGTTACCGCAGGCAAAGCGGCTTTCGCCTTTTCCCGTGCGGGAGGCGAGAGCAACAAGAGTGGCACCGCGGGAGTACAACCTCTCGTCTCTTCCCTGATGAGACGCAGAGGTTTTTCTATTTTTTAGATTCCAGACCGAAAGGAGAATTCGATGAGCTATAAGCATCAAGCGGCCAGCATCATTGCCGCAGCACTCACCCGCCTCGGCGCGGACCAATTTACCGCCGAAACCGTATACGACATGCTGGAAACGCCACCCAATCCCAGCATGGGGGATATCGCCTTCCCCTGCTTCCAACTGGCCAAGGCGCTTCGCAAAGCGCCGCCGCTGATCGCCTCCGAACTGGCCGGCGAGGTTAGCGGTACGCCGATCCGCGAAGTCAAGGCGGTCGGTCCGTACCTCAACCTGTTCCTCGATCAGCAAAGCGTCGCCCGCGACGTAATCGGCACGATCCTGACGCAGGGCAGCGCATACGGCAGCCGCGACATCGGTAAAGGGCGCAATGTGCCGATTGACCTCTCCTCCCCCAATATCGCCAAGCCGTTCTCCATGGGCCACCTGCGCTCCACCGTAATCGGCAACGCGATCGCCAACATCTTGGAAAAACACGGCTACCGTCCGATCCGCATCAACCACCTGGGCGACTGGGGGACGCAGTTTGGCAAGCTGATCGTCGCCTACAAGCTGTGGGGTGACGAAGAAAAAGTAAAAGCCGAGCCGATCAAGGAGCTGCTCCAGCTCTACGTCCGCTTCCACGAAGAGGCAGAAAAAGACCCGTCGCTGGAAGATCAGGGACGCGAGTGGTTCAAAAAGCTGGAGGACGGAGACGAGGAAGCGCGCCGCCTCTGGCAGTGGTTCCGCGACGAGTCGCTGAAAGAATTCATGAAAATCTACGACCTCATGGGCGTTCGATTTGACTCGTTCCACGGCGAGGCGTTCTACAACGACAAGATGGACCGCGTCGTCGCCATGCTGGAGGAACAAGGGCTGTTGACCGAATCTGAGGGCGCCCTGGTGGTCAATCTGGACGAGTATGACATGCCGCCGTGCCTGATCAAAAAATCGGACGGTGCCACCCTGTACGCCACCCGCGACCTGGCAGCCGCCCTGTATCGGAATGAAACCTATGACTTTGCCAAGGCCCTCTACGTCGTGGGCAACGAGCAGCGCCTCCACTTCCAGCAGCTGTTCAAAGTGCTGGAAAAGATGGGCTTTGAATGGGCCAAGGAAATGTACCACATCCCGTTTGGCATGATGCTCAAGGACGGCAAGAAAATGTCCACCCGCAAAGGAAAAGTGGTCCTGCTGGAAGAAGTGCTGGCTCAGGCCATCGAAGACGTGCTGAACGTGATCCGGGAGAAAAATCCGTCGCTGGAAAACAAGGAAGAGGTGGCTAGACAGGTTGGGGTTGGTGCGGTCATCTTCCACGACCTGAAAAACTACCGCCTGAACGACATCAATTTCTCCTGGGAGGAAATGCTTACGTTTGAAGGCGAGACCGGTCCGTACGTCCAGTACACGCACGCCCGCGCCTGCTCGCTGCTGCGCAAGGGCGAGTACGTGCCGATCAGCGAGGTGATGCTGCCCGAAGGCGCCCTGGACAGCAAGGAAGCCTGGGCGGTCATCACGCTGCTGAACAGCTTCCCGGAAGTGATCGACCGGGCGCGGGAGCAGTTTGACCCGTCGCAGATCGGCAAATACGTCATCGACCTGGCGCAGGCGTTCAACAAGTTCTACGCCAATGTCCGCATCCTGGCGGAAGAAGCAGACGTCAAGACGGCCCGTCTGCAATTGGTCGCCGCCGTGGTGACAGTGCTGAAAGAGGGGCTGCGCCTGCTCGGAATCGCCGCGCCGGAAGAGATGTAATCGCCTGTTGACGAAAATACACCCGTCAAAAAAGCCGACGTTCCTGTTGTGACAGGACGTCGGCTTTTCTTTTCAATGGTGAACAGGTGCTACTTTTTCCCAAACCACGTCTTGCCGAGCAGTTCCACCACCTGCTTGGACAGGGAGCGCGGCGGCTCTGTTTCGGCGCCGGACGCGTCGACGAGACGGTACAACAGCGCCTTGTCGTCTGCCGGGTCCGACTTGGTCTCCAGCGTCAGTGCGCCAATCGTCCCCGCTTTCGTCCATTCCTCGATCATGATCTGATACTCGCCGGGAGCCAGTTCGATGTAGTCCCCGTCGGGCAGGTCGATCACGGCATAGCCGTCATGCTCGATTTCCGCATCGTATGTATGTCCGTTTGCCGCCTCATACAAGGCCAGCTCTTCCGGATTGTTCAGGTTTTCCCGGAGCGGAGCAAAATCCTCGATGGTAACCTTGACTCTTCGTTTCACACAGACTCCTCCTCGCTGACAGCGCACTGTACGGTTTACTCTCACACTCTACCATACGACCGGTCAGCCTGTCACGGCCCGGCCAGCTGTCGCACCAGGGCAATTTCCTCCCGGTGGTCCCCGCCGGGCGGACGGGGCGTTTCCAGCACGACCGGAATTCCCCGCAGTTCTGGTGTCCGCAGCAGCGAGACGAACGCTTCCCTGCCGATCGCACCACGCCCGATCGGCGCGTGCCTGTCGCGAAAGGAGACGGCCGGATACACCGAATCGTTGAGGTGAACAGCGGCCAGCGCGCCCAGATACCCGAGATTCCGCATGCGGTCGGCCACCTGCTCCCAGTCGTCTCCCGTCCACAGCCCGCTGGCAAAGGCGTGGCACGTGTCGAAGCAGAAGCCCACCTTTTCCGGATGATTCAGCAGCTGCCGCACCTGGGTCAGTTCTTCCAGCGTTGTCCCCATGCGGCTGCCCTGGCCCGCGTTGTTTTCGATCAGCAGCTTCGCCGCACCGCTCCAGCCGTCCAGAATGTCGTTTACCATCCGGATCATCAAACGGTACCCTTCCAGCACATCCGCCCCCTTGTATTGGCCGAAGTGGACGACCACCCCGATGGAACCGCATGATTCGGCGATTTCCAGGTCGTTTCGCAGTGAATCAGCAATCGCTTCATACAATGCGCCCGGCGCTGCGGCAAGATTGACAGGATAGGACGTGTGGGCGATGGAGACGATCCCCTGCTCTCGGCAAAAGGCGCGGCATGCCTCTGCATCCTTCGGGTCGAACGCTTTGAGCGTCAGACTGCGCGGGTTTTTGGGAAAGTATTGGAACGCGTCGGCTCCCAGCGCCAAAGCCGTCTTTGCTGCGGCCAGATACCCGCCGCGAATGCTGACGTGACACCCGACGTACACGCAACTCCCTCCCTGTGGCATGTGGTATCCAGGATCCTTTTCCGCGATTCACAGGCCGGATTGGAGACACTGCTCCGAAAGCGTCCCGCTGCGATTGGCCAGAACCTCCCGTTCGGAAGCCTGTCCGCAACAGTTTATCCCAATTGCAGGAAAATATTTGGAGGGAAAAATTGGCTAATGGTGAACTGGTATACTTTGATGTCTGATGATCACTGGGAGTAATGTGTTATGGTTGGCAGGAAAGTCCTGAAAATCCTAAAAGAGGTCATATTGTTTCCGATAGAGCTGATGACTGGTTTGGTTACGGCAATTCGAAGTTTAATGAAGAAACCGAAAGTAACCACTCTTGTGATTCTGGTTTGTTTGTTGATTACGCTTATGGCAGGTTGGGTAATCTTCAATCTTCCAGGCACTTGAGTGAGCACTTCAGAACAAATATTGAGAAACCACCCCTCAAGTCGAATACGTTGAGGGGTGGTTTTGTTGTTGAATATGAAGGACAACTTCCGTTGTGCGTGAAAGCGGCCCGTCCTGATACGCCGACTGCGGCCGCTCTATGCGTTTGGCGTGCGCCTGTACCGGTCGGCGGGCGGGCGGATGCCGGTATACGCCTGCACCAGCACCCGATCGTACCGCTCCGACGCCCCCGGCGACGGTCGGCTCAACCAAGTGCCCAGCATCGCGCCGAGGAACCCGAGCGGAATCGAGACCAGGCCCGGATTGGCCAGGGGAAACAGCGGTTCGGCCAGAATCATGCCGTGCTCGGGATGCATTACCGACGGGCCGAGACTGACGAGCAGGAGCGAAGCCACAACACCGGTGATGACTCCGGCGATCGCTCCCTGCACCGTAAACCGCCTCCAGTACAAGGTAAACAGGATCATCGGCAGGTTGGCCGAAGCCGCCACAGCAAAAGTGAGCGCCACGAGAATCGCCACGTTCATCTTCTCCGCACCGATCGCCAGCCAGATGGAGACGAAGCCGACAGCGACGGACGACGCCTTGGCGACCAGCACCTGCTCCCGTTCGGAAGCCTGCCCGCTGCGGACGATGTGGCTGTAGACGTCGTGGGCGAACGCGGAAGACGCGGCGAGCACCAATCCGGTCACGACTGCCAGTATCGTGGCGAAGGCGACGGCCGAGATGTAGGCCATCAGGAATTCGCCCCCCAGCGCATCAGCCAGCAGCGTCACCGTCAGATTTCCCCCAAACCCGGCCTGATTCAGGGTCTGCCAGCCGATAAACGCGCACGCGCCGAATCCCAGCAGAATGGTCATCAGGTAAAACGCCCCCATGATCCAGGTGGCCGTGATGATCGACTTGCGCGTGGTGACTGCGTCCTTCACCGTAAACAGCCGGGCGATGATGTGCGGCAGGCCGGCCGTGCCCAGGATCAGCGCCAGATGCAGCGAAAGGATGTCCAGCGGCTTGACGTACTGGTTGCCCGGATAGAGGTACCGCTCCCCGAGCGGAGTAGCCGTGCTGACGTAATCAAACAGCGCTGCCAGGCTCCAGTCAAAGCGGGCCAGCACGATCATGGAAACGATGCAGGTCCCCGTCAGGAGCAGAATGGCCTTGATAATCTGCACCCAGGAGGTGGCCTCCATCCCGCCAAAGACGACGTAGATCGTCATCAGGCTGCCCACCACCATCACCGCGGTCTTGTACTCGATGTCAAACAGGTGGTGGATCAGCGCTCCCGCCCCCACCAGTTGAGCGATCATGTAAAAAATCGTGATCAGCAGTGTCGTGCAGGCGATCACCCCGCGCAGCCCTTTGCTGTCAAAGCGAACGGCGATCGCGTCGGCCAGGGTGTATCGCCCCAGGTTGTGCAGCGGTTCCGCGATCAAAGACAGCATCACCAGATAGGAGACGAAAAATCCGATCGCGTAGAGAAAGCCGTCAAATCCGTACAGGGCGATCGTACCCGCAATGCCGAGGAAAGACGCAGCGCTCATGTAGTCTCCCGCGATGGCTACGCCGTTCTGCAAACCGGTCAGACGGTTGCCCGCAGCGTAGAACTCACGCGGGTTGACCGCCCGCCTGGCTGCCGAATACGTGATGAACAGCGTGCCGATAATGACGCTGCAAAAGAAAATCACCGCAGACATGCCAGCCTCCACTTCCGCCTGAATGGCAAAGAAGCCGGGGCGTACACCCCAGCATCTCCAGTTTCCTGTATACTTATCCGCGGGCTATGCCGTTTCCTTCATGCCCGTATTGGCCTTGACCAGAATTTCTTCAAATTTGGCGTCGTCCCGCGAGGAGGAAAAGTACGTGCCGATCCATGCGGCCAAAAAGCCCAGCGGGATGGAGACGATGCCCGGATTGCTGAGCGGGAAGAGCGCTTCGCCGACGAGAATCGCCTTGCCCGGCTCCGGATGCCAGACGTTCGGGCTGAGGGCGACCAGGATCAGGGAGCTGAACAGCCCCACCAGCATGCCGGTCACCGCTCCCGTCGTGTTAAAGCGGCGCCAGTAAATGGTGAAGATGATCACCGGCAGGTTGGCGCTGGCTGCCACCGCAAACGCGAGCGCCACGAGAAAGGCGACGTTCAGCTTTTGCGCGAACAAGGCAAGCAGGATGGAGATGACAGCCACGCCGACCGACGCCCACTTGGCCGCCAACATCTGCTCGCGCTCCGACGCTTTGCCCTGCCGGATCACGTGGCTGTAAAAATCGTGCGCAAAGGCGGACGCAGCCGACAGGACCAGCCCCGCCACCACAGCCAGGATCGTGGCGAAGGCGACGGCGGAGACAAACGCGAACAGGAAGTTCCCCCCGAGGTACTGCGCCAGCAGCGGAGCGCCCATGTTGCCCGCCGGGTCCATGTTGTCCTGCCCGACGAACGCAGCCGCACCAAAGCCCAGGAAAATGGTCATGACGTAGAAAATGCCGATGATCCAGGTGGCGTACACTACCGACTTTCGGGCGGTCGGCGCATCCTTCACGGTAAAGAAGCGAATCAGGATGTGCGGCAGGCCGGCCGTGCCCAGCACCAGCGCCAGGTTGAGCGAGATCGTGTCCAGCCCGTCCTTGAACTTGTTGCCGGGATGGAGAAACTTCTCGCCCAGCGGCGTTGCCGTCTGCATGTGTTCAAACATGGCCGTAAAGCTGAAGCCAAATTTGGCAAACACCATCAGTGAGATGATGAACGTGCCGGCCATCAACAGCACCGCCTTGACGATCTGCACCCAGGAAGTGGCGGTCATCCCGCCGAAGACCACGTACACCGTCATCAAGGCGCCGACGATCAGCACGGACGTGGTGTATTCCAGCCCGAGCAAAAGTTTGATCAGCGCGCCGGCCCCCACCAACTGCGCGATCATGTAAAAAATGGAGATGGCGACGGAGTTGAGCGCTGCCACGCCGCGAATCTGCTTGTTGTTGAAGCGCGCCGCAATCATGTCCGCCATCGTGTACTTGCCCAGATTTCGCAGCGGTTCGGCCACCAGGTACAGCACGACCAGGTACGCGACGAGAAACCCGATGCTGTAGAAAAAGCCGTCGAAGCCGGACAGCGCGATCATCCCGGCGATGCCGAGGAACGAAGCTGCCGACATGTAGTCGCCGGCGATCGCCAGGCCGTTCTGCCATCCGGTCAGGCCGCCCCCGGCGGTGTAAAATTCGCTGGTCGTATTGGTTCGCTTGGAAGCGTAGTAGGTGATGATGAGCGTCAAGATGACAATGGCCAGAAACAGCAAAAACGCGGTTACGTTCATACCTGTTTCCCTCCCGTCTCCTGTTTGATCTGTTCCACCATCCGGTCAAACTCTTCCGAACGCTTGGTGTAGATGATACAGAGCGTCCAGGTCATGATGAACTGGGCAAAAGCAAATACCCATGCCCAGGTGATCACCCCGATAGCGGGACGGTTCAGGACTTCAAAGTAAGAGGTCATGATTGGGAGGGTGAAATAGAACACGAAGAAAAAAATGGAATAAGGCAGAATGAAAGCTTTTTTTCGCCTCAGCAGTTCCTTGAAGGCGGCGGAACGGCTTACGGCCGTGTAGTCAATCGACTGCGGCTTCGACTTTCCTTGGACCGCCGGGCTCGTATTTCCCATTGGAACTCCCCCTCTTGCAAATGTGGCGCCTACTGGATTGTAAGCGCTTCCTTTAGTTTTTTACAGTTTACAAAAAAATATCAATATTGCGTATATTTTTGCGTATCTTGCACAATCTCGTGCGCCACATGCACAAAACGAGGAATCAGCGCAGGCAACCTTTACCCTTCCAAGCGTTTCAGCAGGTCTTTTGCCGCCGTGCGGGAGACGGGTACGCGCACTTTTTTCGGTCCTTTCAATATCAGGTTGTACGCCCCGTTGAACCATGGCTCCAGCTCGCTGACGTACTGCAGGTTGACCAGGTAGCTCTTGTGCGTGCGGAAAAAGGAATGGGCTTGCAGCTTTTCCTCCAACTGCTGCAAGGTCATCCGGGTGGTGTACACCTCTGTCTCCGTGCAGATGCGCACTACCCGATCGTCCCGAACGGCGTACATGATCGCGGCCGGATCGATCACCACCAGCCGGCTGCTCTCTTCCACAATCAGCTTGGAGACTTTTCCCGCCTGCGGCCCGGATGTCTCCGCGAGCCGCTTGCGCACGCGCTGCAGTGTTTCCCGCAGACGTTGGGGTTCCGTCGGCTTCAGCAGGTAATCGACGGCATTCAGCTTGAACGCTTCCACCGCGTAGTCCTCGTGGGCGGTCGAAAAGACCAGCAGCGGGCGATCCTTGCGCGCCGCCAGCATGCGGGCTGCCTGATCCCCCTCCAGTTCCGGCATTTTGATGTCCAGAAACACCACGTCCGGGTCGTGCTCTTCCACCAGGCGCAACAGTTCCCTGCCATTGGAGGCACAGGGCAGGAGTTCTACGTCGCTTTCCTGCTGAAGCAGGTAGGTCAGCTCTTCCCGAGCCAGGTGTTCGTCTTCGGCTATCATGACACGAATGACCATCTAGGCATCCTCTCCTCCTCTGTGAGGTATGAAAAAGGTGATCCGGCTGCCCCCCTCCGGTTTGTTGGCAAAACGCAGACGGGCTGATTGGCCGAGCAGGCTGACCAGCCGCTGGTTGACGTTGTAGACGCCGATCCCGTTTCCGTCGCGGCTCTCCAGCGGCATCGCGCCCAGCTTGTCCAGGATGTCCGCGGGGATGCCCGCACCGTTGTCCTCGATGACCACGGCCACCCGTCGTCCGTCCTGCTTTACACGCACCTCGATCTCCCCGCCGCTGGTCTTGCCCCGCAGGCCGTGGTGAATGCTGTTCTCCACGAGCGTTTGCAGCGTTCCCGGCGGGATCAGCGCTTCTTCGACTCCGTCGTCCGCCTCACAGCGGACGACAAACTGTTCCGCAAAGCGAATGTTGATGATCTCCAGATATGCGTTCAAGTGATTCAGTTCCTGTCCGACGGTGACCAGCGGGCTCGCCGTCAGCTTCAGGTTGAGGCGCATGAACACGCCGAGCTGGATCGTCATGTGCCGCGCCAGATCGGGATTGATCCGAATCAGGGTGACGATGGAATTGAGTGTGTTGAACAGGAAATGCGGCTGAATTTGCGCCTGCAGCATCCTGAGCTCCGCATCCTTCATCAGCCCTTTCATTTTCTCAGCCAGGGTCAGCGTCAGCTGATTGGACAGCAGGTTGCCCAGTCCTTTGGCCAGTGCTTCCTGCACCTTGCCGATCTGTTGGGGACGGCGAAAATACAGCTTGATCAATCCGACCACGCTGTCCCCTTCCCGGATCGGCACCACCACTGCCGCTTGCAGCGGACAGTGCTTTTGCCCACAGGAGACGCTCTCACGGGTAAGTCCCGTCTCGATGCCGCCGCTGAACATCGCCCGCCGGTCCAGATCGCTCCCGATCGGCTCGCCGGGCAGGTGGTGATCCGCTCCGGCACCGACGTGGGCGAGCAGGCGCTCCCGGTCGGTGACCGCCACAGCAGCCGCCTTCGTCTCCCGCAGCAGCAGTTGGGCGGCGGCTTGAGACGTCTGCGGCGTCAGGCCCTGCTTGAGATGCGGCAGAATCCGCTCGGCAATGGTAAAGGCCCGTTCCGCTTCCGTCGCGGCGGAGCGCTCCTCCTCTTTCAGGGCGACGTGAATCATCGTGGTAAAGATGGCGATGGAGATGCTGTTGGTCAACACCATGGGAATGCCGATCAGATTGACGACAGTCCGAACCAGCTCGGGAGGATGTGCGAAAATCAGCAGCAGCGACATTTGGATGATGGGGGCGAACATGCCGATAAACAGCGCTTTGGCGGGAGAGATTACCCGCTCCTGGGAAAAAAAGCGCGCCACGTAACCGGCGAAGAGACCGGTGATCGGCACGGATAGTCCCGCCGGCCAGGCGGCAAATCCACCCAGGCTGTAGAGATGAGCTCCGGCGATCAAACCCGCTCCCAGTCCCACCAATGGCCCGCCCAACAGCCCGCCGATCACCACGCCTACCAGGGTGGAGTTGGCGATCGCTTCATCGGACTGCAGGGAAAAGATCCAGAAAGCGGGGTGGTACACCTCCTCCCGCACCACCACGCCCGCATAGGTGCCGGCCATTCCGAACAGGCCAAACAACAGCGAATACGCAATCGACGTCCCGAGGTGAACGTCCCGGTCCAGCAGCTGGCGAAACAGCGGGATGCGCGTCAGAATAAAGGCGAGCGTAAGCAATATCCCCATCCGCTCAATCAACAACAGCGTCAACTGTTCCACTGCGCCATCCCTCCGCAACTCTCTCCATCTGTTAACAATTCCGCTTTCGCTTTTGCTTTCCCTGCTGGACAGACAACTTGGCTGGGCGCCCTGCATAGGCTGGATGTGCAACGCTTCATGCGGAAGGGTGACCGATTATGTGCGGAATTGCTGGATGGGTTGACTGGGAAAAAGACCTTTCCCGGGAGAGAGCCACGATTGAAACCATGACACAGACGCTGACCAGCCGGGGACCTGACGACGAGGGATACTGGCTGTCGCCGCGGGTCGCATTTGGACACCGACGGCTGTGCGTCGTCGACCCTGCGGGCGGCCGTCAACCGATGACGCGCTACCGGGGCGGACACGCCTATACCTTGATATACAACGGAGAGCTGTACAACACGGACGATCTTCGCCAGATTCTAGTGGAAAAGGGCCATACGTTCCACTCTCACTCGGACACGGAAGTGCTGCTCGCTTCCTACATCGAATGGGGCAGCGAGTGTGTCCACAGGTTGAACGGCATCTTTGCCTTTGCGGTCTGGAACGAACGGGAGCAAACCCTGTTTCTTGCCCGCGACCGTCTGGGGGTAAAGCCGCTCTTTTACGCCAGACGGGGCAGTTCGTTTCTGTTTGGGTCAGAGCTGAAGGCGCTGTTGGCCCATCCGGATGTAGAGCCGGTCTTGTCCCGGGAAGGGATCGCGGAAATTTTTGCTCTCGGTCCGGCCCGGACACCTGGACACGGCGTTTTTCACGACGTCTTTGAACTACGCCCCGGCTGCCACCTGACGGTCACCCGCGAGCGCTTCACCATCAAGCGGTACTGGCAAGTGGAAAGCCGCCCCCACACCGACGACGCGGACCGAACCGTCCAAACCGTACGGACGCTCTTGATCGATTCAATTCAGCGGCAGCTGGTCGCGGACGTCCCGGTCGCCACGCTGCTCTCCGGCGGGCTGGACTCCAGCGCCATCACCGCGATCGCGGCCGAGACCTTCCGGCGCGACGGACGGGGCCCGCTCCACACCTATTCCATCGACTATGTGGACAACGACCGCCACTTCCAGGCAAACGCCTTTCAGCCCAATGCCGACGCCCCGTACGTGCAGAAGGTTTCCCGCTTCTTTGGGACCATTCACCACGCCATCGAGATTGACACGCCCGAACTGGTGGATGCCCTGCGCACCGCCGCGTACGCTCGCGACTTGCCCGGCATGGCTGACGTCGACGCGTCTCTTTACCTGTTTTGCCGCGAGATCAAAAAGGAAACGACGGTGGTCCTCTCCGGGGAGTGCGCAGACGAAATCTTTGGCGGCTACCCCTGGTTCCACCGCGAGGATCTGCTCCACTCCCGCACGTTCCCTTGGTCACAGGCCATCGAACAGCGGGCCGCCTGGCTTTCGCCCGATCTGCGGGAGTGGGTGAAACCGGTGGAATACGCAGCGCAGCGGTATGAGGAGACGCTTGACGAGGTGCCGCATCTGCCCGGCGAAAGTCCGCTGGAAGCACGCCGCCGGGAAATGTTTTACTTAAACCTCACCTGGTTTATGAACACGCTGCTGGATCGCAAGGACCGAATGAGCATGGCGGCCAGCCTGGAAGCACGTGTGCCGTTTTGTGACCACCGGCTGGTGGAATACGTCTGGAACATCCCCTGGTCGCTAAAAATGTGGGGCGGCCGCGAAAAGGGCATTCTGCGCAAGGCACTGGAGGGCATCGTGCCGGACGACGTCCTGTACCGCAAAAAAAGCCCCTACCCGAAAACGCATAATCCTGCGTACACGGAAGCGACCCGCACCTGGCTTCTGGAGATTCTAAACGATCCCTCCTCTCCCCTGCATCAGCTGATCGACACGGCAGCGATCAGACGCCTGGCCATGACAGATGCGAAAGCGACGGACGTCCCGTTTTTCGGCCAGTTGATGAGCACGCCCCAACTGTTTGCCTACCTGGCACAGATGGATGTGTGGTTGCGGGCGTATCACGTCACGATCCGTTCCTGACGAAAAAAGCTCCTCGACCCCACTTACGGGGTCTTGAGGAGCTTTCTTTTTTTCCTGACGGCGTTCCGCTTCGCGGCCGGTTGGGCGGTCGGCTTTGCGGCGGGAATGATGAACGGTTCGGCAGCTGCCGCTGGCTTCGCCGAACAGGAACGGTATCGGATATCAAACTGTCGGGCTGTGCGTTTGGCGATGGAAAAGGGACTGGACGGCCCTGTGCGGACAAAGCGGTAATCAATGCAAACGCGGGTGGCGCCTCCGGTGAGCACGGCCCGGACCACTTTTTGATTGGGGCGATTTCGTACGATGCGCAGCGATTGGACCATGGTGGGGAACAACGGCACGTCCCCTGCCGGCACGCACAGTTTACCTTTGACGAGGCGCAGGTTCAGATTGCACACCATCACCCGTGTCAGCCGCTTCCCCCAATATCGACGAAAATACCGGGCTATTTTGCGTCGAGTGTTAAACCGATCCGGCAAGGGGGTGTAGTCGACGCCGTTGACCGTGTAGATGACCTTGCGACGCGGAGAAGACATCACCCTGCTCCAGACCTGTTCCGCCTGTTCGATCATGTTTCGGAAAAAGCGTTCGTGATCCAAGAAATCACCTCCTCCTAAAACCTATGGAAGAGGGCTTGTGCTAGTACGCCCGATTAACCGCCTGTTTTTCCGGCGTGAGCCGTCACGACAGGCTGTTCGCTTGCTTCGTTCGGGTGCCTGAAAGGCGGGAGTATGTATTGACGATATGCTCGAAGGAGTTGGCAAACATTCGGATTTGGGGAGCGAGTTGAAGGTTTCTTTGAGGACATCCCTCGCTTGCGTCGGGAGAAGCAGGCAATAAAAAAACCGTCTGGTGACCAGACGGTTTTGCGTACGTCGTGATAGCAAGGAATGCTGTAAGCCAGGTTCTGTGTCTCCCGTGCTGCAAGCGGGGCTTTTTCCCCTCGCACCAAGAGCGGTAGTCATCTATCTATGGCAGCTTACAGCCGCCATCCGTCCCTCCGTTCATTTCCTTCGGGACGGTTCCCCTACCAAATTTGGGTTTCTCGCTCGCAGGGTTTACCGCGTTCCATCTCCCCTGTCGCCAGGGAAGCTCCGTTTCTGTGGCACTTTCAGCGTACTCGGGTCTCAGGGAGAACCCTTTCCGCGCCGTCAGCGAAGCCGAAGCCTCACTGCCCTGGTTTGCACCAGGTACGAACACTCCAGGCATCTCAGCCTGGGCGAGCCTGGACTTTCCTCTACCGCCGACCGAGAACGGCCGCGGCAGCGACTACCCACATTCCTTGCTATACCGAATCAGTACCATATAATTTAGCACATGGCGGATGTTCAGTCAACGAGAATCATCTGGCAAGCATGGCAAATTGTTAACAGGACCCGCCTGTAGTACAATGAGGGACAAAGGAGGGCTGAGCGTGATCACCATTACTCCGGCCGCTGCCGCTCGTCTGTCCGCGTTGATCGCACAAGAGCAGGACGCCGACCGTCTGGGCATCAAAATCATTGCAACCACATCGGGCTGCGGCAGTTTAGCGTACAGCATTGCCATCACGGAGGCGAGCCGCATGGACAAATCGATCGACGTGAGTGGCATACGTCTGTTTTTACCGCGAAGAAGAAAAAGACATGCTGAACGGAATTATTGTGGACTTTGATCCAATGACCGGCCGATTTTCTCTCGCCCATCCCCGTCCGCCGCAGACCGGCTGCCCGTTATCTCACTGACAGGAGGGATTTTTCATGCTGCTGCTTCCATTTGAAAATAGCGTTCCCCGGATTCACGAATCCGCATTCATCGCCCGCGGGGTCGTCATCTCCGGCGATGTGACCATCGGCGAAGACACCTCGATCTGGTACAACACCGTCATCCGCGGCGATATCGCGCCCACCGTCATTGGCCGCAGGGTGAGCGTCCAGGACAACAGCACCTTGCATCAAAGCCCCGGCAAGCCGCTCATCCTGGAAGACGAAGTGACAGTCGGCCACAACGTTGTGCTGCACAGCTGCATCGTTCGCCGCGGGGCCCTCATCGGCATGGGCGCGATCGTCATGGACGGCGCGGAAGTGGGCGAAGAAGCGATGGTGGCCGCCGGTGCGCTGGTTCCGCCGGGGATGAAGGTGCCACCCCGCTGCCTGGTGGTGGGCTCTCCCGCCAAGGTAAAGCGGGAACTGACAGAAGACGACTTCCGCGAGATGCGCCGCATCCGCCAGTCCTATGTGGACAAGGGGAAAATCTACCGGAAGCTGGAGGAACAGCCGCTCAGCCGGTAAGCGTGCATGAAAAAAGCCGCGTCTTGGCGGCTTTTTTTATTCCGCTCAAGCCTTTTGCCCCTCGTCGTTCGCAGTAAAAAGCACGCATGTCGTCAACACGTCTTGGCCGCAAGTCACGCCGCCCGCTGCAGTTCCTTGCTGCGGATATGCTCAAACAGGCGATACGAACGAATGGCTGTCTCCAGGTGCAGACGTGCCGGTTCATTTGTGGTCACATGCCGTTGAAAAAAGGCAGACAAACGGTAGATCACCCGGCAGTACCTGCGCAGATGGCGGTCACCGATCACGCCGGCCAGCAGGAACGCGACACCCGCCGCCACGCACCACTGCAGCGGCGCAAACGGCAACGTCAGCAAAAACCCGGCGAAGAACCACACCACCAGATTGGTGGAGCAGCCGGCATTGACAATGTCGGCCCTGGCGATCTCACGCCAGGACTCCAACCGCTTTTCCCCGTGATAGCTGAAGACCTTGTGCTCTGCACCGTGAAATTTTTTCAGCTCCCGCGGAAAGATGAAGTGCAATCCCGCCACATACACGGCAGCCCACCACGGATCGACCACGGCCAGACGCGGAAAGGCGACCGCCGTGATCACATAGAGGACGAGCGCCAGATGCAGCAGCTGATACGGCCAGGGGAAGGAAAAACAAATGCGCAGCCATATTTTTCCGATGGTCCGAAAGGTGATTTTTTCCGCCCAGAGGTGAATGACACCGTCTTTCACTTCTGCGCAGGCCAGCACGTTCCGGTCGTGAAATATGACACCGCGTCCAAAAGACATGCCCATTATCATGTTATTCGCTATTCTCCTTCCGCTCCCTAGTCGGTATAATTATATGAATGTACGTGTGTAATTGAAGGAGGTCTCACCATGATCCGCATGGTTCCAACCACACCACTGACTCCGCGGCACGACCCATGGGAGCCGCTTTTTAACGCGACGCCGCCTGCTTACAAGCTGACCAGCGTCGAATTGACCGTGACCAATCTGTGCAATCTCCGCTGCGAGCATTGTGCCGTCGGCGATACATTGCGATTCAAGGACGATCCCGCTCTGCCTGTCGACCTGATTCTGCGTCGGCTGGACGAAGCGGAAGACCTGCTTACACTCAGTATAACAGGCGGGGAACCGATGTACAGCGAACGGACCGTGCGAGAGGTGATTCTGCCGATCCTGCGCTACGCGGCGGACCGCGGCCTGCGCACACAGATCAACTCCAACATGACCCTGCCGTTCTCTCGGTACGAACAAATCCTGTCTTACATAGACGTGATGCACATCTCCTGGAACTGGTCTACGCCCGAAGAGTTCCTTGAGATTGTCTACGCAAAAAGCGGGCGAACGGTTTCACTCAAACAAGCAGAACAGCAATTTGCCCAAATCGGGGAAAATGCGCGAAAACTGGCGGAAGCCGGCGTGTTTGTCTCTGCGGAGACGATGCTCAACACGCGGACGTGGAAAAAAATGGACACCTTGCATCGGCAGATTCAGGAGATGGGCTGCCGCCGTCACGAAGTCCATCCGATGTACGCCAGCGACTTTGCCCGCGATCTGCAGGTGCTGACGCTGGATGAACTGCGCACCGCGATCCATTCGCTCCTGGACGTGCGCAACGAAGAGGTGTGGATGCTGTTCGGCACGCTTCCCTTCTTCGCCTGCAGCCCGCTGGAAGAGGACCGGGAGCTGATCCTCCGGCTGCGGGAAGCGAAAAACGTCACCGTGCGCAACGACCCCGACGGCCGGAACCGCTTGAACATCAACATTTTCACCGGCGACGTCATCGTTACCGACTTCGGGGACGTAGCGCCGCTCGGCAACATTCAAAACGACCGGCTCCAGACGATGTTTCAGCGTTGGCAAGAGCATCCGCTCAACCAGACGATCAACTGTCACTGCCCGGCGGTCAACTGCGCCGGCCCCAATCTGCTGGTTGCCAACACCTACTACGCCGATACCAACTTCAAGCAGCGTAAAGCGCTGGTCTAAACGGGCAGACTAGGGACAGAGGTGATGATCGATGAGCAGGCGCAGACGTCCCCTCGTCCCGCAGGCACAGCACGGGCTGGACCGGCTGAAAGCCAAGGCGGCCGGGGTGAACGACCCTGAGCAGGCCAAGTATGAAGTGGCAAAAGAGCTGAACATTCCCCTGACGAGCGGCTACAACGGCCACCTCACCGCCCACAGCGCCGGCCGAATCGGCGGTCAACTGGGCGGCAGCATGGTCAAGGAACTGGTGCGGTTGGCCTTGGAGCGGATGAAATCTCATCCGTGACCCTAATCCGCACAGCCAGGGTGATACGCATAATGAACAAGGACGGGCGCTCCCCGTCCTTTTCGTGTACAGACCGTTTATTTCATTGTTTGAAAACTCCCTCCAAGATACTCCCCGGTTTCCGCATCATACATGCCAGTGGCCAAGCAGTTTTGGATCAGGCCGAAACGAGGATGTTCCAGCCCATTTGGATAATAGACCTGAACAGCCAAGACTACGCGATCTTTGGCGATTTCGGTGGAAACGGCGTCATCTCCCGTAAGTTTCACAAATTGCTCGTACGTCATGTACTCGGTCAGCTTCACTTCCGCGTTATGTTCTTCCAGGTATTTATCGTCAAGAACACCGCTTTTGGTGGCTTTGAAGGACTGGCTATGCACGGCCAATTTGTCAGCGTTCCCTTTTAGAATGGGTTCAGGATTTTTGTCGAGCGGCTTACTGTCGGCTTTTACCTCCGCGTACGCTTTCGGAGTGACTGCGTCCTCGTTTCCGTCGCCTTGAAATGCGAACGCATAAGCACCGACCGATCCAACCAAAACGAACGCGAGAGACAGCGAAAGTATCTTCCTGTTCATTTTGTTCATCTCCTTCCCACAGTTTTAAGACGTCAGGAAATTCCTATTCGTTCCAGTTCATTTTCGGATGTTCCCCTAACGCCGCCGTGTTGCCCGCTGTCATTGGTTGTTTTCACTGCCGTTCCGTTTACAAGTGAAAAAGAAGTGAAAAAGGAACCGCTTGACGTCCATCGCGGTTCCCCTGTGATTTTTGTATGGTGCGCTTTAGCGCAGACGATCAAATTGTTTGGCCCTCGGCTTGCGCGGCCCGAACATAGAGCGGCTGATGTCGTTTACCCTGTGGAAGGAATCGAACATCTGGTCGAGCACTTCCACCAGCTCGCGAATCTGCACCACTTTGCCGTAGACACCGTCAAAATGGTGGCGAATCGTTTTGCTGTTCAGTCGTAACATGACCGCACCTCCTTCGGTTCCTCTCTTATCACCCTATGCCGCATGGGCCTGAAAGGAAATGTGGAGGCAGCAGCCGCTATCGCCCATTTTTGGCGGCAGGTGTGCCGATCAAGTGCCAGCTGTTTGAAATGCGCGTCACTTCCTGGCCGCTCGCAGCCCGTGCCCAACAAGGCCGGTTACAGCTCGTACAGTTCAGTACGCCGATCGGCAAACACGGGAATCCGTCCCCGCACCTCGTCCACCAGCGCGAGGTCCAGCTCGGCGAACACAATCTCCTCCTGCTGCATCCCTTCCGCGATCACTTCCCCCCACGGATTCACCACCATCGAATGACCGCAGAACGTGTTGCCGCCACCCTCGCCGACGCGGTTGCAGGCGACGACGTACATCTGGTTTTCGATCGCGCGCGCAATCAGCAGTTGGCGCCAGTGATCCAGCCGGGGGTGAGGCCACTGCGCTGGCACGCACATCACTTTGGCCCCTTTGAGGGCGTGGACGCGCAGCCACTCCGGAAAACGGATGTCGTAACAGATGACAGAACCCGCCGTCTGTCCGTCCAGTATGTACAATCCAGGCTTCTCTCCCGCCGCCAGGTACTTTTCTTCGTCCATCAGGCGAAACAGATGAGCTTTGGAATAGGAACCCGCCAGATTTCCTTCCCGGTCAAACACAAACGTGGTGTTGTAGACGCGCCCGTCACGGCGTTCGGCAACGGAACCGCCGATGACGTGGGCCTTCAGTTGCACGGCAACTTCCCGCAGCAGCGTTTTTGCGCGCTCGCCATTGTCATCTGCGATTTCGTCCAGGCGGGTCAGATCGTACCCTGTATCCCACAGTTCAGGCAAAACTACCAGATCCGGCTGCTGCTTGGCCTCCGCCAATTGGTTTACCAACCTGCGCACCGTTGCCGCATTCAGGTCAGGCCGGCCGAACGCGATATCCATCTGCAGCAAGGCAACATTCCACTTCATGCTTCTCCCCCCTATTAATATTGTCTTTATCGTAGCTTTCCGCTATCGGGAGTTCAAGTGTAATCTCGCTCGGCGCATGCGTCCGGTGCAAAAAAACCCCCGAGGAAATTCCTCGGGAGACGAACGGGTCGTTTACGAACGAGGGCGCGGGCGGCCTTCCAGACGGGTGACGCGCACTTCCAGGCGTTCCACACGGCGGTCCAGTTCGCGCACCTGTGCCTCCAGGCGGCGCAGGCGGCGGTCTACGTCATCACGCGGCGGTGTCGGCGATTCGCGGATTGGAATAAAAAGCGTCTGGCCAATGTAGATAAAGAATGGAGGCTGAAGGTTGTTGGCGCGGATCAGATCCTGCACCGACACTCCAAAGCGGGCAGCGATTGAATTTAGCGTGTCGCCGGGGCGGACTACATAATTCACGCATGACCATCTCCTTTTGGGATAGTAATTCGTTAATAACCTATTCCTGCCTGCGAAGCGAGGAGATAAACCAATACCCAATTTCAGCAGATTGGTCAAACACCCATGAAATTCGCCGTGACAGGCTCTGCCCATTCGATGTCGGCAAATGCCAGCGGTGAGGCAACGGATGAAGGTTGCTTCTTCAGAACGCCCCTTGGTTGCGGATGAAAAAAACCTTTGGCCCCCGCAGCAGGTGACCAAAGGTTTTTGACCGTATATCCGTTACGATTTGAAGACTGGCTCGGCAAACTGCGCCAGCTTTTCCTTCGAGCTTTTTTCCACATCGGCATGCAGGCTGTTGCCGTGTGCGTCCATCGTGACGATGGCGGCAAAGCCCTTGACGCGCAGGTGCCACATCGCTTCCGGAATGCCGAATTCCATAAAGTCGACGCCTTCCACTTCTTCAATACAATCGGCATAGTACTGAGCCGCACCGCCAATCGCATTGAGGTAGACGGCACCGTGTTCCTGCAGTGCCTTCAGCGTTTTGGCTCCCATGCCGCCTTTTCCGATGACGGCGCGGATGCCGAATTTCTTGATAATGTCGCCTTGGTACGGCTCTTCGCGAATCGACGTGGTCGGACCGGCAGCCTTTACGTGCCACTTGCCCGCCTCGTCTTTCAGCATCACCGGACCGCAGTGGTAGATGATGCCGCCGTTCAGGTCGACCGGACAGTCGTGATCCATCAGATACTTGTGCAGGGCGTCGCGTCCCGTGTGCATCAGACCGTTGATGATGACCACGTCGCCCACTTTCAGGCTGCGGATCTGCTCTTCCGTGATCGGCGCCTCCAGCACCACTTCGCGGCGTTCGCCGGCTGGCTGCTCGATGCTGGTCGGCGTCATGTCCATGGAGACCGCTTCATCCTTGTACAGATAGCGGATGATCTCGCCCGTTTCTGCGTTGAGGCGCACACCCTGACGGCGGAACGCCCAGCAGTTGTATGCAACGGAGACGAAGAAGCTGGCCGGCAGGCGGTTTTCTACGCCGATTTTGCAGCCGAGGAGCGTGGAATTGCCGCCGAAGCCCATCGTCCCGATCCCCAGTTGGTTGGCCGCTTCCATGATGTAATTCTCCAGCTCAGCCAGGGTCGGGTTTGGATTGACATCGTCAACGCGGCGGAACAATTGATGCTTGGCCAGCGCGTAACCGGACGTCCGGTCGCCGCCGATGCCGACGCCGATGAAGCCGGCACTGCATCCCTGTCCTTGGGCCTGGTAGACGGCGTGCAGGATGCACTTGCGAATGCCATCCAAGTCGCGGCCGGCCTTGCCAAGCCCCTCCAGTTCACAGGGGAGCGAGTACTGGATGTTCTTGTTTTCGCAGCCGCCTCCCTTGAGGATCAACTTGACTTCGATCTCGTCTTCTTCCCATTGTTCAAAGTGAATGACCGGCGTACCCGGACCCAGGTTGTTTCCGCTGTTTTCACCGGTGAGGGAGTCCACGGAATTGGGACGCAGTTTCCCGGTTTTGGTCGCTTCGGCAATCGCTTCGTGAATCGCTTTTTTGATCACCAGTTGATTGACGCCGACCGGTGTTTTGATTTCAAAGGTAGGCATGCCGGTATCTTGGCAGATCGGCGAGACGTTTTCCTCCGCCATTGTGATGTTTTGCGCAATGGTGGACAAAGACAGAGCGGCACGAGTGCCCATATCTTCTTTCGCTTTCGCAGCGTTGATCGCGCGGCGCACATCCGGTGGCAGGTTGGTGGACGTCTCCGTAATCAGTTCCAGAATGCTTTGTTTTAGCTTTTCCATCTATGTCGCCCCTTTTTGACCAAGTGGTGTGTGCGAGGTAGCGTAAGCCGCCTACTATTATATCACACCCGCCCCCCTCTGTCCGTAGATTGTATGCACTTACATGGAGGAATGGAAAAAAGCAAGCATCATCTTTGACTTGTGAACCGGTGCAAACGGGATTATCATGTCAAGAGGGGCAGATCGACATAAAAAGAGTTCTCGCTAAGAAACAGGAAAATCAGCGCATTGGAAGAATATGTTAATACAGAGGACAAGGTTTGTTCATAGAGTAGAGAGGTAGGGTCATGAAAGAAAAACAGCTTGTACGAAACATCACCTACTTGCTTCAGGCGAAGATCGACTTCATCCTGCTCGTCGCCATCTTTGCCTGGAAAGTGCCGTTGTTTTACCGCATCGTCAACATGAATCTGGACATCATCGTGTACGCCATCTCCCTGTTGGCCGTGGCAACCCTGTTGATCTGTCGCAACGCGCTTCCGTTTGCCTTCCGATTCGCGTATGTGATGCTGGTCGACCTGGTGTTGAGCACGCTGATGTTTATCGATTCCATTTACCTCAGCTACTTCCACGACGTCACGTCGGTCAGCCTGCTGCGCCAGATCGGGCAGGTGAGCGAACTTGGCGGCAGCATCTGGACGCTTGTGGACGGAAGATATGCCTTCTATTTTGCCGACATTCCGCTGCTGATACTCTTGTACTATACCAAGATGAAGCAGATGCTGTCTGCACATCGCGGACCGGTCTGGAAGACGGCAAGCCGGATATTTGCGATGGTGATCGTGTTTCTGCTGGTGTTTGGTTCCACGATCAACATCGAGCGGACACTGGCAAAGGTGCCTTCCCTGCTGGACTCCCGCTATTCCAACAAGGCGGTCTTAAAGGAATTGGGCATCTACCACTATCACCTGTTTGACGTCTATCAATACGTGAACCGCGCCCTAAAGAACCGAAAGGCCACACCGGAAGAGATCAACGACGTGAAGAACTGGTTTGCCGCTGAAAACGTCAAATGGCAGACCGGTCCCCTATTCGGAAAGGCCAACGGGCAAAACCTGATCGTCATCCAGGAAGAATCGCTGCAGGCGTTTGTCGTGAATCTGAAGATCAACGGTCAGGAGGTAACGCCCAATCTGAACAAGCTGATTCGCGAAGGCGTTTACTATTCCAACTACTACGACCAGACGTACCACGGCCGCACGTCCGACGGCGAATTTACCTCGCTGGTGTCGCTCTACCCGTCTTCGGTGCCCGGCAGCATCTACTTTAACTTTGCCGAAAACGAGTTTGATTCGCTGCCCAAGACGCTCAAGCAAGCGGGGTACACCACCTTTTCGGCGCACGCCTATGCCGGCTCCTATTGGAATCGCGCGGTGATGCACCGCAATCTCGGTTTTGAACAGTCCATGTTTATGGAGAGTCTGGAAAAAGGCGAAAAGGTCGGCTGGGGCTTGTCAGACGGGGACTTTTTCAAGCAGATGGGCGAAAAGCTGAAGGAACTGCCGCAGCCTTTCTTCGCCTTCCTGGTCTCGCTGTCCAACCACCATCCGTACAACGAAGTGCCGGCTGCCTACAAAACGCTGCAGTTGGGCGAGCTGGAAGGAACGATGATGGGAGATTACCTGCATTCCGTGCACTATGCGGATCAGGCGCTCGGCGAATTTATTGAATCGCTGAAAAAAAGCGGACTGTACGACTCCTCCGTGCTGGCTGTGTACGGCGATCACGACGCCGGTCTGCCCAACGAGGAATTGGCGCGCATCGGCATTCAGCCGCAGTACGGCCAACAGTACGACAAAGTGCCCCTGGTGATTCACAGCTCTGCCCTGGGCAAGAAAAACGGGACCGTCGACGAACAGGTTGCCGGCCATCTGGATTTGACTCCTTCGCTCCTGTACCTGTTGGGCATACCTCAGGAAGGCCATTACTTCATGGGACAGCGGCTCTTCGATGTCCCCTCCGGCAACAACAAGCTGGTGGTCTTCCGGGACGGCTCCTACGTGACGCAGAACCATGTGTTCGTGGTTCAGAACGGCATGTTGGAGGAGGGGCGGTTTCTTGACAGAATCAGCGGCAAACCGGTCGACAGAGAAATGCCTCAACAAGATACGCTGGCGGCACAAACCCGGCTGCGCATCTCCGATTTGATCCTGGAGAGCAACCTGATTCCTTCCTTACAAGCAAAACAAGAACAGCAAAGCAGCGACGATTGACTGGACTCCTGCCGCTGACTGGACTCCTGCGCAAAAACCCGGCATGTATGCCGGGTTTTTTGCCGTTTTGGACGTGCTGAAACAATTTTTGTCGCTCTCCCGTCTTATGAGTATCGAAAGGGGGATGTGCATGAAAAAACCCGTCACGTGGTTCTTGGCCTGCGTTCTCCTGTATGCGGCCATGCCTGCTTTCGTCGCCCCGAGCGGGAACAGCATCCAACAGGCAGCCGCTGCAGGCGCAGATGAGCTGCCTGTCATCGGCACGTACGAGCATCTGAAACAGCTGCTGAAGACCAATTGGGAGCATTTCTCCTTTGCAGAAGCGCAGAAATCGGCGGCCGCTGCCCCTCCTGCTGCGGGCCGCGCCGACAGAATCGCTGCCTATTCCGCAACCAACGTCCAGGTGCAGGGCGTCGACGAAGCGGACGTGGTCAAGACGGACGGCACCTATCTGTATCAGGCGACACCAGATGACGTGCGGATCATCCGGGCCTCTCCCGCAAACGACATGAAACTGATGAGCCGTCTAACCTACCAGGACGGTCAGTTTCGTCCGCTCGAACTCTACGTGGACGAGAAGCGGCTGATCGTGATCGGCCACTCGAACGCTCCCGCGCTGAGCGGCAATTCCCGCCTTGCCGCCCACGTGCCGGCGGCAGTGCAGGCGCTGGTGTATGACATCAAAGACAAGCAGAACCCGAAATTGACGCGGCGGTTGGAGCTGGACGGCGAGTACCTCTCCTCGCGCAAAATCGGGTCCAGTCTCTACCTGATCGCCAACAAGCGAATCAATCCCCACCTCATCCTGGAACAAAATGAAGAAGCGCCGGGACCTGTCTACCGCGACAGCGCTCGCGGTGATGACTATCAAACCATTCCCTATCAGGAGATCCGCTATTTCCCGGAGGCGATCCAACCGGCATACCTGCTGGCAGCGGGCATCAATCTGGACGATCCCCGTCATCCCCTGTCGGTGCACGCCTATCTGGGTGCGGGCGAAAACATCTACGCCTCTCCCAGCAATCTGTACGTCGCCGTCACCGCACAACCGGCTCCTGCCGAGGGCGTCAAAGCGTTCAAACGGGCACTCCTGCCCCAACCGCTGCCGCCCGACAACACAAGTACGGCCGTGTACCGGTTTGCGCTGAAAAACGGAACGCTCTCCCTTGACGGCAAAGGTATGGTTCCCGGCCGCATCCTCAACCAGTTCTCCATGGACGAACACGGCACATACCTGCGGATCGCCACCACCAGCGGCGATGTCTGGCGCACAGACGAAGGCATCTCGAAAAACAACCTGTACGTGCTGGACGAACGGTTGAACATCACAGGCAAGCTGGAAGGGATTGCACCGGGGGAACGCATCTACTCCGTCCGCTTCATGGGTGAACGGGCGTACATGGTTACGTTTAAAAAAGTGGACCCGCTGTTTGTCATCGACCTGAAGCAGCCCAATGCGCCCACTGTTTTGGGCGCGCTGAAAATCCCCGGCTACAGCGATTACCTGCATCCCTACGACGAGCACCACATCATCGGCTTCGGCAAGGATGCCATCGCTGACAAGGAATGGGCCTACTACCAGGGGATGAAAGTGGCGCTTTTCGACGTCACGGATGTGAACAACCCGAAGGAAGCGTTCAAGACGGTGATCGGCGATCGCGGCACGGACTCGGACCTCTTGTCCAACCACAAGGCGCTGCTCTTCTCTTTGGAGAAGCACCTAATCGCCTTTCCGGTTACGGTGCGTGAGCTGACGGACGCACAGAAGACAGCCGGCGACTTCCGCGGGTACGGGCAGTTTGTTTTCCAGGGGGCGTACGTCTACCGGCTTGATCTGCAGCACGGTTTTACGCTGCGCGGCCGGATCACGCACCTGAGCGCGGCCGATTACAAGCAGGCCGGCGTCGACTGGTACGAGAGCGAGAAAAACGTACAGCGCATCCTCTTGATTGGCGATACGCTGTACACTGTTTCCCGCGCTGCTGTCGAGGCCCACGACCTGTCCACGATGCAGAAGCTGGGCAGCCTCTCTCTTTTCCAATTGCCACAAATATCTGTCACGTCTGCAAGATCTGTGCTAAGATGATTAGCAGATGCAGCAGTGAGAAAGGGTGTCAACCGCTTGGAATATTTAGACCTGAACGTCACATCGACACTGTCCGGCGTAGCGGCCGTGCTGCTCGTGGCTTTCTTCAGGCTACACTGGCCGTTTCGCTTTCAATACATTGGCAATCTGTACAAACGCCATCCGGAAAAGCGGATGCGCTGGCTGGACGCCTCCTACCGGCGGAACCGCTCCCGTTCCGTGGCGATGCTGGACAAATCAACGCACGAGATCATGGCCGGCAACTACGAACTGGCGGAAAGATACATTGTGCAGGGACTGAACATCTGCAAGGAACAGCCGTCCCTGTTTAACCAGGCGTTGATTCACTATCTGTTTTTCAATCTGGCCTACGTCTACTTCAGCCTCGGGCGTTACAGCGAAGCCCTGGAGATCGCCTTTCGCGTCTATCAGCGCGATCACGGCATGACCGACTCGCTCGGCGTGATCGCCTGCTCCCACGCCCGGCTGGGGGAAATCGACAGCGCGCTGGAAGCCTTTCGCCTGATCGACGGCAGACGTTCGTCGCGCGACTGGAAGTTGTTTTGTCTGGCCGAAATCGAAGCGGCCAAAGGCAACTACGAGCGGGCCATCACCCACGTGCACCAGTTGATGACCCATGCCGGTGTCGCGCTCTGTCTGAACCGGGCCGAGCTGGAAAAGCGAGTGCAAGAATGGACAAAAGCCTCTACCCATGCCGGGTGAGGCTTTTTTTCGCTTGCTGGCGCTTTTTACGGCTGGCGGGCCAAGGCGATCAGTTCCTGCAGAAACGGAGCGATGTCGCCCGAAAGAACGGTGCCATGACCGGTGGCGAGCTGCTCAATCGGCCAGCTGAGCAGCATTTCCAGGCCTTCCGCCATGCCGGCCGCCTTCTCCGGCTCCTGCTCTTTCCAGCGAAGGAGAAACTGCCGCCACGATTCCCGCAGGTCCGCCCCGTAATCGACCACTCGCTGCATCGGCTTGGCAAAAAAGCTGAGGTGATCGCCGATAAAACAAACTTTGGTTTCGGGGTCAAAAAAAGCGACGGAACCTGCGGTATGAAACGGAAGTTGGCGAAATTGCAGCAGCGGCAGGTCCCCGCCGGTACCGGTAAATGTATGTCCGAACAAGGTTTGGGAAAAATCGTCCAGCTCGTAATAGTCATCCAGGTGAATCCAATTGTGACGGGAGGGGAACAGGTCGGCGTTTCCGATGTGGTCAGCGTGTCGGTGCGTGAAGTACACGTAACCGATTTGCTCCGGTTTGACTCCAATCTCCGCAAGCGCCTGCTGAAAATAGGAGCGGTGCTTGCGCAGATGGGAGTCAATCAGCACAAACGCGTTGTTTTTGGCGATCACATAGCTGTTGATGTAGCTTTTCCACGCTTCTTCATAGGTGAGAATGGCCCAGGTGGAATCGGCTATCAACGCGGTTACATTGGTCAAGCCTCCATCTCTCCTCTCCTTCCAAAATGTCATTGATTCTACCTAGTATTATACACGAATGCGGAGAGGCATGCCGTCGAAAAAGCGGCTAACAAGCGGACGACGTCTCTGCCAGACTGACCCAGGTCCTCCCCTGTGCCTGCCGAATCGCGATCGGCACACCGAAGAAGCGGCTCAGTTCGGCTTCTGTCAAGACGTCAGCCGTTCGCCCCGCCCGGTCCACCTCGCCGTTTTTCAGCAGCAGGGCATGCGTGAAGCACGGCAGGATTTCTTCGATGTGATGGGTGACGTACAAGAGCGTGGGACCGTCCGGCTGACGAGCGATCTGGCTGATCATGTCCAGCAGCTGTTCCCGGGCCAGCAGGTCGAGACCGGTACACGGCTCATCCAATATCAAAAGGCGCGGCGATGCCATCAGCGCCCGGGCGATCAGCACCTTTTGCCGTTCTCCCTGGGAGAGCGTCCGGTAGGGGCTGTGGATGAGCGATGCACACCCAAACATCTCTAGCAGTTCCGCTGCCTTTTGCAGATCACCCTCCTTAGGCACCGAGTACAACCCGATGCTCGCCTCCCTGCCGCTGAGGACGACCCGCAGTGCCGTCTCGCGTTCGTGCAGTCGGGCCATCAGTGCTGAGCTGACCCAGCCGATTGATTTTCGCACCTCACGGAGGTCCACCGTGCCGTAGCGCTGGCCCAATACAGAGACCTGCCCCGCCGTCGGCCACTCGTAGCCGCAGATGATGTTCAGCAGGCTGGTCTTGCCGGAGCCGTTCTGCCCCACCAGACACCAGTGCTCTCCTTGTTTTACCTGCCAATTGATCCCGCGCAGGATATACCTCTCCTCTCGCTGCCAGGAAACGTCCCGCAGTTCGATGGCCAGCTGTTCGTTCATCTCTCTCCACTCCTTTACGCGAAACATTTTGATTATTATGAGTATACAAGGATACGAGCGGAATCGCACGAATTTCTTTTTCCATCAAGTGCAGAGGAACATCTGCCATCCAGTAAAGACAAAACAGCCACCCGGCAATGAAGACTGCGGGATGGCTGTTCTGGCGGCTGCCGGTTTCTTTAGGCCAATCCGTTATGTTCCAGGCAGGTCTGCTCCGTTCCCTGCGGCGCTTCCTTGATAAACCGCTCGTAAGGCAGATAAACCGCCAAAAAAAGCGTAAAGACATAGAGCAGCATCTCCACCACTTCCAGCAAACTGGTGACGAATCCGGTGCCGTTTACAAGCCCGGCCGAGTAATACAGCCAGGGAACCAGCCAGGTGGTCACACATGCAGCCGTCCCCACCTTAAACGGCGCCTGCTTCACCTTTTTTCCCGACAGGTGAACGATGAGACTGAACGTAACGAAATGGCACATCACGTTGAGCAGGGTCATCACCAATTGACCGGTTTGCTCGGGCGGCAGCGAGGCGGCCTGCCACAGCGTCACCAAAAGCGGCTTTACGGCGGGCTCGATCGCTTGGAACGCCAGCACGCACAAGGTAAACAGCAGGGAACTGAGGACAATCCCCAACAGCGAATACTGAGCCCATTTGCCCCAGGCCATCTTCCCTTCGCGGTTCCACCGCTGCTTGATCAAACTGTACGACATTTTCACAACGACGCCCTCCCTGGGTCAGTAAAGTTGAAAGCTTGACAGCAGACTTAACGTCATCAGGACAGCAAACAGATACGTCACCCAATACGCTTCCCGCCGCAGGATCAGCGTCAGCAGCAACAGGGTAAAGAAGGCGGTGCTGAGGGTATTGAGCCTCTCCAGCCGCATCTGAAACAGCGACAGTCCGTGATACAAAAACAGAAAGAGGAAAAACAGCACAAACGAGATGCGCTTGATCCACAGGGACGCGGCGGAACCAAACGCGGTCTCATGCACCCGCCAGGTCCCCATGTAATCCGACACCTTGTCGGGTTCGGGTTTTCCGGAAAACCGGACATATGCCGGCTGCAGGTAGGGCGCGTTTCCCTGCTGGGATCGGTAGCCCCAGGCCAGCATTTCTCCCCCGACCATGAACGACTGGTACCCCTCAGGCACGGGGGGCTGAGTGTCATCCGGGTAGGCGGGGATCAGCGGCAGACTGCTGTCGAAGCTGAAGATGATCCGCTTGCCTTCCAGATTGCCGAAATAACTGCGGCCTGAGCTTCTCGTCCCGTAGCGGGTGACGAAGGCGAGCTGTTTCACCGGATTTTTCATCACGGCGGCTACGCTGGCATCAACCGGAATCCAGCCTACCCCGTCGACGAAAAACTCGTTCCACGCATGCGGCTGGAATGTACCAGTCGCCCATGCGCCGATCACCGTCCGGCAGGGAATGTCCAACGACCGGCAATAGGCTGCGAACAAAAACGCAAACTCGCCGCAGTCTCCTTTTTTGTGGCAGCGCATCGCCAGCGCGCCCCGTTCCTGCGGCGGCCAGTGATAGCGATAATGAGCGACAATGTGGTCAAATAATCTGCGCGCCTGTTCGATCGGCTCGCGAGCATCTCCGACGATGCGCAGCGCCTCTTCGCGAATCTCATCGGTCACCGGTACGAGCGGGGTGGAGCGCAGGTAAAACTGCCGCTCCTCATCGGTCAGTACCGCCGCCCCGTCCGTTTCGCGCACCGTCTGGTCCCCCGACGCTTTAACAGGGACAAGCCGCGTCTCGTACGCGTCAAAGGAAAACGAAAGCACGACCCGCTGCCCCGCGCCAATTTCATAGTAGGCGAGCGGGTTGCCGGTCGGCAGCAGAGCCGTTTCCTGCGGAGGCGTCTGCGACAGGATGCGAATGTTGCGCTGTGACATACTGGGTGCGGGCAGGGCCAGCCACAAATCCACCTGCGAACGCTGCCGATTGTCGTACGTGTAGTCGATCCGATATGTTTTTGTCTTCTTGTACACGAGCTGGTACCGCTGTTCCATCATAGCCCTCCTTTTGTTCTTGCTGCGCTCCTGCCGTATGCGAACGAGGCCGTATCACGCCTTGACTTACGCGTCCTTCTGGTTACGCGTCCTGTTTGGCCGGGCGCGCTTGCGGCAAATAGCAGGCGTCATCGCAGCCGCCGGCAGGCAGGATCGTCCGCCGGGAAGCGACGAAATCATACGCCTTCTGGCCGATGCCGAGCAGGTTGGCCAGGCACAGGAGCGGACTGATCGGCCACATAGGCACCAGCCGCTTGCTGATCTGGATGAAGGCGTGGATGCCGTCACGCATGACCATGTCGTTCACCCGCCTGCTGTGCATCCGCTGTTCCGCCTTTTGCGGGTCCAGGCCGTACACGTCGCAGACGCCAGGTTCCCGGAACGAGACAAAGCGCAGCAGTCCGAACCAGTCGAGCTTCTTCAGCGTCCGGACCGAAGCTTGACACATCGGGCACCAGCCGTCGTAAAACACGATCACTCGCTGAGCCCGTACCGGCTCCATGCGCCCGAGCCTACGGGTGCGGGTCAGAAGCGCCAGACGGACGCGGCGCCACAGCCGGGCCAGGCCATTATGCATGCGCAGGTACTCCCGGTCGGTAATCAGCAAAAAGTCGATCATGCACATAATCGCCGAGAAGGTGATCAGCCCCATGACGACGGCGATGCCGGTGTGAAAGGCAATCACGCCGCCGACGACCAGGTACTTCGTGATGCGGTTGAACAACAGGAACGGAAACGCCAGCTTGACGATGATTGCAGCGTATGTCGACAGCACGATGAGGACGTCGTTATGAAGGATCAGGTCTCGGAAAAACGGGTGGCTGTACTCGTCCACCTGCAGGATATAGTACACCGCCGTTCCGTTGTGCCAGACCTCCCCCATCACCTGGTACAGGCCGGAGGCGAGGTACATGATGCACAGGTTGACGATGCAGAACAGCACGGCGAAGTTGTGCAGCACCGCCTTGATTTTGTACCACATGGTGTGTTCCACCAGCGGACGACGGCGCCAGTATTCTTTTGCATCTGCGGAAAAGTAGGCGGTCGTGTTGGCAAACAGCAGATAGAACAGCACCAGCCGCAGGATGTTGTCGCCGCCGTCTGAAATGAGCACGTTGCGGTCCATCAGCGAGATGGTGAAGATAAAGTTCAGCACCGAGATGATGCGCCCTTTCCAGCCGATCAGGTAGAGGATGGTGACGACAATTCCCAGGTGATAGATCAGGTCAAAATAGGCCAGCGAAGGACTGAACATGTACAGCGAGTACGAATGGTCTTTCATGGAAGCGGCCACGTAGGTCTCGTGGTCAATCAACCCCGCGTCCGACCAGAGCAGGTAGCGCTGCGCGTAATGGATCAGGTACATGTACAGAATGATCAGGCCAAATCCGATTCGCGCCAACGACGCCCCGATCAAAAACTCTTCGCGGTACAGCCAATCCAACCAGTGACGCTTGGTGTTGGCGCGCAAGGCGTTACCCATGTACGGACTCCCCCTTCTCTATCAGATTGAAGACACCACAGGTTCATATCGTTTCCAGTCAAACTCCACGTACTGACTTTCGACCTCATAGTTGGGATTGTGGCGTTCCGAAAACGGCTTGCTGGAGCGGATGAGGACACGCAGGCGAATCGAATCCACGTCTTGGCCGGCAAAGTACTTGGGTACATTGGAAAAGCCGTAGCGGTACAACAGGTGCACCCCTTGTTTTCGATATTCATCCAGAAGCTCCAGATCCTCTTTGGGGAGCTTCAGATCTTCCTTGTTTCGCTTTTGTTTCTTTTCTTCAAACATGTTGATCACGTCATCCTGATGAAACGCCTGCGTGAACGCGCCCCCGCCGAAACGCATGATGCGGTTGATGGGCGAAAAGCGATCTTCCCAGTTGGCGGTGATCAGCGGGGTGGTGATGTCGACCCAGTCGCTTTCCACCAGGCTGCCGTTGGCGTCCTTTACTTTTGCCTGTATGTAAATCGTTCTGTTATGGCTCACCGGATTGGGAGCAAACAAGTGCCAGTTTTGCGAAAAAAGCGGATGGGTATAGCTGTCGACGATGTGCCGCCATTTGTTTGTCAGCGGGTTAAACGGTATCACGTGCAGCAGGACCATGCTGAAATGCCACAGCATCAGGGCAACCAGCAATACGGGAAAACACACAAGCAGTCGCTTTTGCCATTTGCCGAGTTCCACGCGAATTGACCACCTTTCCAGACAGGTTGGAGAAGGGAAAAGAGAGGGAGAGTCCTAGACACGGACGCTCCCCTCTTTTTTGTCAGTCAAACCGGGTTTAGTTGTCAAACACAACTTCCAGGTTTTGGTTGGCGTGCAGAGGCACAGTGGACCATCTTTGTTGATACTTTTTGTGCGCCCATGCAGCAGCTTTCTCGCCGACGTATTTCCCGACACCTGCAGCTACGCCGGTCAGGGCGGCTACGCCGATGGCAGGAAGAACTTGCGGCTGGACGGAACCGACCTTTTCAACCGACGCGAAGTTGGCAGAGGTTTGAACGTTGGTGGAAGCCGCGCCGACCGATGCGGACAGCATGCCGCCGGACACGAGGGTAAGAGCAAGGGCGACCGTGACGACCTTTTTCACGAACAATAACCTCCTCATTATTGATGAACAGATAAAATCGATGTGTGTTCCCTTCATTCATCAATCCGCCCTAAGCCGGGTGGGCTGGCCAGCCTTTTTTCAAGGAAGTACACGAAAAGACACCCTTATCCTTATTTGGCGAATTTTTGAAGATGCGGGAACAATTTCATTATAGACCACTTGTCCAAACGACGTAAATTTCTAATTTTCGCATTTTACTAAAAATAGTTCTATTCTCTCATAATTGTATCTGAACGTATGACTGTCAGCACAGAAACAGCCCCTCCAAGATTGGAAGGGCTGGTCGTTTCCGCTCATTTTTCAAACCGTGACTCCTGTCGCTTAATCTCCTCCTCCGACGTGTCGAGCGCTGCCTGCGGCCCCGGGAAGTGACGGCGATAGTAGGCCAGATCCATGACCAGCAGGAGCAGGAACATGCCGATCAAGGCGAAACCTGCGTTTTGATTGGGCGGAATTACCATTACGATGCTGATAAAGACGATCCAGATGAGACTGATCACGTTAATCGGCTTGCTCCATGTACCGAGATTCCACGGGCCGTAATGCTCGGGCCGGAACAGACCTTTTGCCTCCGCCCGCAGTTTCAGGTAGAGCGGGATGCCGTAGGCAACGTACAAACCGACGACGCTCACCGCGGTCAGAAAAGCGAGCGTGGTGTAGCTGGTATCCGGATTGATCCGTTTCAAAATGTAGTCGAAAAGTGCCAGGGCAAAGGACAGGATAACCACCAGCCAGATCGCCTTGGCCGGCGTGCGGTACCGGACGGAGATTTGTGCCCAATGGCGGCTCCACGGAATACCCTTGTCGCGGGAAAACGCGTACAGCATCCGGGAAAACGAGGTGACAGACGAGAGGCCGCAAAACCACATCGCAAACGTCACCAGCCAGAGCACCGCCGTCCCGAACGTCCCGCCCAGCGCTTCGCTGATGACGTAGATAAAGGCGTTCTCCGCCCCGCTCGCGGCGGCCGCGTCCTTGATGGAGAGAGTCACAAAGGCCAGCATCACAAATCCGAAGATGAATGAAAAGGCTACGGAACTGAAAATGCCCCAGGCGGCGCGAACCCGCGGGTTGATCGTTTCCTCGATCGTGTGGGCGGATGCGTCGTAGCCGGTAAATGTCCACTGCGCCTGCAGCAGACCGATCAGGAACGCCAGGGCGTACGGTTTGTCAGAGAACGTCTGCCCCACCTGGAACAGATAGTCCAACGGCTGCAGTTCGTGCCGGGAGAAGAAGGCCAGGCTGCCTACCAGAATGACGACGACGCCGATGTGGTACCAGGCGGAAAAGTCGTTCAGCCTGGCCACTAGGCGAATCCCGATGTGATTGAACACGCCGTGCAGCAGCAGGGTGATCCCAAACAGCACCAATGTCGTCGTCTCCGTGGACGTATACCCGAACGTGCCGGCCAAAAGCGGATCGGCAAACAGGGCGAACGAGTAGTCAATCCCGGCGACGATCCCGATCTGGCCGATCAGGTTGATCCAGGCGGTGTACCATCCCCAGCGCTTGTTGGCGAGGATGGCTGCCCAGTGGTACAGCGCCCCCGCAGTCGGGATGGCGGAGGCCAGTTCGGCCATGGAAGCGGCGATCAGCAGGACGAACAGGGCGACGATCGTCCAGCCGAAGCCCATCATGCCCGGCCCGCCGTAGGTAAGGCCGTGGCCGTAGAGCGACACCGCTCCGGTGAGAATCGAGATGATGGAAAACGAAATCGCGAAATTGGAGAATCCCCCCATGTCACGCAGCAGTTCCTGGGCATATCCGAACCTGTTCAGGTCCTTCTTGTCCTCCAGAATCTGTTGCTGTTTGTCTCGTTGCATCCGCGACTCCTCCTTTCGCTCAGGTGTTCCGGTTGGAACCGATAAAACTCTCGTGCCGGCTTTCGTCAAACCGGCGAACGCTTTCATTGGCGCGGTAGCCGATCGCGACTGCCACACCGATTGTCAGCAGTAACAGGACCAGGCCCAGCAGCAGCATCCCGCTTCCCTCCCCCTGTCGTTATGAAGAACGTCCCGGACCAGCCGGGCTGCTTAAAAGTAGTTGCAAGTGATGCCGCCGTCCACGTTCAGAATCGCCCCGTTGGTCCAGTCGGACTCGTCGGAGGCGAGATAGACGGCACAGTGAACGATGTCTTCCGGTTTGCCGAAACGGCCGGACGGCTGCCGGCTCAGACGGATGCGCCGGGCCTCTTCGTCGTTTACCAGCCATTCGGTCAACAGCGGCGTTTCGATCGGACCGGGACAGATGGCGTTGGCACGGACTCCTTTGGGACGGAATTGGATGGCCAGTGAGCGCGTCAGCGAAACGACCGCCCCTTTGGAAGCGGTGTAGGCATCCTGCGGGACGCTGCAGCCCATGAAGGCCACAAATGAGGCAATGTTGATAATCGAGCCTTTGCCCTGCCGAATCATCGCCGGAATCACGTGCTTGCACATCAGAAACGTGCCGCGCACGTTGACGGCCATCACGCGGTCCCACACCTCGACGGGCGTATCCAGGACGGAGTGATCCTCCGCAGGCATGATCCCCGCATTGTTGTACAGAACGTCAATCCTGCCATACCGCTCCAGGGTGGCGTTTACAGCCGCCTTGACACTCTCCTCGTCAGCCACATCGCAGACGAACAGCGACGCGTCGCCGCCCGCCGCCTGTACCCGTTCCACCGTCGTTCTGCCAGCCGATTCGCTGATTTCAAAGACGGCCACCTTGGCTCCTTCAGCCGCAAACATGGCTGCTGCCGTTTGTCCCATGCCGCTGCCTGCTCCGGTGATGACGCACACTTTGTCCTGCAAACGCATATTTGCCTCCTCCTCATCCCTGTTCGAAATAACGGGCCCGCTCCCACGCCGTCACCACGGTGTTGAACGCCTGCTGTTCCACCCGGGCCATGTTGTAGTAGTGCTCGGCAACCGTTTCGCCAAATACGCGGCGAACCGCTTCGCTCTCCCGCCACAAATTCATCGCCTCGTAAAGCGAGTACGGCACCCGCGGAACGCCCTCGGCCAAGTAGGCGTTGCCCCGCCACTCCCCTGGCAGCGGCAGCCTTTCCTCCACGCCGAGCAGACCTGATCCGATCATCGCTGCGTACGCCAGATACGGGTTGATGTCCGCGCCCGGAATCCGCGACTCGATCCGCAGGCTGCTGCCCTCACCCACGATGCGGAAACCGGCGGTACGGTTGTCGCGGCTCCACACTGCGTGCACTGGTGCCCAGCTATCCGGGGCATAACGCTTGTATGCGTTGACTGTCGACGCATAGAAAAGCGAAAACTCCCGTACGTGGGCCATCACTCCGGCGAGGAAATGCTGCATCAGCGCCGACATGCCGTACGGCTGGCTCTGGTCATCAAAAAACAGATTGGACCTGCCGTCTGCATCCCACAAGCTGAGGTGCAGGTGGCCGCTGGAGCCGGTCCACTGGTGGTGGGGTTTGGCCATAAACGTAACGGCGCAGTCTTCCAGGATGCAGATTTCCTTTGCCCCGTGCTTGAACAGCACGTGCCAGTCGGCCGACTGCAGCGCATCCGCATAGTGGATGTTAATCTCGTGCTGGCCGACATACGCTTCTCCCTTGGACGATTCGACGGGAATGCCCGCTGCCAGCATCAGATTCCGAATTTTCCGTAAAATGCGTTCATTTCTCGTTCCCTGCAGCAGATTGTAGTCCTCGTTGTAATGGCCGGCCGGCTGCAGCTCCTCGTACCCGCCGCGATGAATCTCTTCGTACGTCTGCCGGAACAGGTAAAACTCCAGTTCGCTCGCCATGAACGGCCTGAATCCCAGCTTTGCCGCTTTTTCCAGCTGCTGTTTCAGCACACTGCGCGGCGCGATGGGAATCAACTGGCCGGTCTGTTCATCCACTGCGTCGGCCAGGACGAGTGCCGTCTTCTCCTGCCAGGGCACGATTCTAAGCGTGCTCCAGTCAGGCATCGCCAGCCAATCGCCATACCCGCTCTCCCAGTTCATCAGCGCGTAGCCGGGCGGCGTATTCATCTCCATATCGGTCCCCAACAGGTAGGTGCAAAAGTGCGTCCCTTTGCGCAGACCGCTGCGCAGGCAGTAATCGGCCGTCAACCGCTTTCCCATCAGACGTCCCTGCATGTCGACGATGGCGATCATCAAATTGTCAATCTCGCCTCTGCGCATGGCGTGCTCCAATTCTTCCACGCTCAGCAGTCCTCTTGCTGATTCCGTCATCGATACCCACTCCTCTCTATGGCATCGTCAGGTTGACCTTCCCCTCTCAATCAGGCAGTGTCAAAGCAACGTATTTGACGTCCATGAATTCGGCCAAGCCGTGATGCCCGCCTTCGCGCCCAACGCCGCTTTCCTTGATCCCGCCGAACGGCGCCTGCGGAACGCTGAGCGACGTGCCATTTACCGCCACCATGCCAAACTCCAGCGCTTCACTCATCCGCCAGGAGCGGCCCAAATCGCGCGTGAAGACGTACGCTGCCAACCCGTACGGGGTCTCGTTGGCCCAGCGGAGTACCTCTTCCTCTGATGCAAAACGGACAATGGGGGCAATCGGGCCGAAAATTTCCTCGCGGGTGACGGCCATGGCACGGGTGACGCCGTCCAGCACGGTGGGTGCAAAGAAATGGCCGCGAGCATACGCCCCCGCCGTCAGCCGGTAACCGCCCGTCAGGACGCGCGCGCCTTTTTCACGGGCGTCCGCCACCAACTGCTCTGCCCGGTGAACGGCGTTCTCGTCGATCAGCGGCCCCACCTGCACGCACGGTTCCGTCCCCGCACCCACCCGCAAATGGCGCACCCGGGCGACGATCCGCTCGGTCAGCGCGTCTGCGATCTCCTGGTGGGCGTAAATGACGTTGATCCCGTTGCACATCTGTCCGGCATTTTCAAACTTGTTGGCGACGATGGCTTCGGCTGCCCGCTCCAGATCGGCATCGGGAAAGACGATCACCGGGGCGTTTCCGCCCAGTTCCAGCGAAAGCCGCTTGACCTGGTCGGCCGCCCTGCGCATCAACTGCTTGCCCACTTCCGTAGAGCCGGTAAACGAAATTTTGCGTACACGGGAGTCAGACAGCCACGTGCCGCCAATCGCATCGGCCGCGCCCGTCACCAGGTTGGCCGCTCCGGCGGGCAGCCCCGTCTCCATCAGACGATCGAACAGCGCTACGGCAATCAACGGCGTCTGCCGTGCCGGCTTCAGCACTGCGGTGCATCCCGCCGCGAGCGCCGGAGCCATTTTGCGCGCCACCATCGCGGCCGGGTAGTTCCACGGCGTGATCAGCGCGGCTACACCTACGGGCTGGCGCAGCACCATGATGCGCTGCTGGTGTCTGGAGGCGGGAATCACCTCACCGTATGCGCGTTTTCCCTCTTCGGCGTACCAGCGGATAAACGCAGCGGCACCTTCGAGCTCGTCACGCGCTTCATCCAGCGGCTTGCCCTGTTCCGCTGTCAACAGTTCCGCCAGCACGTCCCTGTCCCGGACGATCCGCTCGGCCCACTCCATGAGGTAACCGGCGCGCGTTTGGGCTGGAAGCTGAGCCCATTGCGGAAAGGCATGCGCCGCCGCATCGACGGCCAGCCGCGCTTCTCGTTCGCCTCCCAGCGGCACCCTGCCGACCATCTCTCCCGTCGCGGGATTCGTCACGTCCAGCGCAGTCGGCAGGCAGTGTTTCTCCCCGTTGATCCAGCAGTGATTCCACTGATCCTGCAATCCGTTCGTCACTGCCATTCCTCCTCTCGGCACGACATTTCTACAGCTTGTGCAGTGATTAGTACATTGTACGTGCCATTTGACCGGCTATACCTGAGAAGTGAGCCAAGCAGACAATCCCATATTTTTACATAAAAGCAGAGCAGCCCCTGTCGGGCTGCTCCGCACAAACTGAAGACAACGTGCTTTTTTATCGTGGAGGTTGCATGGAGGTTGGCAAGGCCTGCACACCGATCAACCGAAGGTGGAGAAAAAGGACATGGCATGGAGTGATGGACCAAGCGAGCTCCTTTGACGACCTGCCCAGCGGAAAAACGAAAGACGCGGGGAAGACAGGGGGTACAGGTCTCACTTCCTCGAAATACCCAGATGTTTGCCCCCTGCCCGCGTCGCGTTTTGAAGCGGACGCTATCTACTTTCTTTGCTGGTCGTCAAGAGAGCGAGCGGTCCCGATCACCCATGCGCCACGTACTTTGTCTACACGCTGAGCTTTTTTTCTTCCATGACCTCATGGATCAATATGACGCCGTGCGACAGCGTCGTCCCCCCACCGAACGCCCCTGCCACTGCCACAGTCTCGGTAATTTCTCGTTCGCTCGCGCCTTCCGCCAGCGCCGCTTCCAGGTGATAGACAATGCAGTGCTCATTTCCGGCGAACAGCGAGATGCCGAGTGCCATCAGGTGCTTCTCCTTTGACGACAGCTCGCCAGGGGAAAAACACTCGCTGGTAAACCGGTTATAAGCGTTCAGCGCTTCGGGCATCATTCGTCCAAACGCCTGCAATCCTTCCCGATACTGCTCTGACAAGTAGTGCTCCATTTCCAGTCTCCTTTGATGATTCGTTGATTCGTTTGGCAGATAGGTTTCCCCAAACGAACCGCTTCATGCAGGAGCGCGTCACGCAAAAACGCCGCTCACTGGGAACGGCGTCGCTGCGTATTATTTGTTTAGGAGCGGCACCGGCCACCGCAGCCGCAGCCGCAACTGGAACTGGAGCGGTAGGACGACGAGTCGCATCCGCACGAACTGCAACCCGTGCTCTCATACATGCAGCGTTCGTAGTAGTGGCGCATTCTCCGTTTGTGGTGCGAGTACAGTTCGTAGTACTTGCCGTATTTTCGGCGATGATGACGGTACTGCTCGCATCTTTGCTTGTAGTGATGCATCCGCTCCTGGTGGTAATAGTATTTTTCCCAATCGCGGTCGCTGCCCCTCCTTCTGTCATGCCTGCGCCATTCGGAACTGGGCGGGTGCGGCATATTGGGGCTGACGTTCGGCGGCCTGAAGGGCACGTTGGGCCGAACACACGGTGGTCTCCTCGGTATGTTGGGCGATGGCATATTCGGCGACGGCATGTTCGGCGACGGCATGTTCGGCGACGGCATGTTCGGCGACGGCATGTTCGGTGACGGCATGTTCGGCGACGGCATGTTCGGCGACGGCATGTTCGGCGACGGCATGTTTGGCGACGGCATGTTCGGTGACGGCATGTTCGGCGACGGCATATGTGGCAGCGGCTTTTCCTTCGGCTTCCGTTTGGGCATTGGCATCGCCGGAGGCATCGGCGGAATCTTGCGTCGTTTCTCCACAGTCACACATCCTTTCTGGTAAAATCGCACAGTACATGGTATGACATTCACCCTCTCCGAGAAACGACACCTGCCTACTTATACCGAATTAGCTGAGCCCGTTTTTTGCCTTTGCCGAGCAAACGCCGTGACGGGATTCCCCCTTGACTGCTTGTCTCGATCAGGTACAATTAAAAAAGATGAAATCATCTAAATATTCGAGAGGACAGAAAGTAGGGAAACGCATGCCAGGCGGGCGTCTCGCACGTTTTGCCAACTGCATAGATACCCTGAAAGAGGGGATAGGATCAAACATCCTATCCCCTCTTCCTTTTTGTTCTCTGCTTTGCTAACGCAGAAAAAACCATGTGCATGACACACTAATTGGTAAAAGGAGGACAAACATGAGCAATCAACAAACCGTCATTTTTCTGGATGGCAATCATTTGTCGATTGATCAGGTGACAGCCATTGCCCGCTGCGGGGCAAAAATCCAACTCACCCCCGAAGCGGCAGAACAGGTCCGCCGCTCCCGCTCCCTGGTGGACCGCATGGTGCGGGAACGTCGCGTGGTGTACGGCATTACCACCGGTTTTGGCAAATTTTCCGACGTCGTCATTCCCGACGCGGACATTCACCAACTGCAGGAAAACCTGATTGTCAGCCACGCCTGCGCCATGGGGGAGCCCTATCCGGCAGAGGTGGTCCGGGCGATCATGGCCCTGCGCATCAACGCGCTGGCCAAAGGGTATTCCGGCATAAGAGAAGAAACGCTGCAATTGTTGGTCGAGATGTGCAATCGTGGCGTCCACCCCATCATCCCCCAACAGGGATCACTCGGCGCCAGCGGGGACCTCGCCCCGCTCGCCCACATGGTGCTGGTGATGTTGGGCAAGGGAGAAGCGGAATATCAGGGCAAGCGCCTGTCCGGCGCAGAGGCACTGCAAGCCGCCGGCCTGGAGCCGATCCGCCTGGAGGCCAAGGAAGGATTGGCACTGATCAACGGCACGCAGGCGATGACAGCCTTGCTCGCCATCGCCCTGCATGACGCCCGCATCCTGATGGAGAGCGCCGAGGTGATCGCCGCGATGACCGTGGAGGCGCTGCGCGGCATCCCGAAAGCGTTTGATCCGCAGCTCCATCTCACCCGCCCGCATCCGGGGCAGCAGGAGTCAGCGCGCCGGCTGCTGGCTCACCTGCACGGCAGCGAACGAACAACCGCTCCGGGCGAACTGCGCGTCCAGGACGCGTACAGCCTTCGCTGCATTCCCCAGGTCCACGGAGCGACGCGCGACGCACTGGAATACGTCTGGACGGCCGTCACACGGGAATGCAACAGCGTTACCGACAATCCCATCCTCTTCTCCGACACCGGAGAGGTGATCTCGGGCGGCAACTTCCACGGTCAGCCCATGGCGCTGGCAGCCGATTTTCTCGCCATTGCGATCGCCGAGTTGGCCAACATTTCCGAACGGCGAACAGAACGGCTGGTCAATCCGCAGCTCAGCGGTCTGCCCGGTTTTTTGACGGAACACGGCGGACTGCACTCCGGGTTCATGATCACCCAATACGCTGCGGCGTCGATCGTCTCGGAGAACAAGGTCTTGTGCCATCCCGCTTCAGTCGACTCGATCCCCTCCTCAGCCAACCAGGAGGATCACGTCAGCATGGGCACGACAGCTGCGCGCAAACTGCGCACCGTTGTCGCCAATACGGCCAAGGTGCTGGCGATCGAATACCTGGCGGCTGCCCAGGCAATCGAGTTTGGCAGCGGCCGATTGGGAGAGGGCACACAGCGGGCCTATGAGCTCATCCGTCGCGAAATTCCGCGCCTGACGGAAGACCGGGAGATGCACGTCGACATGGCCAAAGCAGAAGAGCTGATCCGAAGCGGTGTGCTGGTCTGGTAAGGTTTTATGAAACCGCCTCCATCGTTTCCAGACAATGGAGAAGCAGCCGCAGATCTGGTATGCTGAAAGGGGGAGGAAACTGCGGCGGCTCGCAACCAGATGATGCCGTCTGCGGTTGGCCTGACACGTTCATGCCCCTCCTCTTTCGCACCGATTTTACGTGACAGGAGGCGCTTACGATGAACAAGCCGCCCCGCTCGGAAGTCATCCTGCTGTTTGACGGCGTCTGCAACCTCTGCCACGGCGCTGTCCGGTTTATCATCCCGCGCGATCCAGCCGGACAGATCCGCTTCGCTTCGCTTCAGTCGGAGACAGCCCGCCATCTGCTCGCCGGACACAGCTTTCTCGCAGACGAGCTGCGCACCGTCGTGCTGATCGATGGAGACCGGCTGTACACCCGCTCTGACGCAATCCTTCGCGTCGGCCGCAAGCTGAACGGGTGGTGGCCTCTGCTCTCCTCGCTGGGACTAATGATTCCCCGTCCTGTACGGGACTGTGTGTACAACTGGATTGCCCGCAACCGCTATCGCTGGTTTGGACGAAAGGAACAATGCCTGCTGCCCACACCGGAGATCCGAAAGCGTTTTGTGGAGTGAGAAGGTCATGAGACAGGCGAGGTCTTTCCCCGCCCCTCCGACGCGATCCTGTTGACACAAATGAGAACAGCATCCACAGATGACACAACAAAACCCCGCCGGATGTGATGAACATCCGCGGGGTTTTTTCTGCTGTGACAATGCGGGTCAAATGTTTTTCTTGATGTTTAACTGGCCGACGAACGCTTCCGTGCTGCGCTTTCGTTCCTTGCGCATCTGCTTCCGCTCTTCGGCGGTCTCAAACAGGTACTTTTCCTCTTCTGTTTCCGGAATGACCGGCGGAACCGGTGTCGGCTTGCCGTCTTCGTCGAGAGCGACGAAGGTCAGGAACGAGGTAGCAGTCAGGGCACGCTCCCCGGTCATCAAGTTCTCGGATATGATTTTCACAAACACTTCCATCGACGTCGTACCCGTCGAGGAGACGATCGCCTCCAGGCAGATGGATTGGCCCATCTTGACAGGGGTCAAAAAGTCGATGGAGTCGATGGATGCGGTGACGACCGGCCGACGGCAGTGGCGCATGGCGGCAATGGCTGCCACTTCGTCGATATAGGACATCATTTTCCCGCCAAACATCGTATTGTGATAGTTGGTATCGGACGGCAGTACCAGAGAAGCCTGGATGGTTCGGGACTCTTTTGTCGTCTTAGCTTTCATCGCTGTTGCTCCTTTGCCAATCAACTCTAGTTGACGTTCTCATCATACCACAATGCACACAGGTTTCAAGCGCGTGACCATCGTGATCATCCGCCATTTCCTGCCTCCTGTCGCATGCAGCCAAACTGGCCGTTTATTGCAAGTGTACAGAACAGCCGGTTTCTTATCGTTTCAGGACGATCTCAGCTTCCGTGCCGAAAATGGAAAGACGCCCGTCGACAAAAGCGGCCAAATCCTCTTCATCTGCTGGAATCTCCATGAGGATGTCCACGACCTGGTCGCCGTCAATCGCAAACGACATCTGCAAATCCTTTTCCCCAAACTCGTTGTCCGACAGCCGCACGTCACTCAACTCACCGCGAAACTGCGTCACTTCCTCGTCTTCGCCGTCACTGTCCCACTGGGTAAACTGAATCTCGGCCGCCTGCCCGCGAAAGTCCTTTTCCAGAACCGCAATCAACTGAGCGTGCTGGTGAATATCCATGTGACTCCCTCCGTTTCATTATGTGCACAACCCCATCTTACCAGACCCAGCCGCCAAACAAAAATGCCGCCCGGATGAACAGGGCGGCGCAACTGCCGTTCTAGCTAAACTTGCTGATCGTCTGGGCGAGGGCAAAATCCTTACCCGTCAGTCCTTTCGCGTCCCGGGTCGTCAGCGTAAACGTGACCGCCCCGCCGGAGATGAGGATTTCCACATGCTGGCTGTCGTGTTCCAACTGCTCCGCCACGCGGTTGACAAAGCTGACGGCGGAAGCAAAATCGGCACAGTGGTACGTGCGGGCCAACGCCATCCGGTCTTCCACCAGCCTCCAGCCGGGCACTTTGTTCATGTACACTTTCACCTGTTCCAGTGTCAGTCTGGTCATCAGCACGCCCCCTTCGTTCAGTGAACGGAATTATCACCATCTTATTCACTGACACGTCCGGTTAGTCACGCTGATCAGCTCGTCGCCTGACACTTATGGGCGTAGAAAATCATGCGCGGTGACGTTTCCGCTGCGTACGGCCGGAATTCGTAATCGCCGTAAATTTCGATCCGTTCAAAACCGGCCCGGCGCAGCATGGCCGTCATCTCTTCCACGGAGAACAGGCGCACCTGCTCCAGATAGATGCGGGGCTCGGACTGCTCCGCATCGTTGACGACGATCCGCTTTTTGACAAACCCGTCTTCGATCCAGCGCTCTTCCTCAATGAACAAACCGGTGACCTCTTTCGTCGAGCGCGGCACAAGATGAGCCTTGACGTAGGCTGGATTGAGGTAATCAATGACGACTTCACCGCCCGGTTTCAATGCGGCGGCCATGTTGTGGACCACCTGTTCGTTTTCCGCGTCGGAGGTAAAGTAACCGAAGCTGGTAAACAGGTTGACGACGATGTCAAACTCTTCCCGAAACGGGATGTGGCGCATGTCGTAGCGGTAAAAACGCAGGTTGGGAAATGAGTTCTGCTCCTCTGCCAACTGCAGCAGGACAGACGACAAATCCACCCCGACCACGTCGTATCCCCGGCGGGCCAACGCTCGCGAGTGACGTCCGCTCCCGCAGCAGAGGTCCAGCACCCTGCCCGTGCGCTTGATCGGCAGCCGCTCCAGCAGATTGGCGATCTCCTCGTCTGCCGAAGCATCGTCGCGGTGTTGATACACCAGCACGTAATCTTCACGAAAGCTGCGTTCAAACCAATCTTCTGCCATTTCTGAGCTCCTTTGATTTCCAAGATGCCACTATTATACCACAGCCGGATTGGTCCAAAGCCCATTCGCTCACCTCGAAGTGCAGCGCAATGCGGAGAACCTCGCCCTTCGCGACAGTACAGGTCCTACGGACTGACAATCGCGCCGATCCGCTGTAAAAAAATCCCCCTGGACGCGGCATGACACACGCCGTCAGGGGGATCACTTCGCGGCCTAGCGGCGGAACGACCGACCCAGGCGGATTTTTTCCGCCACCCGGGACAGGACCACTTCCACCGAGGACTGGTCGGCCACCACGTCGTACTCGTTGATGTTGATCCTCAGAACAGGACAGGCGGAAAACGAGCAAATCCAGGCTTCGTACCGTTCGTACAAATCCCGCCAGTACTCGATCGGGGTGCGCTGTTCCATCGGCCGCCCCCGCTCCTTTACCCGGCTGAGAATCTCCTCAAAACTGCCCTCCAGATAAATCAACAGGTCGGGATGAGGAAAGTACGGGGTCATCACCATCGCTTCAAAAAGCTGGGAGTAGGTCTGGTAATCTTCCTCGGTCATGTGCCCCTGTTCGTACAGCATGCGGGCAAAGATGCCCGTGTCCTCGTAAATCGAACGGTCCTGAACGAACCCCCCGCCGTATTCAAACATGCGCTTCTGTTCCTTGAAGCGCTCCGCCAGAAAGAAAATCTGGAGGTGAAAGCCCCAGCGCGAGAGGTCCTCGTAAAAGCGGCCCAGATATGGATTGTTGTCCACCTTTTCCACGGAGACGCGGAAGCCCAACAGCTCCGCCAGCGCGCGCGTAAACGTGGACTTGCCCACCCCGACCGTTCCGCCAATGGTAATCACCGCGTTACTCGGTATGCCGTATTTTTCGCGAAGATGGCTGTTCCTGAATCCTGACATGACGTAACTCCTTCTCCTGTAGTTGCGGTTGGTCTGCGGAATCGCTCACGATTCCTGCAGCGCCCTGATCTGCGGCCCGATCTGACCGAGCACGTAGGCAAGATCCTCCGGCCTGTGCACAAAATCCAGATCGTCGCAGTGAAACTTGATCACCGGCGTATCGGGATGACGCTGTTCAAACGCTTTCATAAATTCGTCGTAATCGGCGATCAGGTTTTTCATGTACCCCACATCCATGTTGCGCTCCACGTCCCGGTCGCGCATCTTGATCCGCTTCATGACGGTGTCGATCGAAGCGGTCAGGTAGACGACCAGGTTGGCTTGCGGCAGGCCTTCGGTGAGAATGTCGTAAATCTTTAAATACTTTGGCAAATTTTCGCCGTCAAGGGTCCTTTTGGCAAAGATCGTGTTCTTGAAAATGTTGTAATCGGACACGACGGACACGCCCTGCTGCAGGTACTGGGAGCGGATGTCCTGCAGCTGCTTGTAGCGGTTGCAAAGAAAAAACATCTCCAATTGGAAACTCCACTCCGCGATGTTTTCGTAAAATTTCCCCAGAAACGGATTCTCGTAGACGATCTCTTCCAACAGCCGCAACCCGAAAGCCTTGCTGATTTCCCGGGACAGCGATGTTTTGCCGATACCGATCGGCCCCTCGACGGTAAGCAAAATGGGTTTCATGACTATGTACAAATCCTTTCCCACGATATGAGAGCACTCCATATTGTAGCATGGACGGTCATGGTTTGTCGAAAAGATTCGATTCACTTGGGAAACATGGGCAGCATACTGCCTGAAGGCCGGCCGGGCGTGCTCCCAGGCCGGCCGTGCATGCTCGATCGATCTTCGGCGGCGTCAGGTAAAGTACTCGATTTTGGCCTGCGGAAACAGCCGGGCAATTTCCTGCTCCAGGTGGGTTTGCAGTTCCTTGGCCTGTTCGTCCGGATAGACGTATTTGCCTCTGCCGTACTTCCCCCACTTGTATTTGCGATCGGCTTCATTCATCTCCAGGCGGGTTTTGGGATATCGCTGCAAGATGAGCTTCTTGGCCACGCTGGTAAAGCGGTGCTGGATCAGCTCAAACGTCAGGTCCTCCAATGCCTCCGGTGCCAACTGCTGCCGCAGCCTCTCCAGCAGATCGGTGTAGCCCGCTTCCCATCCGTCAAAGCGGTACAGCGGCGCCAGAATGAAGCCGAGGGGGTAGCCGGCCCGGGCCACTTTTCCGGCCGCTTCCAGTCGCTGTTGAAAACTGGACGTGCCGGGTTCAAAGTTCTTGATCACGTAGTCCGCATTCATGCTGAAGCGAAAGCGGGTATGCTTGTTGTGTCGGGCGTCGAGCAGGGAGTCTACATGATGAAACTTGGTGACGAACCGCAGCCTCCCCAGCGGCTGATTGCCGAAAAACTCGATGGCCCGCTTCAGACTGCCGGTAATGTGCTCGATACCGACCGGATCTGACGTACAAGCGGCCTCAAACCGGGTAATCTGCGGAGCTCGCTCGCGGATGTACCGCTCGGCCTGGGCAAAGATTTCGTCCGTGTTGACGTAGACGCGGATGTACGGCTTGGTGCCGATGTTGGTGTTCAGGTAGCAGTAATGGCAGTGGCCAGCGCAGCCGGTGGCAAGCGGCAGGGCGTACTCGGCAGACGGCTTGGACTGCTCGAACTTCAGTGTCCTCCGCACGCCCACCACCAAGGTCCGCTTGGCATTGCGGTACTGTTGCACCTCTGTCTCTCCCGGAATGCCGCGCACCTGATTGTGACTGGTCGTCATCCGGATAGGCAGGCCTTGTTGTTGATACCGCCGGTACAGTTCCCGGCCCAGCGGATAGTCCAGCGCGGCCGGTTCAAAGAAGACGAAATCGGGCTCAAACAGGTTGGGATCGCTGCCGGCCGTTGCTTTCGCCTTGTCCAACGTCATCGTTTCCATGGCTGGTTCCCTCCTCATGCTAGTATCTCCTGCCCGCCAACATCTCCACCGCGGAGAAACCTGGCTGCCACTTACTGCACGTTTGTGTGAAGCGGCGCAGCCACTGCTCGGCCTTTTCCCGCCCCTCCGCAACGGTTCAATCTGGACAGCGGATCAACCACGCGCAGGCAAAACCGTTTGCCGCTCCCGGGCGTCTAATAAGACGGGAGGGGTTGACGTGAACCTGGAACAGCTTGTCGCGGCCGCGCAGCGCGGAGACGACGACGCGTTTTACCAATTGATTCGCGCACACAAGGAAAAACTGTACAGGGTGGCTTACGCCTTTTTCCGCAACGAGACGGACGCCCTGGAAGCGCTGCAGGAAGTGACCTGTCGAGCCTACCTGAAGCTCTCCAAATTGAAAACTCCCGCCTACGTCTCCACCTGGCTGACACGGATCATGATTCACACCTGCATTGACGAGCAAAAGCGAAAGCGGCGCTGGCAGTTGGAGCCGACCGAGCGGGAGGCCGCCCATGTGGAGGACACCGACAGCCGGCTGCAGATCGACGAGGCTCTGTCCCGCCTGGCTCCGGTCCAGCGCCAGGTGATCATATTGAAGTACTTTGAAGATTTGACCATCCGGGAAATTGCCTCCCTGCTCGGTCACCCGGAAGGCACAATCAAGACGTGGCTGCACAAAGCGCTCGGCGCCCTGCGCGAAGATCTGGGAAAAGGATGGTGATCACGGTGCGTGACTGGGAGCAAACGGAACAGCAGCTGTCCGAGATCAGGGAGCGGTACCAGCATGTGGCGGTCCCGGAACAGGCAGATCGTTACATCATGGCCGGCATGGCAGAAGCCCGGCGGCGGCAGATGCGCACGCAGCGGCTGCACCGGATTGGCTGGTCTGCGCTGACCGCCTGCGTGCTGATGCTGGGGCTGGTCTTCTCCATCCGCCTCTCCCCAGCCGTCGCCGCCTACGTCAGCCGCGTTCCCGGCTTGAAGCCGCTGGTGGAGCTGATCCAGTACGACAAGGGACTGCAGATGGCGGCCCAGCACGGTTTGACGCAGCAGGTTGGCCGGTCGGCCGTCCGCGGCAAGGTGAGCTTTACGGTGGATCAGGTGTTGATGGACCAAAAACGGATGCTGATTGTGTACACGATCAAGAATGCGGAGCCGGGACATGTGACGAAGCTGGAAAAATTGGAACTGTACGATCCGGAGGGAAACCAGTTGAAGGCAGGCTTTTCCTGGTCACACAAGCCTGCTGACAAGGAGGCGGTCGTGAGCCAAAACAAACTGGATGTCTACTGGCAAGATGACGTCCCGATCCCGGACCGCATCACCGCCAAGGTCACCCTGTCCGTAGACAATCAGGTATGGGAACCCTTGTCCGTGGACATCCCGATCGACAAGTCCACATATGCCGACCTGACAGAAAAAGTATATCCCGTCAACAAAACCGTGATCGTGGACGGTCAGGCCATCACGGTGGAGCGCGTCACCGTCTATCCGACGCAGACGGAGGTGGCCATCCGCTTCGACCCGAAAAACAGCAAGCGCATCTTCGGCTTTGACAACCTTCGTCTGGTCAATGAAAAAGGGGAGTCATTCGCCTTCTGGGGAAACGGCGTATCCAGCCATTCGGTCGATGAGGACAGCGTGGTCTACTACCTGGAGAGCAGCTACTTTACCCCGCCGGAAAAGCTGTATGTCACAGCCGACGGCATCCGGGCCCTGGACAAGGAGAACTTGCACGTGGTCATCGACGCGAAAACCGGCCGGCTGCTGCAGGCGCCGGACGACAGACTGCGGGTGGAAGCCCTGCGGCAGAACGAAGACGTGGTGGGGCTGGACCTCGCGCTGAGGGTGGAGGAGGGCGATCTTCACCAGCTTCACCCGTTAGTCCGGGATTTGTATGACGACCGGGGCAACGAGTACGAGCATGTTCAGGGGACTTCCTACGCGTACGGCGGCGTCCAGTATTTTGGCGAACTGTTCAAGCGGAAAACAGAAAAGGGTGTTCCATCAACGTATCGATTTACCCTGTCCGATTATCCCGCGAAACTGAATGGGGACTTTACCGTTGGCATCAAATGATCGGCTGCGGCCGGTGGAACGCACTACGGACTTTAAAAATGATTTTCAGGCCGAAAGGCCTGCCCATTCATCAACCGAAGCGGAAGACAATGGGCATCGCATGGCGGGATGGGCCAAGCGAGCTCCTTTGACGACCGACTCAGCGGAAAAACGAAGACGCGGGAATCAACAGGGGACACAAGTCTCACTTCCTCGAAATACCCAGATGTTTGTCCCCTGCCCGCGTCTCGTTTTGAAGCGGACATCATTCGCTTCTTTGCTGGGCGTCAAGCGAGCGAGCGGGCCCGCTCTCCCATACGCCGCGGACTTTGTCTGCAAACTGAGAGCTCGAGGAGACCTCGAGCTCTTGCCGTAGTTTTATTCAATGGCTGCCCAGTGATTGGTCGGGCCGTGCCCGCCGCCGATTTGCGGTGCGGTGGCGATCGCCTGGACGATGAACCGGTTGGCCCGCTCCACCGCTTCCACCAACGGTCTTCCCTTGGCCAGTTCCGCCGTCAGGGCGGCGGAAAAGGTGCAGCCGGTCCCATGGGTGTGACGGGTTTGAATGCGGCTGTGGGCGATTTCGTAAAACGCTTGTCCGTCGTACAGCATGTCGACGATCTCATCGCCGTCCAGGTGTCCGCCTTTCATCAGGACATGGCGTGCGCCCAAGGCGTGAATCGCCTTTGCCCCCTCCCGCATGTCGGCTGGTGTGCGGATCGTCATGCCGGTCAGGCACTCTGCTTCCGGCAGGTTGGGCGTCACCACTTCGGCCAGCGGGAGCAGGTGTGTTTTCAGCGCCTCAATCGCTTCGTCCAAAAGCAGCTTGGCGCCGCCCTTGGCGACCATCACCGGATCGACCACCAGCTTTTCCAGGCGAAACGCGCGCACTTCCTCCGCCACCGCCCGGATGATCGCGGCGTCAAACAGCATGCCCGTCTTGGCCGCGTCCGCGCCGATGTCGCGCAGGACTTCGCGGATCTGCTGCGTCACCGCTTCAGTCGGCAGCGGGTAGACCCCTGCCACTCCCAGCGTATTTTGCGCTGTCACCGCCGTAATGGCGCTGGTGCCGTAGACGCCGAGCTGATGAAACGTCTTCAGGTCCGCCTGGATGCCGGCGCCGCCTCCGCTGTCCGAACCCGCGATGGTCATCGCTTTTGCCACCGTGCTCATGTCTTCTCCTCCTGTCAGTCTGTCACTCTTACCCGAGTATACCATCCGCCCGGTTCCTTCGGTATACTAGATTACGAGATCTCAAGGATCAGGCAATTGGAAGGGAGAGGTGGCATGACGTACCGCAGCCTTTACTGGCTGACCGTTCTCTTGCCGCCATTCATCATCGGCGGCTTTGAATTTGTCCGGCACGATTTTCTGCTCGATTACCTCTCGATGGAAGCGGGCAATGTCTATATCACGATCCTGACCCTGTTGCTGTCGTTTTTGTTTGCCACCTGGATGTTCCGCAAGATTGAGCGGATGAATGCCAAACTGGTGGAAGAACAGGCGCGCCGCGCTGTGTACGAGGAGCGGGAACGGCTGGCGCGGGAACTGCACGACGGCATCGCCCAGTCACTCTTTTTCCTCAACGTCAAACTGAAACAGGGACAGCTCGAGGATGCGCGCGTCGCTGTTTCGGCCATTGACAATCACGTACGGCAGGCGATTTTCAACCTGCGCTCCCTGCCGGAAGAAGGCAGTAGCCTCACGCAACGTGTGGAAAAGTGGCTCTCCCAGTGGAGCGCGCTGTCGGGAGTGGATGTGACGCAGGAGGTGCAGCTTGTGGATGGCATTTTTTCACCAGCCGAAGAAGTACAGTTGTTCGGCGTCATCCAGGAGGCGTTTGCCAATATCCGCAAACACGCCAATGCCCGCCACACGTGGCTGAAGCTGGTCGGCACCGAACCTGGAAACTGGCAGCTTGTGATCGAGGATGACGGCATCGGAATCCCGTCGGTTGACGGCGAAGCGAAAAAATACGGCTTGGCGATGATGGCCGAGCGAGCCAGGCAGTTGGGCGCTGCCATCGTCATCCGCCAGCGCGCGGAAGGCGGCACGCACATACAGCTGACGGCCGGAAACGGAGGAATCGGGAGATGAGCGCATACCGCGTGTTGATAGCCGACGACCACCCCATGGCGCGGATGGCCATTCGCAGCCTGTTGGAACAAGATCCGTCCTTTGAGGTGGTTGGCGAGGCGACCAACGGAGAGGAAGCATACACCCTCTGCGGACAACTGCAGCCCGATCTGGTGCTGATGGACATCAACATGCCCGGGTGGAGCGGCCTCGAAGCCACACGGGTGGTGAAAAAAGCCTACCCGCACATCAAGGTGGTGATCCTCAGCGTATCCGACGATGTCGGCGACCTGATCACCGCCATCCAGTTCGGTGCCCAGGGGTATTTGCTGAAAAACCTGGAGCCGGACGACTGGATCACCTATCTGCATGCCCTCCTGGGCGAAGACAGCGACGTCTCCCGCGAAATGGCAACGCGGCTGTTTCACCACTTCCGCCAGGAGCAACGACTGGACGAACCGACGCCGGACGTGCTCACCCCGCGCGAACGGGAGATTGTCAAGTACGTCGGTGCAGGCAAAACCAACCGGGAGATCAGCGACGCACTGGTGATCGCGGAAAACACGGTGAAAAATCACATCAAAAACATCTTGGAAAAACTGCAGTTGGCCAATCGGGTACAGCTGGCCGCCTATGCAGTCCGCCACCATCTGCTGAAACAATGACGGGGACAGACAGCACAATCGCCTGTCCCCAGCGCTTTTCTAAGGGACAGCCCTTTTAGACTCCTCATCACACACGGAAATTGGCGGAATTTTACAGCAACACTTTTTTTTCCAACCATTCCGTTTTATAATAGCTGCAAGAGGTGATCGCGTGAGCACCAGGGAATGGCTCAAGTCATCTACGCTCGTCGCATGCGGGATAAGGATTGCCGCCGGATAGCGGGGGCCCCGCGTGCAGCTGAAGAATGACGCGGACGTCATCACATGATTTGGCGCTCGGTGGCGATCGCGTGCGACACCTCATTTTCTCAGGCGTGGAGCGCCGCCCGCAAAGTTGCTCCTGTTCGCTGCAGCCATTCCGGCATGATTCCCGAGCCAGCTCGTTTCTCCTCCGCTGCCCGGCTCCGGAATCGCTTCCTCTCCCTATCGCTGCATCCTATCCATCACTCATCCAAACCGAACCGTTTCGCCCACACCTGAATAGGAGGTGATCTCCCCGTTCTCGGTCCGTTTTCACATCGGTTGACGTTGCCGCTTGTCCGGAGAAAATCTCTTGATGATGGGAGGCGCTACGGATGAAACAACCTGATTTTTCCAACCTGCAGGCGTGTATTGAAGAGGCAAAAACGGCCGCATTGGATACAAACCCGGGACCGGCCGACCCGACGGATTACCGGCAACTGTTGATTCGCCTGGAGGCCGCACGGGACAAACTGCCGCCGCTCTATCGGGAGAAAGTGTTTCAGCCAATCGCGCGCACACTGGACGAGCTCTCCGAGTCCGGATTTGCCGAGCTGCTCAAACGTGACCCAAACCGGGAACGGGAAGCCGGTCTGCTCATGGACATCGTCCAGGCAATCCTGCAAAACGGGGAAGGATACGAACAAACCGCAACAGATGCCTTCCAGGAAGTAGTCAGCGACTTGTACGACGGTTTTCTCAGTGCGGGTGACCGGGCCGGAATCAAACCGCCGGACCGCAGCGTAATCGCTCCGCTGGTCAAATGGGGACGGCCCCAATACGGACCGTACACGTGGCCAATTGACGCCGCAGCCCATTTTGGACTGGAGACAGGCATTGTAAACCTTCCCCCTTCCCATGCCAAGCAGGGACTGCTCGCCTGGTCCGCGCTCGCCCACGAAACGGCCGGACACGACATACTGCACGCCGATACGGGGTTGCTGCAGGAGCTGTCACAGGTCGTCCGCCAGGAGCTGCTCGGGCAAAAGTTCAGCCGCAGCTTGGCCGAGTACTGGGCGCTCCGCATCGATGAAACCGCCTCCGACGTGTTGGGCGTGCTCAACATGGGGCCAGCCGCGGGCATTGGCTTGATCGGTTACTTCCGCGCCTTGAACGGCGCTTGGGGAGGCACACCGAAGCTGCGCAATACGGGTCCCGACTACGATCCTCACCCCGCCGACATCCTGCGCGGATACTTGGCCGCCGAGACGGTCCGGCTGCTCCGTTTTGACGGTGCGTCGATCTGGGCAGATGCCCTCATGGCGGAAACGGACAAAGATCTCGGCACGATCGTATTGGGCCGTACAACCATCGACGCTGATACGGCAAAGCGTTCCGCCGCCGCAGTAGCTTCCGTCATCGCGGAGTCGCCGTTGAAGAGCCTGGAAGACCACGCACTTGCCCAGATCCAGAACTGGCACGACCGCGACGAGCAGATTGCTGCCAGCATTCGCTCCCATCTCACCTCCTCCGGCGATCTGAACGAATGCTACATGTCGGGATTGTACGCCGCCCACGTGGTGGCAGCTGCTGTCACCGGTGCTTTGGAACAGGGCGCCAATATCCAGGAGATTTTCCAACGCATGATCACCGTGCTGAAAGGCATGCACGATGCCAATCCAGCATGGGGACCGCTGTATGTCAGACATCCGGGCGATCTCCAGCCCCATCGGGTCTACACCCGACCTGCCGCCCAATCGGTTGCCGCCGGCTGATCTGAGATACAAGTCGGCTGATCCGAGATACAACAGGACGTCTAGGAGACATTTTGTTCTGACTATTTAGAATTAACAGCCTCTTTCGAGAAGCATGGCTCCGCCGAAACGCGGAAACATGCTTCTTTGCTTGCCGATGTTGCGGCATGGCTCTGTGTGCAGCCGCCCGGAAGTGGCAGAAGATGCAGTCAAATTACATAAATATATGATTGAATGTTCATATGTTAATGTGTTATCATTTTCTTGCCATCACTTGTGGAAAAGGGGAAACATTGCATGAACGCGTATGATGTGCTGGTAATTGGTGCCGGTCAAGCGGGGTTGGCCATGGGCTACCACCTGCGGCAAGCGCGGCTCCGTTTCCTGATCGTCGACCAGTGCGAGCGGGTGGGCGATCGCTGGAGGCAGCGGTACGACACGCTGGTGCTGTTCACCCCGCGCTCTTTAAGCGACCTGCCCGGCCTGCCCTTCCCCGGCGATCGTGACGGACTGCCTGGGAAAAACGACGTGGCCGACTATCTGGAACGGTATGCCGCCCACTTCTCCCTGCCAATCCGGACAAAAACGCCCGTCTCGTCGGTTGAGAAGTACGGCGATGGATTTCTCGTCACCAGCGGACAGGAGCAGTGGTTCGCCCGGCAGGTCGTGATCGCTACGGGACCGTTTCAGTCGCCGTGGATCCCTGAGATCCATCGCGATGCTGCCCCTGATGTCGTCCAATTACATACGGATGCGTACAAAAACGAACACCAGCTCCGCCCCGGCCCAGTCCTGGTGGTCGGAGACGGCAATTCAGGGGTCCAGATCGCCGTGGAACTTGCCGCTTCCAGACCGGTTGTTCTCTCCATCGGGCGACAGCGTTCGTTTCTTCCCCAGCGCCTTTTGGGAAAACCTATCTTTTGGTACTTCAAGCTGTCCGGACTACTCTCCATTCCCGTCACCACCCTGCCGGGCCAATGGCTGAGCAGGCAGCCCGATCCGATCATTGGCTGCAAGCGCCAGTTTCAATATCTAAAGCAGCAGGGACGGCTGCGCGTAACGGGGCGGACCATCCGCCTGTCAGGCAATACCGCAACCTTTTCAGACGGCAGTCAGGCGGAAGCTGTTAATATCATTTGGGCAACCGGGTTTCGCTGCACGTATGACTGGCTTCATGTCCCGGGCGTATTGGACGCAAACGGCCGTCCGATTCACCGGCGAGGCGTCACGCCAACCGCCGGCCTCTACTTTCTCGGCCTGCCATGGCAATATCGCCGTTCTTCCGCTCTCTTGGGCGGGGTTGGCGAGGATGCGCGTTACCTGCTCAAGCACATCCTGCACACATCGGGCCGACATCCTGTGACGTAAGGGGGAATCCGCATGGGTCTGCATCACCATCACGGCCATGCCCACGACCACGGACACGGTCATCATCACCATCACGGCAAAGGGGCCAGCAAGCGCGCCCTGCTGATCGCGTTTTTGATTATCACCGCCTTTCTCGTCGTGGAAATCGTCGGCGGCATCCTGACCAACAGTCTAGCACTCTTGTCTGATGCCGGCCACATGGTCAGCGACGCCTCTGCCCTGCTCTTGAGTCTGATCGCGCTGCATGTGGCGGCCCGTCCTCCTTCCACCCAGAAAACGTTTGGGCTGCGCCGCCTGGAAATTCTGGCTGCCTTGACCAACGGTGTCACACTGGCCGTGATCTCGCTGGCAATCCTCTGGGAGGCGTACGAGCGGCTGCGTACCCCTCCCGAAGTGGCGAGCAGCACCATGATCCTGATCGCCTCGCTGGGGCTTGTCGCCAATATCGCTGCCGCGTACGTGCTGATGCGCGGCGACTATCGGGAAAACGTAAACGTGCGCAGTGCCTTACTGCACGTGCTGGGCGACCTGCTAGGCTCCGTCGGGGCCATCATCGGCGGTCTCCTGATGCTCTGGTTCGGCTGGTACATCGCCGACCCGCTGATCAGCATCGTCGTCGCCGTCCTGATCCTGTTCAGTTCGTGGCGCGTGACCAAGGAATCGGTCAACATCCTGATGGAAGGATCGCCGGCCCACATTGACGTGACCCGCGTCAGCGAACGCCTGCTGCAGCTCGACGGGGTAAAGGGTGTGCACGACCTGCACGTCTGGACCGTCACGTCAGGATTTGATTCGCTCACCTGCCATCTCACCGTGGAGGATGACCGGCCCAGTTATCCGATCCTAAACGAAGCGATCCGGTTGTTGCACGATGAGTTTGGCATCTCCCATGTGACCATTCAGATTGAAGACGATACAGTGCGGCATGCCGAACTGGCCTGCGAACACAGGGAACCGGCGAAGTGCAGCCATGAGCACGACCATCCCCATTCGTAAAACAAAAATCTCCTGCGCTTTTTAACGCAGGAGATTTTTTGCCAGGATCAGTCTTCCATCGTGGACAGGTCGCCGGTCGGCAGGCCCAGTTCCCACGCTTTGAGCACGCGGCGCATGATCTTGCCGGAACGCGTCTTCGGCAGCTTGTCGCGGAATTCGATTTCGCGCGGCGCGGCATGGGCGGCGAAGCCTTCCTTGACGAATTTGCGGATGTCTTCCATCAACTCTTCGCTTGGTTCGTAGCCCGCACGCAGGGAGATAAACGCCTTGATGATTTCCCCACGCACCGGATCCGGTTTTCCGATGACGCCCGCTTCTGCCACTGCCGGATGTTCCATCAGCTTGCTTTCCACTTCAAACGGACCGACGCGCTCGCCGGAGGTGTTGATCACGTCGTCAATGCGGCCCTGGAACCAGAAGTAGCCGTCTTCGTCCTTGTAGGCCGAATCGCCGGACACGTACCAGCCCGGGAAGCGGAAGTACTCCTCGTACTTCGCCGGATTTCGCCAGATTTTGCGCATCATGGACGGCCAGCCGGTACGAATCGCCAGATTGCCCATCCGGTTGGGCGGCAGTTCATTCCCCTGATCGTCCAGGATGGCTGCGTAGATGCCGGGGAACGGTTTGCCCATCGAGCCGGGCTTGATCGCCATGCACTTGTAGTTGCAGATGAGCTGTCCCCCTGTCTCCGTCATCCACCAGGTATCGTGAATGCGCTGGTTGAAGGCCCGCATGCCCCAATAAACCACTTCCGGGTTGAGCGGTTCACCGACGCTGAGGACGTGGCGCAGTGATGACAGGTCGTAGCGCTTCACGATTTCGTCGCCGGCCCCCATCAGCATGCGGAAAGAAGTCGGGGCACTGTACCAAACAGTCACCTTGTACTTTTGAATTGTGTCGTACCACTCCTCCGGCTTGAACCGTCCGCCGCGCACCACGTTGGTGGCGCCGTTCAGCCAGGGGGCAAAAATCCCGTAGGACGTACCGGTTACCCAGCCCGGGTCAGCGGTGCACCAGTAGATGTCGTCCTCCTGGAGATCGAGGACCCATTTGCCGGTCTGGTAGTGCTGAATCATCGCGTTGTGTACGTGCAGCACCCCTTTCGGCTTGCCGGTGGAGCCGGAGGTGTAGTGCAGGAGCATGCCGTCTTCGCGATCCACCCATTCGATCTCCAGTTCGGAGGATGCGGATGCCATCGCTTCTTCATAGCTGATTTGACCTTTCTCCAATTCGTTTGTAGCCCCGACCAGGATGATGTGCTTCAGCGCAGGCAGATCCTTAACCGGAATGCGCGGCAGCAGCGCAGGCGTGGTGACAATGGCCACCGCTTCGCTGTCCTCCAGCCGGTCGCGGACAGCGGCTTCCATGAACGCCTCAAACAGCGGTCCCACGATCGCTCCGATTTTCAATGCCCCTAAAACGCTTACATACAGCTCCGGCGAACGAGGCATGAACACGAAAACGCGATCTCCTTTGACGATGCCCAGGCTGCGCAGCACATTGCCGAATTTGTTGGATAATTCGCTCAACTGTGCAAACGTGTAGCGCTCATCCCTGGTCGCGTCGCTGTACAGCAGGGCGATCTTGTCTCTTCGTTCCGTCTGCAGGTGGCGGTCAATCGCCTCATACGCGATGTTGACTTTTCCTGTTTCATACCAGGAAAACTGCTTTTCCACGTCGGCCCAGTTAAAATTGGCGTAAGCCTCGTCGTAGTTCTTCAGGTTGTACTGTCCTTCCGCGGGCGGAATCAGGTCGACTTTCATACTCTCTCACTCTCCTTGTGTGACTGAAGGATCACTGCTTCATTCAGCTTTTTCATAATATTTCTGCACTTCTTGACAAATTCCTCCTCCCAGAAACCTACTTATCAGAAAACGCCAGAAATCTTGTATAATGATCAGGTAGTTTGCTAGAAAGCGGAGGTGACAGCAGATGTTTTGGTTATTGATTGTGTCGCTTTTTGCCGTTTTACTTGCGCGCGCCTACCGCAATACGTTTGATCTGAACATCCGCCGCGTCAACGTGGCCGTCCAGCCGTCGGAGTGCCGCGGCGAGTCCGGCAGCTTTAAGCCGCTCACCGTGCTGCATCTGTCCGACCTTCATATGGAGAATATTTCCATCCCCGCAGAGCGGATCGTCCGGGACTTTTCCGGACAGCACATTGATTTGATTGCGATTACCGGCGACCTGTTGGACCGCCATAAAAATATTCCCAAAGCTGTAGCCTACGTGGAAACCGTGATGAAATTGAACCCGCGTCTTGGCACCTTTGTCGTCTTCGGCAATCACGACTATGTGCTGGCGCCCCCGAAGCTTGGGCAGCTGAAAGCAGAGCTGGAGCGGATCGGCTGTCGGGTGCTGGTGAACCAGCACGTGACACTCATCCACGACGGAATGCCGCTGCACGTGATCGGCGTGGACAACTACTCCACCGGCCACAGTGATCTGGCTGCATCATTTCGGCATGTGCCGACAGATGGCGTGCGCCTCGTACTGACGCACGATCCCAACCTCGTCCTGGAGATGCGGGACTATTCGTATGATTATCTGCTGTCCGGCCACTTTCACGGCGGACAGATCCACTGGCCAAAGCCGTTTCATCTCGTCACGATGGGCCAACTGCCCAAGCTGAACATGGTAAAAGGACTGCATCACTACGACGGACGCCCCTTTTACATCAGCGAGGGATTGGGGCAGACGGGGCTGAACATTCGCCTCCGCTCCCGTCCGGAGATCACGCTGCACACGCTGGTTCCTGCCGGCGCGCCGTCTGAGCTTCCGACTGCGGAGACGGCTGCTGCCGCTCAAATGAAAGGCTCCGCTGCAAAACCACACGCCGCAACCAAACCGGGCAAGGTTGCGACTGAAGCCGGCCGCACACTGGCCCTGGAGTAATGTATAATGATGGCATCTCGCAGTGAAACGGGGTGCCGAAGATGGACGCATGGAAACGGGATGTGGAACGAATTCGGCAGGCGACAGGCCTGCCGATCGCGTATCTGAACGTGGCACAGGAAGAGATCGAGGCCGTCCGTGCCGCACAGGAGCAGTCCGGCTGGGAAATCGTCCAAAGCGGGTCTTTCGCCGGCCGGGCGTTGATGGTAGCCATACGGCCGGCACAGTGGCCCGATGCCGCACGTTCGCTGCTGACGCTGCTGTTGACCAAGCCGGAACAGGCCGGCCCCGCCCAGGAACAGGTCACCGCCTGGTTGACGGAAGTGGCGGCGGGCCTGCCCGCTTCTCCGCCCGACGGACTGGAACAGCACTGGGCGTGGCGGGAGAAGCGGGTCTGCTTCCTATTGGAATCCACCCGAAGCGAGGGACTGTTTGAACTGGCCATACTGCAGCCGCTCCTGCACGATTTTTTCAAAGGGGCCCTCGTCTCGCTGTTTCCGCTGCCTCCTTCACACCTGCTCCTGGCCGTTCCCGTCTCCGCCCTGGATGGCGGCGATGCGGAAAACTGGCTGGAGTGGGCCTATGGCCTGCACGACCTCATCTCCACCGAGTTGATGGAAAACGTGCGCGTCATTCTCGGACCGGCCGTGGAGACACCTGTCCTCCTGGACCAGGCGCTAACCGACTGCCTCCGCCTCTCCCGCGCCCTGCAAAAATACCGGCCGAAAGTCATGGTAGCGGACAGACGGCAGTACCCGCTGGAACAGTGGGCCGCTTCCCTGCCTTCCGACATCGCCTCTCTGCTGGGCGATACACTCTTGCATATAAAGCCGGCACCGAAGCTGAGCCGCGAACAGATCCAGACCCTGGAGACCTTGTTTGCCCGGCAGCTGAATGTGAGCGAAGCCGCCCGGCAGTTGTATCTGCACCGCAATACCCTGATCTACCGGCTGGACAAGCTGACGGAAGAGACCGGTCTGGACCCCCGGCAGTTTCCCGATGCCGTGCTTCTGCAGTTGTTTCTCCTGTTTCGGCAAAATTGACCAAACAATTCGTACAATTTGACCGTAGCGCTGCCCATCCCCTGCTGGTAACATATGGGCTACAGCGAAGAGGAACGACAGCATTGCAACTTTCGGGAAGACGGAGGTGCCGGAGTTGGCAAAAGTGACGCTCCATCACGTGTACAAACGGTACAGCAATAATGTTACCGCGGTACACGATTTTCATCTGGAGATCAAAGACCGTGAGTTTCTCGTACTGGTCGGTCCGTCCGGATGCGGGAAATCGACCACGCTGCGCATGATCGCAGGATTGGAGGAAATCTCCGAAGGCGACTTGTACATCGGGGACCGGCGGGTCAATGACGTGGCCCCCAAGGACCGCGACATCGCCATGGTGTTTCAAAGCTACGCCCTCTACCCGCACATGAACGTCTACGAAAACATGGCGTTTGGCCTCAAGCTGCGCAAGTTTTCCAAAGCGGAGATTGACAAACGCATCCAGGAAGCAGCGCGCATTCTCGACATTGCCCATCTGCTCGACCGCAAACCAAAGGCGCTCTCCGGCGGCCAGCGGCAGCGCGTCGCTCTGGGACGAGCCATCGTCCGCGAACCGCAGGTATTCCTCATGGACGAACCGCTGTCCAACCTGGATGCCAAGCTGCGCGTCCAGATGCGCACGGAAATCCTGAAATTGCACCAGCGGCTCAACACCACCGTGATTTACGTGACCCACGACCAGACCGAAGCGATGACCATGGGCGACCGCATCGTCGTAATGAAAGACGGCGTCATCCAGCAGGTGGCCACCCCGACCGACATTTACAACCACCCGGTCAACCAGTTCGTGGCCAGCTTTATCGGGTCCCCGGCGATGAACTTCATCAAGGGGCGCATCGTCGAAACGGACGGAAAGCTGTTCTTTGAAGCTGCCAACCTGCGGATTCGCTTTCCGGAAGACAAGGCGAAGGTGCTGCGGGAGAAAGGATATGCCGACAAGCAGGTCACGTTTGGCATTCGCCCGGAAGACATTTACAGCGACAACCAGTTTATCGAAGCCAATCCGTTTGACAGCAACGTCACGGCAGAGGTGGACGTCGTCGAGAACATGGGCTCCGAACTGTACGTCTACTTTTCCAATGTCGGCGGCACACAGCTTGTAGCTCGCGTCGACGCCCGCGAAGGCATCAAGCCGCGGATGTCCGTCAAATTGGGCATGGATTTGTCCAAGTGCCATGTGTTTGACAGCGAGACGGAAACGGCTGTATTCTAAATGAAAAAAAGAGAAAAAAAGGGATGTCTTTGCAGGCACTCCCTTTTCCTGTTTTGTAGAGAGGAGAGAAACATGTCATACAAAATCGTGTTTTTTGACATCGACGGGACGCTCTTGAATACGGATCACACCATCCCCGAGGAGACGCGGAGGGCTGTCAGGCAGCTGCAGGAAAACGGCGTTTTGGTCGCGATTGCCACAGGCCGCGCGCCGTTCCACCTGCTGCCGGTTGCACAGGAACTGGGGATCGATACCTATGTCGGGTTCAACGGCTCGTACGTGGTTGTAGAAGGCCGGCTGATCCGCGAGACGCCGCTGTCCAGGAAAACGCTGGCCGACCTGGAAGCGACAGCCCACGCCAACGGCCACCCGATGGTATTCCTCAGTGCCGATACCTGTTATGCCAACACCGCCGACCATCCGCACGTAATCGAGTCGTTTCACTCCCTGCGCCTGGCGCCGCCCGTATGTCGGCAGCGCTACTGGGAAGAGGCTTCGATCTACCAGGCGTTCCTCTACTGCGGCGAACAGGAGGAACACAATTACTTCACCCGCTTTCGTGACGACGTGTCGTTCGTCCGCTGGCACCGCGTCGTCCTGGACGTGCTTCCTCCTAACGGCTCCAAAGCGCGCGGCATTGAAGCGGTGCTGCGTCATTACGGACTCAAGCCGGAAGATGCGGTGGCGTTCGGCGACGGCCTGAACGACAGGGAAATGCTAGCCTACGTCGGCATGGGTGTGGCGATGGGCAACGCCCACGAGCAGGTGAAGCCGCTGGCAAACATGGTGACCCGCCACGTCAACGATGCGGGCATCCACTACGGACTGCGGCAGCTCGGCCTGATTTAACCGATACCCTCCTCGTTACATCCACCATCCAGGGAAGCATGTCAGCTTTTTCCGTCATAATCACTCCCTCCGTGCGCACGCTATGTCTATACAGCATGGAGGGAGTGAGTTTTTTTGCGAGTCTTACCCCCGATTATCGCAGCGATTGCTCTGGTCGGGCTGGCCGTGATCCCGCTTCGCTGGCATCAGCAGCAGGAAATGCGCGAACCTCACCCCCAGGTAACTTCGCTATCGGCACATATTCCGCGGATCAACTACATTGAACAGGTTAAAGACACGCGGCGCGGGTTGGAAAAAAGCGCCCATATCAAAACCCTGCACCACAATACGCGCGACCGCAGCCACTATGTAGAGCATGAGGTCGTCGTCCGCTTTTCTCCCCGCCCTGACCAAGCGGCCCTCCAAAAGCTGCTGGATTCGGTCGACGGCAGGATCAAGCGGGATTTTGGGCAGGCGATGATTATCAAGTCGCGCAGTTTGACCACCCAACAGCTGATGAAAAAGCTGGCCGAGCATCCCGATTCCGTCTACGCGGAACCCAACTACCTGCTGCTGCCCAACCGTCGGCCCAACGACCCCTATTACCGTGAGTATCAATGGAACCTCCCCCTGATCGGCATGGAACAAAGCTGGGACATCAGCCAGGGCTCCAACGACGTCGTGGTGGCGGTCATCGACACGGGCATTGATTTGCGCCATCCGGAATTTGCCGGAAAACTGGTGCAAGGCTACAACGTGCTGGAAGACAACAACGTCCCCCAGGACGACAACGGTCACGGCACCCACGTCGCCGGAGTGATTGCCGCCAAAACCAACAACGCCGACGGTATCGCCGGCATGACCTGGAACAGCAAGCTGATGCCGATCAAGGCGATCGGTGCGGACGGGGCCGGATCCGCATTTGACATCGCCCAAGCGATCTATTGGGCGACCGACCACGGCGCCGACGTGATCAATCTGAGCGTGGGCAACTACACCTCCTCGGCCGCCTTGAAAGAAGCGTGCCGTTACGCTTATGACCACAACGTGGTGCTCGTAGCCGCATCCGGCAACGACGCGACCAACCAGCCCAGCTATCCGGCTGCCTACGAGGAAGTCTTATCCGTGGCGGCTGTCGACCATAACAAACAGCGGGCCGATTTTTCCAACTACGGGGACCATGTGGATGTGGCCGCACCCGGCGTCGACATTCCCAGCACTTACATTCACAACGACTACGCCGCCTTGTCCGGCACTTCCATGGCGTGTCCGCACGTAGCGGCGCTGGCTTCGCTCATCCGCTCCGTCAGTCCTCACCTGACAAACAAAGAGGTCATGCAGATTATTCGCGAGACCGCGGTCGATTTGGGCCCTCCCGGCAAGGACAAGCTGTACGGGTTTGGCATGATCGACGTGAATGCAGCGCTCAGGCAGGTGCAGCCGGCAACCACACGCCAGGTGCAAGAGCCGGATACCTTCGGCGAACTGCTGAACAAGTTTTTGCTCCGTCTTCGCTTTGGACTGTAAGAACGAGTGATTCCAACGAGTGATTCCGCAAAAATGAGTGATTCCGACCAGGAGGCGTTTTGATGAAAGCGTGCATCGTGTTTGCCCACGAAGGAACCAACAGTTTTGCCCATCAAATCTTGCAGCGCGTCGTCACTGCTTGTGAAGCAGCCGGCATTCGTCCGGTTGTCCGCGACCTGTACCAAATCGGGTTTGACCCGGTCTTTGACGCGGAGGACATGCACCTGGCCAGCCAAGGCCGGGCCCGGGCGGATGTGGAAGAGGAACAGCAGCTGATCACCGACGCCGACCTGCTGGTCATGATCTACCCGGTCTGGTGGTGGTCACCGCCCGCCATCCTGAAAGGGTACCTGGACCGCGTCTTTACGGACGGGTTCGCGTTCCGCTACGGCGATGACGGACCGGTCGGCATGCTGAACGGAAAACAGGCGCTCGTCTTTACCACCACCCGCGAGTCGGAACAGGAGATGCGCGCCGACGGGTTTGACGAGGTGGTACGCAAACAGATTGTGGACGGGACGCTGAAGCTGATCGGCTATGACGTGACCTATCGCAACTTTGCTGCCGTTCCATACGTGAGCGAAGCGGAACGGGCGGCCATGCTGGAGGAGGCGGAAGTGCTGGTTCGCCGCATCCGGCAGCCCGTTGGGGTGTAAGGCATCGCGCAGAATTGACGCTAAAAGCCCTCCCGGCAGCGGCACTTGATGATCCGTGCCTGTCTACCTCGGGAGGGCTGTGTTTGATTTACGCTTTTTGCATCCGTTTCTTTGTAATATAGTCCGTTTCGTAGTACTGCAGATCGTCACGCAGCTGCTCAAACACCTTGGACAGGGATATGGTCAGCTGTTTGAGCTCAGGGGTTACCTCTTTGCGGAAGATAATGGCGTCATGACCGGTGTACGAATAACGCCCGTCTTCGTCGTACACTTCCCCTTTGGGGTAGTAGAAGTTGTTCACACAGGAGTGATACACCTGATACAACACTTCTTCGGCAAACTCCTCGTTGAACTTGGCTCTCCGAAGCGCCACGCCCAGCCGCTCGTACGCATTTTCGCAGTAAACCAAAAGGTGCCGCAAATCGGAGAGATAGTCGCGGTAGTAAGCCTCGTACTCTTCCGGATCGCCGGATTGCGCCACAAGGCCCGCCAGTGTGACTTGGTTGAGAAAGCGCTCCAGCTCCATGCTTACCTTCTTCAACTTCGTGTACGTGTCCTCGCACAATTGCTTCAGATGAGTCGCTGACATAGTGCCCCCCTCGCGTAGAAAATCTGCCTTTTTCTGAATAGTATAAAGGATATCTTATTTACAGCACAAGAATTTCTTTTCAGCATATCCTGCTACGCACGAGTCGACTCCGCTTCGGGAAGCGTCACTTTCCGCGTCTGGAACTGGTAGGCGATGTACGCCGCAAACAGGCCGATCAGCGTCATAAACGCCAGGACTGCCAGATCATGTGTCAGGTAGGACAGGTCGTGTCCCTTGTTTAAAATTTCCCGGACGCCGTTGAGAAAATACGTGAGCGGCAGCGACTTGCCAATGGCCGCAACGGCCGCCGGCATGGACATCAGCGGCCAGGTGTACCCCGACAGCATGAACGACGGCACTGCAATCAGCATGGCGATCTGAGTGGCCTGCAGCTGGTCTTTGGACCAGAACGAGATGGCAAATCCGATCACCACCACAGCGAGGTTAAAGACGGTGCCCACGATCAACAGATGGGCGATGCTGCCGTAATACGGGATCTCAAATCCCTTTAACAATAAAGCAAATACCAGCATCAGATTAAAGGTGGCCACCAGCATATAGGGCACTATCTTGCTCAGGGCAATCGTCCAGAAGCCATTTTCCCTCAGGGACGACGCCCATGTCCCGGCTTCTTTTTGCTGGGCAACGGAGAGGGCTACGCCCAAAAACAGCACCTGCTGCAGCACCGTTCCGCCCAGACCGAAGACCATGAACGTCAGGTAACTGAACGTCGGATTGTACAACACGCGATAGCGGTAGTCGATCCCCGTGAACAGGTTTTTTCCTTCTTCTCCCCAGCCGCCCTGGGCCTCCAGCTTCTTCAGCGTGACGCCGGCCGAGACCGACTTGATCACGGTGTTGGCGGCCCGGACCGCAGTGTTGGAAATCAGCATGTTGCTGCCGTCGATGACAGTCAGCACCTCTGCCTCACGTCCCGCTTTAACGTTTTTCTCCAGATCAGCGGGAATGATCACGGCCATGTTCGCCTGTCCCCGGTCAATCAGGTCCATCGCCTCTGCTTCCGTGCCGACGAAGTGGGTGATGCGGAACGTCTGGTCCACCTCAAAGGCGCGGTACAGCTCGCGGCTCAGTTCTGTCTGGTCTGCATCAACCAGCACGGTGGGAATCTCCATCACCTTTTTTTGGCTGTACAAAAACCCGAACAGCGTCATGTACAAAAGTGGTACGACGAACAGCACCAGACGGATCGTCTTGTTTGTATAGATGTTGCGCCACTCCTGAAGGAGCAGGCGGGAGAAATTACTCACCGCCACCAGCCCCTTCGATGTTCCATTCGACCGTCAAGCCCGGCCGCAATTCAGGATCGGTCACCGTCATTTTCACCTGGAAGGAACGGATGTCCCTGTCGCCCAGCTCCTGGGTTGCTTTCTTCACGGCAAAATCAGCTGCAGGCGCCACACTGACGATCGTCGCCTCCACGTCGCGTTTCAGCGCCGGCACGTAAAGGGTCGCCTTGTCGCCCGCCTTAACCGTGGACAGAGCGTACTCGTTCACGTAAAACTTCACAAAGTTATCTGTTTTTGCCTGCAGCGTCACAACCGTATAGCCCTGCGCCACCAGTTCCCCTTTTTGCACGGCAACTGACTTGACGATGCCATCCACCGGCGCGGTCAGCTTGGTGTTGTTCAGGTACGCGTTAATCTCGTCGAGCGCCCCTTTGGCCTGCTGCACGCCTGCTTCCGCCGATCTGACGTCGAGCTGTTTTACCCCCACCTGTCCGCGCGATGCCACCGCTTGATCGTATGCGGCTTTTGCCTGCTCCCACTGTGCCTTGGCCGCTTCCAGCTGCTCCTGGCGCGCTCCGGTCTCGGCCATCTTGAGCTGTTCGTTTACAGCTTTCAGTTCGGCCTCCGCTTGTTCGTACTGCATCTGCGCCTCTTCCACTTTTGCCTGCGGAACGGCTCCTTCTTCAAACAGCTTTTTCATTCGCTCCAGCTGCGTGGCTGCGATCTCCTTGGCTGTCTGAGCCGCCTGCTGCTTCGCCTTTAACTGGGCCACTTCCTCGGAGCGCGCCCCGTTCTTGCTGGCCTCGTACTGCGCTTTGGCCGCGTCCACTGCCGCTTTCGCCTGTTCCACCTGCGCGCTTATGGTGCTGTCAGTGATGGTCACGCCTTTTTTCGCCTGTTCCAGACGGACAAGCGCCAGACGATAGGCGGCCTCCGCCTGTTCCCGTTTTGCCAGCAGTTCATCGCTGTTCAGCGTGGCCACCAACTGCCCCGCTTTTACCTCGTCTCCTTCCTGTACGGCGATCTCAGCAATCGAGCCGCCCATCTTAAACGACAAATCCACCTCGGTCCCCTCGACTACACCGGTCAACTGCGCTCCACGCTGTCCCGCCACGTTGACCGCTCCCGGTCCCAACAAATACGTTCCCAGCAAGACAATGCCAGTCAAGAAACCGGCCATCCCTATCCATGCTCGTTTGTTCATGGTTGTTCTCCTCTCCTTGTGATATGTCTGTTACCTGTGATGTCGTCAGCGCTGAGGCACGCGCAGCACGCCGGACAAAAGCAGCCGAAGCGTCTGCTCATCCGCGGCCGTCGCCCGTTCCTTGCGAAAGTGCCTGCGCAGCACGGTAATCCCGGCCATGCCGAACAGGGCGGATACCAGCGACCACACGTCCGCCTCCTCGGCGACATGTCCGGCCTGCTTCAGTTCGGCCCAGTACCTTTCCATCGTGCTGAAATACCCGGCCAGCAGTTTGCCGATCATCTGATCCCGCTGCTCGTGGCCGGTAAAAAAGCTCAGCAGGAGGAGACACAGTTCCCGGTGTTCGGAAAAGAAGCGAAGATGCTCATCCAATACGCCAATCATGCGCTGATCCAACGGCACATCGCCGCGATTCATCACGCTGTCCACGGAATCGATCAGCATCTTCACCCCTCTTTCAATCACGTACAGAAACAGTTCCTCCTTGGTGGAAAAGTGGTAGTACAGCGTGCCTTTGGCCACCTGTGCCACCTCGGCAATCGCGTCCATCGTGGTGTCGCTGTACCCGTACTGGGCAAAAGCCTTCAGTGCTCCCTGTGCAATCTGATCTTTTTTGGATCGGGCCATCCCTCCTCATCCTCCTTTGCGTTTTTAAACTGACTGGTCAGTACAAAAATGAGTGTACGACTTTTTTCCTTTTTCGTCAAGTCTCTTGCAAAAAAGCAGACCGCCCGGCAGGCGGTCCTTCCCTGTTTTCGCTGTTTTCCGTCGTCCCGGCCTGCGAGCACTGCTCCCAACGATCAGGCAACCGCCCGGCATTTGCGTCGTGGTACCGCTCTGTTCATGCACCGCCCCGTGCACAGTCAGCAGATTACCCTGAGGTCCGAATCGTCAATGGACGAGTTCAAACCCTATTGACGTATAACCGATGTCGTTCAACAGTGTCTGGAACTCCTCATCCCTTACCGTTTCTCCGCGCAAAATCCGCTCGTGCAGGTCGGATATTCGCTGGTAGATGGCCTTGTTGGTGGAGACGTACATAATGTTGAAACGGGTCTCCGCCTGCAGCCTGCTGCGCATCGCTTTTACCACTTTCATCTGGATGTGGTCGGTGTGGCCGTTATCGATCCGATTCGGCGAGCCAGGCTCATGGGGGATCGTCGGATTCGGGTTGACCTGGTCCGGCTTGGGCGTATCGGCCGTCAGCACGCCAATCAACAGATTGTCCTTGAACGCCAGCACCTTGATGTCCTGCACGCCGGGAATTCGCTCTGCGTGGCGTTCCAGCAGGGCGAGCAGATGAGGCTCGCGGCGGTGGATGTTCTTTTGGTAGATCATCGCTGCCGGCCCCTTGTCCCGTCCGAGGTTGTCACTTTTCAGGTTGATGCCGTACGGGTCAAAACGCGCCTGCTGGCCCGTGTAGTCTTCCGTCCCCTGCTGTTTGTTTGGCGTACAGCCGGCGATTCCCACGGCCAACCATAGGGCCGCGCACAGCACTCCCACTCGCTTCACGCAAAAAACACCTCCTTACCCCTAGTGTGTGGTCTGAGAGGTGTTCTTACTCTGATGGAGCGTTCCTTATCTTCCCTTTTTATCACACCGCTGCTGGACAACCGGGCACACGCAGCCAAGCCTTTCAGCCGCCTGCCGCTCCGCTTAGACTCGTTTCGACACGGCTGCCTGTCCATTTGCAAAATTTTGCAGGAAAAGACCGCAACGTTTCGATAAATGCGGCGTCAAAAATAAATGAATGCATCTGTACGGACGGCAGGTGACTCAGCAGGCTAGAGAACCGCAGGCATTTCCACGTTTTTTCTTCGTAATTGTCCTCAAATTCGGGATTGTTACTGGATTGCAACCATTGCGTTAGCAGATACCGATACAATAGACGTACAACAATGTCAGTTCATCAAGAAAGAGGCCGAAAATCATGAAAAAACTGCTCCCTTTACTCATCCTCGCACTCATTCTCACCATTATTCCTCCAGGCGGCAGTTCCGCCAACACTGCTGTCATTCAATTGGGAAGCGACGTGCTCTTTAATCAATTCCACCACGTCATTCAAGGCAAAAAGGTGGGCCTGGTCACCAATCAAACCGGTGTCAACAGCCAGGGAATCAGCACGATCGACATGCTGCGGCGCGACCGTACCGTCACGCTGACCGCGCTGTACGCCCCCGAACAAGGACTGGATGGAAAAACGCCTGCGGGGCAACAAACCAGCACGTACTTTCACCCTGTCTACAGTATTCCGGTGTACAGCCTGTACGGCTCCACCCCCATCCCCACAAAGGAGATGCTGTCCAACATTGACGTGCTGGTCGTCGACCTGCAGGACATTGGTTCCGCGACCTCTCCCTACATCTCTACACTTACGGCCTGCATGACTGCTGCCAAACAATTTGGCAAACCGCTCATCGTGCTGGACCGGCCAAACCCGGTCGGCGGCGCCATCGTGGACGGTCCACTGCTGGAGGCACCGCACCGTTCGTTCATCGAAGGCGCTCCCCTGCCACTGGCGCACGGCATGACCATCGGTGAATTGGCCCGGTTTTTCAACCGCAGCATCAACGCCGATCTGACCGTCATTCCCATGCAGGGGTACACCCGTCAAATGCTGTTCCAGGATACCGGACTGCCCTGGATTCCCAGTTCCCCCGAGACTCCCGACCTGGCAGCCGTTTTCGGCTACATGGCAACTGGCCAAGGCGAAGGAACGGGAATCACGCCAGCCGACAACTTTACCTGGATCGGCGGAGAAGGCATTGACTCCGATGCGTATGCGGATCTGCTGAACGGCGCCCTGCTTCCCGGGGTGATGTTCCTGCCGCAAGACAAGGAAACGCGCGGCGGGGTGCGCCTGCACATCATCGACCCGTACCGGTTCAATCCGGCGAAGACAGGCATCTACACGCTTGCATACGCCAGCCAGTTGAATCATGATCTGGTGCCGAAAAGCGGCCTGACGAGCAGCGTGAGTCAGCACCTGGCGCAGGGATTGTCTCCGCAGGCGATCGAAAGCACTTACGCTGACAAACTGGCGGCATTCCGCGAACAGCGAAAAGCGTTTCTCATCTACGGCGATCAACCGTACGAACCGGCCGAACCGATCCGCAGCAAGCCCGCTTCGGACGCGCAGCCGCAGCAGCCCCCGGTCAGCAAACCGGCGCAAGGGCAGCAAGCTCCGGCGAATCAGCCGCAGGCTCCGGTAAATCAGCCGCAGGCTCCGGCGAATCAGCCGCAGGCTCCGGTAAATCAGCCGCAGGCTCCGTCGAAAAAACCTGTGCCGCCCACAGAAAAACCGGCAGCCGTCACACCGGCTCCAGCCGGTGCTGAACAAACTGGGAAACAGACGCCAACGACCAACCCGCCCGCTCCTTCGACAGCAGTGCCGGGCACACAGCCGACCGAGAGCAAACCTCCGCAGGACAAAGTGGCCTATCTCACCTTTGACGATGGCCCCTCGCCGGTTACGAGCCAGATCCTGGACATCCTGAAACAGCATCAGGTGAAAGCCACCTTTTTCGTAGTTGGCAAAAATGTTCCCGGCCGTGAAGCTGTGCTGAAACGGGCCATCGCCGAAGGACACGTGGTCGGCGGTCACACCTATTCGCACGATTACCGTCTGATCTACAAGGACATCGCGTCTTTCTTTGCCGATCTGGAAAAAGGCAACCAGCTGATCGAGAAGGCCACGGGCGTCAAGCCGACCGTGTTCCGCTACCCGGGCGGCAGCACCAACACAGTGAGCAAAAAGTACCAAAATCCAAACGTGTACAACAACAGCCACACGGTCATGCAGGACATCAAGGCGGAAGCGGCCAAACGCGGCTATGTCTTCATCGACTGGAACATCTCCAACGGCGATGCCAGCAGCAATCACTACACGCCGGAGAGCGCGCTGGCCAATGTGAAAAGCCAGGTAAAGCACCAGCGGGAAATCGTCGTGCTGATGCATGACGCCTCGACAAAAGCGGCAACGGCCCAATCGCTGCCGGCAGTCATTCAATATTTGAAGCAGCAGGGCTACCGATTTGACGTTATTCGCCCCGACAAACCGACAGTCGCCAACGTGAAGTAACGGCAGCCAACCATCACCAGCTCCCTTTCGAGGGAGTTGTTTTTTTGTTTGGGGGCACAATAAGCGGGGAGCCGGACAACTCCTGCCGGCGTCCGCAGCAACACGGAATAACGGGAGGAAGATCATGGGAAACTACAAATGCTGCCACTGCGAGCATGAAACAGACAGCATTCACCTGATCACGTACTTCCAGGGCAAGCAGGAACGCGAAGAACTCGTCTGCGACACCTGTTACGCCGAGTGGCTGGAAGGGTTGAAAGGTTAAAGACAGTGCCCTACATGCTTAAATGCTCTCCCGGCAGCGACGGCAAGCCGTCGGGATCGGGAAAACACGCACGCCTTTAACCCCCGGATCAGCATGCCCGGGGGTTGGGGTGCGCAAGCGCAGCTGTCCCAGCTAGTGCGCTTACGAAACAACCTGATTATGGTCATCTGCCGCCAGCGACTTGTAACGGAGACGCAGCTCCCGTTTCAAAATTTTCCCGCTCGGATTGCGCGGCAGGCTGTCGGTAATAACCGCGTATTTGGGCGCCTTGAACGAGGACATCCGTTCCCGGCAAAACGTCAAAATTTCCTCCGCGGTCAGCGTCTCGCCCGCTTTCGGCACCACCACTGCCGTGACCGCTTCGATCCAATAGGGGTGCGGAACACCGATCACCGCTGCCTCTGACACTTTTGGATGGCGGTAGATCAATTCCTCTACTTCCCGGCTGGCGACGTTTTCCCCGCCGGTTTTGATCATGTCTTTTTTGCGGTCCACAATGGTGATGTACCCCTCTTCGTCCATGATGCCGAGATCGCCGCTGTGAAACCATCCATCACGAAATGCTTCCCGCGTTTTTTCCTCGTCGCGGAAGTAGCCGAGCATCGCATGGCTGGTCCGATGCACGATTTCCCCCACCGTTCCCGGAGGCACTTCGCGTCCGTGGTCGTCAATGATTTTCGTCTCCACGTTGAGCGCCGGTCTCCCGGCCGAACCTGCCTTGAGCAGTTGGTCCTCCGGCTTTAGCACGGTTGCCAAGGGAGCCACTTCCGTCTGTCCGTAAAAGTTGTAAAACCGTGCGTTGGGCAGCCGCGCGTTCAGCTCCTTGAGAATTTCCACCGGCATGATTGCCGCGCCGTAATAGCATGTTTTCAAGGAGGAAAGATCCCGTTCGGCAAACGAGGGGGAACGCAGCAGCGCAATCCAGACGGTCGGCGGGCAGAACAACTGCGTGGCCCGGAACCTTTCCACCGTCTCCAGGATCACGTCCGGCACGGCTTGTTCCAGAATGATCCCGCTCGCCCCCAGGTACACGTACGGGCCGAGAAAGCAGTGCAGCTGTGCACAGTGAAACAGCGGCATCGCGTGCACGGCAATGTCGTCTGCCGTCATTCCGCCGTCAATGATCGTGCTGACGTATTCGGCAACCACGTTTGCATGGGTGAGCATGACCCCTTTTGGCTTTGCTTCCGTGCCGCTGGTGTAGAGGATGTGGACAACATCGTCATCCGCCAAATCCACTTCCGGCTCCGTCGTCGCGCAATCCCGTATCCATTCGCGAAACGACAGCCATGGCCCGGTCGGATCAGCCGGTTTGGAGATGAGACTACACACCTTCGGCGAACAGCCGGACAACCGGATCGCCTCGTCCATCACTGTCCGAAATTCCGGAGCGGCAAAGCAGGCGCTCACTTCGGCATGGCCGAGAATATACGACACGTCTTCGCTATTCAACATGTAGTTGATCGGCACCATCACCACCCCCGCCTTGGCCAAGGCGAAGTTGAGGATGGCAAAATCCATGGAGTTGCGCGACAGGACTGCTGCCCGCTCCCCTTTGCGCAATCCAGCTGCCAGCAGCGCATTTGCCGCCTGATTCACCACCTTGTCCAACTGTTCGTAGGTGAGTGTCTCTTCTTGGAAACGCAGCGCCAGTTTACGCGGAAAACGGTTCCGGCTGCGGCGCAGCAAATCCCCCAGCGTGTTACGCCTCGCACGTTGTATGTCGTTCATGATACCGCCTCCTCCTTGTCCGTTTTCTATATTATATCCAAATAATTCTGTATAGTATGTAAATTTAAACAACATTTCCCGGGCAAACCCAATAAATAAAAAAGGTCCCTGACCATGTCGATCAGGGAGAAGAACTCAAGGTTATGAGGTTGTCTTCTATATCATAGTATAGATAACTGTATATCTACAACCAGCATATTATTCCAATCAATATATGGAAAATGAGCGCTCACTGGCATAAAGCCGATGCGGGTCATAAGTTCTGCCCGCTCAACGTTTGCAAAAAAAGAACGGCGACTCGATCTGCAGTAGTAAGCCGCCGCAGGCCCCCAAGAAACACGGGTGCTTCGTCTACAGGATATATCAATGAGTACATACGAATCGATAGCAAATGGATGGATAGCGATGAAAACTTTGGCTCATTTTCCAAGAAAACCGTCCCCGGTTTGGTTCGTACGACGCTTCACGCTGCTTATTCCTGCACGATCGGGGTCGGCTCCACAATGGACAGCGGGACTCCGTGCATGCCAAAAATTTGCCGGACCTGTATGTACTGGTGTACCGGCAGGTCTGGGAACAGAAAGGCGACTTCCCCGGTCGGCAGTGAAGTAATCATGCGCGGGATGGACCGCTTGTTCAATTCGCGGCGGATGGATGCCGCATCACGCCATGAAGCGGCGAAATAAATCGTGGGTGTAAAGGGTTCGGCATTCACTCTCAAAACACGCTCCTTTTTATGCTTCCTTTCTTATATCGGCGAAAATGGCCAACACTATAATTGTAATATATTACCAGTTAATTGGCACGTGCGTCCTTCCGTTTGCAGACAAACGGTGTTATTGTGTAACACCTTTCGACGTACTGGACTCAATTGTAAAAAAACATAAAATAACCAAAATTGGGGTTGACAATCTATTCCAGTTACTTACCCTGATAAGGGAAACCATTCCGCTAAGGAGCATTTCGGGACCATGAAAAAGAAAATGATCACATTTGGCGGCGTCATCGCTGCTGTTCTTTTCGCCCTCCTGGCTGTCCATCATTTTTATACACGCGAAGTTGACACAAGTAAGGAACCAGACACCAGCAAAAAGGAACCGGCGGAATATTTACATATTACGGCCACCGCTTACAATAACAGGCAAAATGATGATGACGGGATTTCGTTGGTGTTGTACCTGTATTCCATTCGGGATCAAACCATGTCCGAAATCGCGAGGTTTCCGATCGACCCCGATTATCCGGTGGCTTTTGCCGATCTTCACGACAATAAGGTGTATTTTAGTGACAGCAATCCAGGGGAAGACTTTGATAATCTGAGAACGCCGAGAGTTACACAGGTTACACATATTCGCCCCAAGACTCTGTATTTGATGGATTTGGATTTTGGAAATTATCAGCCGATCTACCATACGGATCAATTTGAAATCAGACTGACCAGGCAGCTTGACGCAAACCGTATCTTAATGACTTGGGATCCATTTATGGGTGCATCCAAACCCAGAACGTTACGAATGTTGTATCTCGACACTCAAAAAGTCGAAGATTTTGATGTTCCGGGTATTAAGGAAGTGAAATCCTTTTATCCGAGGGATAATGCTGAAGGAATATTTATTTTAGGGAGGGATCTCAATAACACATACGGTCTGTTTTATTATGACCTGGTTACCAAACAGGTAAGCAATCTATTTGAAAAGTACCCGCTTCCAAAAAATCATCGCAGTCTGGTCGACTTCGTTTACAGTATGAATTAAATCCCCGCCATGCCTCTGGCGGGGGTTTTGCGAAGGAGGCGTATTGCAATTGAAAAGAAAGCTATTTTTCCCTATTGGATTAATTGTTATGGCGCTGATTGTCGCTGGGATTTTCTATTTTTTCATTGAAAAAAATAAACGGTATTCATTTAGTGAAATTGTAAGCATCCATGAAGGAGATATTGCTGCAGTATTAGTGGATTCTGACTCAACAACAGAGTTCATCAGAGATCAACGTGAAATAAAAAAGTTTATGGCTTCTTTTTCAAAGGTGGAAGTAAGCAAATTTGATGAAGATTTACCATTTGATAAGTCTTGTAAAATTTCCTTAATAAACGACACGACAGTATTGTACCTGATATTTCTGTATGATAATGGCACAATAGAAATTTATGATAGAGCTAAACGCAAGCTGAATCAATATAAAATACGTAATAATGACTTCAACTATGAGGAAATGGTTAAACGTAAAACTGCTTGTGGTGCGACCTGTAAACAGCAATTGTTGGCGGCCGCGGAATTGTCTTAACGGGTACAAAATCACTCCTTCACGATGAAGAGGGGCGGTAATCTCATCATGTATATCTCTCTTCCGTAACAATCAGCACATACCCGACCGTCCCCGGGCTGCCTTTGAGGTCTTCCTTCACGCGTACAGCATAAACGCCGTCAATACCAGCAAAATCCAGATGATGGGTCCCTCCGCTTTCCGGCTCCAATCCATCCCGCACTGTCAGTCCCACCGCTCTCATCGCCTTGATCGCGTCGTCCGGAAACGTAAACACTTCCTTCGGCTTAACCTCAATCCGCACTGCCTTGCCCTTGATAAAAATGACCTTCACCTCACCGATCTTGGCCGAGTAGACATGGCTGGTAAACGTCACCTTCTCCTCCGGCCGGTGCAGCGTCCACTCTCCGGTTTCCGTCCTGACGGGCGTACCGAGCAGTCCTTCTACCGCTGTTTCAGATTGGTTCGTGATGTCCCTCATATTGAAGAGCATGTCCCGCTCTGGCGATCTTTCCGCTTCCGGTACGGCCTCAGGTACAGATGCTGGCTCCGGCTGGGATTGCGCGAAACTGAACCCCCATTCGAAACTGAAAATACTTGTGTTAAAGACAGGGTCCTTTGGCTTCTCTAATCCGTATTGTTTTGCAATTTCCGCTTTCTGCGCCTCTGTCAGCTTCACCGAGGATGTCGGTTGCTGTGCAGACTCCGCCGGCGTTACGGCAGCGGTCGCATCCATTCCGGGATCGATGCACCCTGCCATTAATGCGAGGATGGCGATCGTGTACAAGGTTGGTATCACAGTAAAACACCCTTTCGTTATAACCTCATAGGCCTGTTTGAACTCCTCTTTTTCGCTTCACCGCGATCCTGACAGTTATGAGGAAAATTTTCTTTTTCCGTTTTTATCCAATTGTAGCACATTCATGACAGCAGAACTACGATTGGTATACAAAAAATGATAAAATATGTAAGATCATACAGATTAATATACTCATTTTAGGTTCAAACATTTGAAGGATATCCAGATGGCTTTCTCACTGTCCGTTGAGACGATATGTTGTAATTTCCAGAGGAGATATTTATGAAAAAAATGTTGTTCATTTATTTTGGGTTGTCCTTGACAACATTCGTTGTGTCTGGCTGCGGACAGCCTGCAGCAAGCCAATCGCCTGATCCGTCCAGTTACCAGACGCAAATATCCGAATCTGAAACGCTAACCCTTACGCTCGATTCCAAAACAATTACAATCCCCATTTCAAACGTTGATTCTGTAAAGAAATACCTGGATCAAGCAGAGCCGCATGAAAGAGCAAGCGAACGCAACCGCATCCAGACAACTTCATTCACATCTGCATCCGGAACAATTTACGGCGATATCAAATATGGCTGTGGGATAAAGCTCTGTAATCATACTCTCGTGCAGATAAAAAACAATGCCATCAAAACAATTCCCTTATTCTCAGGAAGCATTTTGACGGCACACGCATTCTCCCCGGATAAGAAATATCTCGCAGTCTTATTAGGGAGAAACGAAGGTACGGAAGTAATCAGGCAAAGCTTGATGATTATTGAGTTGGATTCGTTTACGTTAGCTGAGCTTGAAAACAGGAATGATGTTGTAACTATGTTGACAAGCGCTGACTTTACGACTCCAATTCTTTGTCAAGATCAAAAGAAAGTTCCTCAAAAAAATCAAGCGAAAATTCCCCAGTAAGAGAAAGAGAATACTCAAATGCCTCTTAGGTGGTAATATAGACAAGACTACCCACTTGTGTTGTTCCCATCCC
>NZ_SDLF01000139.1:0-462 GCF_013096935.1 Brevibacillus sp. MCWH | reverse complement strand
AAAGAATCAAGCATTCTTGAATCTTTGATGAAGTATGTGTAATAAAAAATAAGATTAAGGTGATTTATTCACCTTAATCTTATAAAAAAATAAAAAGGAGTGGAATTATTAATGTTGTTCGGAAATACAGAAATTAAGTTTTCTGATGTTAGTGTAGAATCCAGTATCACTGAACCTGTAAACAACTTTATTTTTGAGTCTATGATAGCAATGAATAGTATGACTTTTGTGATTGAAAGTTTGGATAAAGAAGATATAATTATTGAATCTTTTATTAAAGATTCATTTGAAAAAGTAAAAAAGATTATTATTGAATTATGGAAAAAAATAACATCGTGGTTTAACTCGGCATTGAATTTTTTAAAATCTATTTTCTCCAAAGTTTTCCCATTTTTCAAGAAAAACGAAACGGTTATTAAAACAGGAGAGCCACAAAAACAACAAGAATTAAATACTAATCAT
>NZ_SDLF01000138.1:0-462 GCF_013096935.1 Brevibacillus sp. MCWH | reverse complement strand
CTTTAGATAGAAGTGATAAGCGTTGCTTCTCTTCTTCTAAAAAACTAAGAGATAAATTAATTTCATCCTCTGTTAAAATAGAATCTAAATAACTGTCGTGATACAAATATAAATTGCTGTAGTTAAAAAGTATGTCATTTACATGTTCTTCTTTTTTTACTTTTATAAAAAAATAGTCATTCTCCAAGTCATATTTTTTATTTTTTATATATTTTTCCATTATTTTTTTATCTTCACATATAGCTTTAACTTCGTTTGTTTTACTTTCAATTAATACATAAACCGACATGTTTATTCACCCCTTTCCAAAAATAAATTAACAACCCCTAGAGATTTCTACTCTAGGGGTTACTAAATTCATAAATAGCTACATGTACAATTTCTTTATCAGGTCTGAAAGGTTTTTTAAAATTTCTATAAGTAACTGTATAATTATTTTTATTATTTAATACGTCCAAATAC
>NZ_SDLF01000137.1:0-463 GCF_013096935.1 Brevibacillus sp. MCWH | reverse complement strand
ATATACAGTATTACCTCTAATAGTTCTACAAGGATAAATCTTTTCAATTTTACTTTTTAAACTAGAGAAGAAAAGAATGTCTTGCTCGTTTAAAAGTAAACTATAGTTTTTATTATACTTCTTTACAAATGTTTCATCAATAAGAGCATTAATTTCTGATAAGTACATTTTAATATCAAAATTCACCCCCTTTAGGAAAAACATAGTTGTTTGTTCATATTCATCCTTTAGATCAGTATCCATAAGAATAATATTTAATTCAGATTCCAATTCATTTTTTTTATTTCTTAAATAATTTATCAAATAGTAGTTTTTACTGTTTGTATAAATCTCAATTTTTATTAACTGATCCACTGTCTTAGATTTACAATAATCTTTTTCTTCATCAATGTTTAAATTTAATTCATATGCATATCTTTTACATAGTTTACTTAATAAAAGAATATTACTATTTATAGTTTTA
>NZ_SDLF01000136.1:0-463 GCF_013096935.1 Brevibacillus sp. MCWH | reverse complement strand
GGGTAAGCCTCTCAAAGAAATCTTCGACCTCTGCCGTGAGTTGCTCGAGGATCCCGCATATCCCACGGTCAAAGCTTGGCGTGCAGACGGCGGCCGTGTCATCGGTCACTTTCAAGTGTATTTCCCGGAAGAGATCGCGCACGCTGCTGGATTATTACCCGTACGTATCCGCGGTGCGCAGACAGACGGTAATGAATCCGAGTCTCATTTTGGTTCATATCTCTGCTCTATCATCAAGACTTCCCTCGATATTGCCCTTACAAAGGACATCGAGCTCGATCTGTTTGTTACCCACCCGATCTGCGATGCGGCACGCAACCTCGCACCGATTTGGGGGCGAAATTTCGACTACAAATGCCAGATTTTGTACTTGCCGCAGAACCCGAACTCAAAGCATTCAAAGAGCTATCTCGCGAATGAATACCGACGGTTGCTTGGAGATATCGAGTCGGTCGCTGGGCGC
>NZ_SDLF01000135.1:0-465 GCF_013096935.1 Brevibacillus sp. MCWH | reverse complement strand
GTGTATATGGTGACGCATATCGTGTCCGCATTACTCAATCTACACAATCCGATAAAGAAAACGGATTTAAAAACTATCGTGTAGAAGTTCTTGAATTGGAAAACAGCTTAAGTCGAAAAGAAGTTTTCGTGGGAACTTTATTCCCAGAAGCTGTAGTGGGTTCAACTTCAATTTATTTGCAAGATCGTGTGAACGATAAAATTGAAGGTAGTAAAAAAATTAACGTAGCTGTTTCTGAAGAAAACATTCAAGCTATTTATGAACTTTACAAAACTCTTGAAATTGATAACGTTCCTGAAGAAGAAGTTGTTGACTTCTTATTTGGTAAAACAGCTCTAGGTCAAACTATGCCGGGTCTTGAAATTAAAGTTGATGAAAATACTGTATCTTTAGACTCACCAAATGGAGTAGCTTTAATGGGAGGACATGACGGTGTTTTCACTTACAACACAGCTACTTTAGGAC
>NZ_SDLF01000134.1:0-467 GCF_013096935.1 Brevibacillus sp. MCWH | reverse complement strand
TTCCAAATACTCTTCAGTACGGTAAGTATTATGTTTACACAGTACCTTATTCTAAATTATTTGAAGACTTTTATAAGATGAAGACTAATCAAATAAAATCAACAACATTAGAGTCTGTTGACGATGATTTCATTAAAGAATTTAAAAAAGAAGTTGGAGTAGAGACTATAAACTTTAACAAATTTAAAAACGATGTTAATGAAACTTTAAATAATATTAAAGTATATAACGATGATTTTTCGATTCCTATTTTGGAAGGTACTGATTTAGATGGTTTATTGGATGAAAAGTTTAAGAAAAAAGTTGAAAGAGAAATTAAAAATGGGCAGAAAGCAACATTTACTCCAGATGGTACAGTTGAAATAAAAGGTGAAAATTTCTCTTTTATAAAAGATTGCTTTATAAAACTAATCGACCCTAGAAAGATTATTCCTATAAAAATTTTAGAAGAAACCATTGGTTATTAC
>NZ_SDLF01000133.1:0-472 GCF_013096935.1 Brevibacillus sp. MCWH | reverse complement strand
CATGTTTACTTTTAATGAGTGTTGTGACAAAATGGTTAAGGAAACTTATATGAAAGAAATGGGTGATATTGTTAAAAAATAATTTTTTATAAAACATAAAAAATAGGAGAAAAAAATTAGGAGGGAATAAAAATGAAAAATAAACTTTCAGAACTGTTAGATCTATTATATCAATACACACCTAAAGACATTGAGTTTTACAACATTCGCGAAGAAATCGAACATATTTTGACTGATGTTAAATATGATGAGAGAGTAGTTGCGTTTAAAAGTAGAATTCATCCAGAATATGATAAAAGAAACAAAAAACTAGAAAATTTAAACTCTGTTTTCTGGATTGATACAGTAGAAGAATTAGAATTGTTTTTTGATTATGAAAAGACTTTTCTTGAAGAACATGATGTTTTTGAAGTATATAGTAGAAGACAATTAGAATATAATCCTATTTGTAAACAGTTAGTGGTTGGTGGCT
>NZ_SDLF01000132.1:0-474 GCF_013096935.1 Brevibacillus sp. MCWH | reverse complement strand
ATTATATTTAATGTCCCTTACAGTATTTTGAGAATCAAATAAATATAAAAACAAAATACTTTCTGTTAGTTCACGTATCTTTTCTCTGTTTTCATTTGTTAAAATAGTATTCACGTAATTTCTCAACTCATTAACACTAACTTGACAAAACTTAGCTGCTGTATTAATAACTTTAGTATCAGGACCGTCTACAATAAGTTTAAGTACGACAGTATTAGTAACTCTTTCCACAGCATATGAGTTACTATCAGACTCTCTATAGTTTTCTTCATCAAAGTTGTCTTGTTCAGTATTTAAATACATACTGTTTTGATGATTTTTATAAAATTCTACTGATATTTTTCTCATTAAGCTGTTCAAACGAGCTTTCACATCTAATACAAATGCAACAATCTCTTTATCTGAAGGATTAATTAATTTTTGTTTATTATATCTGAAAGCTCCTTTTAAAGTCTAAACATTTGACACGTAAAT
>NZ_SDLF01000131.1:0-474 GCF_013096935.1 Brevibacillus sp. MCWH | reverse complement strand
CGCCAATTGCAGGGATAGTCGCACTTTGCGATCATTTGCGAATAATTCTCGTTTTTCCATTCAATCCCGTTTCGGGATGGGGAGCGGCCGTGTCGGCGGGTGACGTCAGCAACAGCGAATTCGTGGGTAGCCTGTACCGGGACCACCGCGGCTGGCTGCTTGCCTGGCTGAACCGCAACCTCGGCTGCCGCCAGCGCGCCGAAGACCTCAGCCAGGACACCTTCGTTCGCCTCCTCGGCCGCCCGGAGCTGCCCGGCCTGCGCGAACCGCGCGCGTTCCTGGCGAAGGTGGCGCGCGGCCTGATGATCGACCACTTCCGCCGCGCCGCCCTTGAGCAGGCCTATCTCGCCGAACTGGCGCTGGTTCCGGAAGCGGAGCAGCCTTCGGCCGAAGAGCAGTACCTGATTCTCGAGGACCTCCGCGAGATCGATCGCCTGCTTGGCACGCTGTCGCTGAAGGCGCGCAGCGCGTTTC
>NZ_SDLF01000130.1:0-475 GCF_013096935.1 Brevibacillus sp. MCWH | reverse complement strand
GTTAATGGACTTAGTTTATCAGTACCATCATCTTCAACTTTCATATACCATTTTAATCCTAAAACTTCACACCATGTTTTGAAGTTAGTCACAGTCATTTTAGTATCTTTCTGTAGCCCACTTTTCAAGTTGTTTAAGTCGTAAGGACTATCGAACTTATGACGGTAATTCTTTAAATTTATTTTCTTATCATTAATAGCTTTCTTTACTACATACTTTAGAAAGTCATCTGTATCTTTTATAGTCACTGTAAATATTTCTCTATTGTTGTTCATAACCTCAACAATTTCTTTATTTAAGAAATTTTCCTTTTCTCTCTCTATTGTGTCAAATATTTTTGTAGGATCGAAATCGACAATTTTATCAACTGAATACATCTCCTTATCTAAATCTGTCACAGGATCATAGAATTCAATAGTTGATGTACCGTTTTCTTCGACTATATAAATACTGCGAGGTTTAGGATCTTTTTCAA
>NZ_SDLF01000012.1:0-123613 GCF_013096935.1 Brevibacillus sp. MCWH | reverse complement strand
CTCGTGACGGCTACCGTATGTACCGTTCCGACCCAGGCGAATGCAACCATTGCCCATTCCGCCCCCTGTGTACAGAGAGCCGGGAGGCTGTGAAGCGAGTCAGTCGTCATATTTGGGCGGATTACCTGGACGAAGTAGAGCATCTGCGACATACCGAAGTGAATAAACGCTTGTACGCACGCAGAAAAGAAACCATTGAGCGCGTATTTGCGGATTTAAAGGAGAAGCATGGTTTGCGTTGGACCACTTTGCGAGGACTGAAAAAAGTGACAATGCAGGCGATGCTTGTCTTTGCTTGTATGAATTTAAAAAAACTGGCCAATTGGCTATGGAAGGCAGGCAAAGGGAGGCACAATGCCTTTCATTTTCGCTTCATTTTCGAATACATACAGGACAAAAACTCCCTCGACTGCAATGGCAACGAGGGAGTTTGTCTGCAATCTGAGAGGCGATAGATTCGCCTCTTTTTTATGTGCGCTTGTTTAGTACAGCAGATACTTTTCCACTTCTTCCGGGTCCTTGATCTGGATTCCCGGGTCGTTGTACTTGTAAAACTGGAAGAACACCTGCTGGTCCATCGTGCCTCCTTCCGGCATCGGCAGGATGATCCAGGTCTCGAACTGATGGATCAGCCGGTCGTCCTTGCCGAACCAGAAAGTGGTCTTAATCGTGGAATCCTTTAGAACGGCCGCCATGTCCGGGCGGTCGGCCACCTGCTGGCGCAGCGGCTCAAACAGCGGACTCTTGCTCGCCGCCAGCCAGTCTGCGCCGGTCATTTTCACTTCAAACGGGACGCAAACCGTGCCGTACACTTTTTCTTCTTTTAACTGTACCGCCTGTTCCATAAACGGCAGCCAGTCGTCAAAACCGGCCAGCACGTCAAACGGAAGCGGGGTTTCCCGAGCAGTCATCCAGGCATCGCCGACCCGGATGTACCGCTTGTCACCGATACGGTAATACTGATAGTCCTGGCGGGCAATCCGCGCATCCACATTGTATCCGTTTGGCTGTACGACGGCCCCGTTAAACATGCTGGTTGTGGTGCGGTTCATAATGGTCTTGACGTGGCCTTTGTACCAGAACTTCTGTGCGTCCTTGTCCGTTTTCGCACGTTCCAGCGCTGTCTTCAGCCACTCGCTCGCCGACTCGGTCTGCTGCGGGGCCGTCTTTGCCGAGCTCGTGCCGTAATTGGTGGAGGCGAACGACTTGGGCCCCGACTCGTAGGTGCATCCGGTCAAGAGCAGGGTGGCAGCGAGCGCAGACAGGGTAAGCATTCCTACGGTTCGTTTACGCATGGCGAACCCTCCTTGCGATCCCGTAGCCGATCAATCCGGCAAACAGGAGGATGACGAGCGGCACGACGGGCACGTTGTGCTGCTTGAACACGATGAGGCGGTGCTTGTCGTAGATGGTGGCGACGATTTCATTTTCCTTGTCGCCGTCGATGTCACCCACCTGCACGTTTAAAAGCGGCAGGTAGATGCGCCAGGTTTGCTTCAGTCCGTCCGGGGTGTAGCGGTACCCGGACAGGTAACGGGAGTCGGTGGTGCTCACCCAGCTTTTCGCCATGGCGACGATTTCCGGCTCTGTGCTAGATCCGATCGGAGCGTAGTTGGTGAAGCGGAAGCTGCGATCGCCTTCCTCGCTTGCCCAGAGGATTTCCCAGGTGCCGTTATGCTTCGCTTTCAGGATGTAGGACGGACTGTTGGCCACCAGCAGTTCATCGGCTCCGTCCTTGTCCAAATCGGCCGGGATGAATTCCGCGGTTGCCAGCGGCATTTCCTTGCGCGTCAGGGAGTACGCCTCCACGGCGGTGCCGTCCGGTTCTACAGCCATGACGCTGAGGTGTTCGCCCATGATGATAAGCCCCTCGCGACCGTCCGGCAGCTTCATCGTGCCAATCAGCTTGGTTGCCTTGGTCGTGGCGACAAACGGCCTGCCTTCATACGTGCCGCTCAGCAGCCCCTCTTTGATCGAGACATCGCGGTACTTCTCGCCGATCGCGCTGCGCACATCCAGGCCGCCGTCGTTTTCCGCCAGCTTGTCCCCGATGATTTGCATGTCCAACAGCAGGGCGCGATTCGGAGCGGTTCCCACCTGCAGCATCGCTTCCGCGTAGGATTGGCGCTGCACGTTTGGCAGCAGTTGGCCGTCTTTCATTGTGTAGTACGGGAAGCCCGGGTAGTCTGTCGGCATTTGCTCCTTGATTTTAGCCATCGTCTCCGCCGCGATTTGGTCGTTGGGCATGCGCACCAGCTTGCCGTCTTTCCAGGTGAGCACGTACAGGGAGATGGGTTCGGCCTGCAGATGCAAAAGTTTGTCGGCGAGCTCCTTCCGCTCTGCTTCCGTCTCCGGCTTTTTCGGCTTTTCTTCCGGCAGGGGCAACTCCTCGGCGTTGCCGTACGTGATGATCTCCTGCTTGCCGTCTCCGTCCACGTCGTAGAGGATGACGGGGAAGTAATCCACCCAGGCTCCGTTGTAAAGGCGTTCCGATTCATACTTCAGCGTGAAGTGGCTGAGCGCGGCCAGGTTGTCCCGGTGGAAGCTGACGTTGGTCAGCACGGCGACGAGCACCAGCGCGATGACAGCCGACCAGCTCAGACGGCCGTACCATTTGGCAATCAGGGCGATGACTCCGCTCGCCACCGCTCCGCCGATCAGCACGGCGGCGAGCGATTTCACGTCTACGTGAGCGAGGGCACGGTCCAGCAGCAAAAAGCCGAGCGTAAAGACGACTACCTGCCGCCGTTCGTCCGGATGTACCAGGACATATAGGAAACCGAGCAGCGGCAAAAAGACGATCAGGGCGATCCAGGAGAGGTCCAGGAACGCCGGTTTGACCAGAATGTGATAGATGAGGAACAGGGCGATTGCGTACAGCGCCCAGTTCACGGCTGACAATACACCATTGCGGCGCATGGACTCACCACCTTTTCTCTTTCGCTTGGTCGGCGTACAGTGCGCACAGGAAGCCGCCAAACAACCAGAAGTAGAGGGACATGAACGGCACCTCAAAAATGTTTTCCACCAGGTTGTGCATGGCGACGGCAAACAGGCCGCCAAACAGACCCAGCATCAAAAAGAACGGCGGCTTTCCTGCCTGTGCCCGGATGAGCCGGACCGCGTAGGCAAACGTCATGGCAATCAGCGCAATCAGCATGATGACGCCGATGAGGCCCAGCTCCGCGATGCTTTTAAACAGGTAGCTGTCGGTGTAGATTGTGCCGAAGTGGCGGGAACCGACGGCGCCGCCGTGATGGCCGAGCCCCACCCCGAACAGCGGTTCCAGCCGCATCTTGTCGTACGCCTCCCCCCAGCGGTCGAGACGTCCGGCCTGCATGCTGGATTGGAGGTACTCGGGGGTAAACAGGGTGAAGATGCGGTTGGAAATCTTCCCGATCAGGGGCGTCGACTCCGGCACGAAGTACAGGCCGATCAGGCCGACGATGCCGGCGATCACGAGAAAGCCGGCCAGCCGCTTGTTCCACAGATAGCAGCAGACGAACAGCGCCACAGCCAGCGCGATCCAGGCTCCGCGCGAACTGGTCAGCAGCAAGGTGAGCAGCGTCGTCAGCGCGACGATCCACCAGATGATGCGCTCTTTCCGATTGGCTGTTGTGACGGCCAACCCGACTGCGACAGGAGCGATCAGGGCCATGTAGCTGCCCAGCACGTTGGGGCTGGTGACAATCGAAAACGCCCGCGTCGTGACGGCTTCCCCTTCCTGCACCCACGACTGCGGCGTCTGTACGCCCAGCACTACCTGCATGATGCCGACGACCGCGGCGAGAAACCCGAATGCGGTGAGCACTTTCAGGAACACGACCAGCTGCTTTGTGTCGCGCAGCAGGTAAAAGCCGATGAAAAAGGCAATCATGTACTGGTAGACGGCGCGGAAGCCCTCCACGCTGGCGTCCCAGTTGGCCATGTCGGCCACCGTCAGCGCCAGTCCGTAGACGATGAACGCCGCAAACGTATGCTTGATGGCGGGCATGTCCCGCGAACCTTTCCAGTAGGCGAGAAAAGTAAACAGCAGGAGGACGAGCAGCAGGCCGTCATCCCACAGCGACGAGACGACTGGAATCGGCAAAATCTTTCGCAAGACGTAATCGATAACGGGGTAGGCCAGCAGGAGATAGACCCAGGTGTCTGACTGCCTCCCCCACTTCCATACGTTCTCTTTCATTTCGTTTTTGATCCTCCTACACAGGGATTAACCCCACTATTATAATGAATGGGCGAATGCTGTCGCAAGGCGAAGGGGATAGAGGTTGGTAGGATTACGAGAAATGCGCTATGATAACAGGTGTGCTTTTTAAGAGGATGGGCGCGTATTGCAAAGATGGGAGATTCGAACGATGAGCATATTCAAGACTGCCTCGATGATCGTCGCACTCACGTTGATCGGAAGGCTTCTCGGTTTTTTTCGCAACGTCTACGTAAGCAACCTCTACGGCACCAGTGCAGCGTCCGATGCCTTTTACACAGCGGTGACGATTCCGCAGACGCTGTTTCTGGTCGTGCCGGGAGCGATCAATGCCGTGCTGATTCCCACCATGCGCGGGCTGATGGAAAAAGAGGAGCGGACCGGGGTGCTGTACAACAAGGTGCTGACCGTCGTGTTCGCGGCGTTTCTGGCGATGGCGGTGCTGGGCGTCGTCTTTGCCCGGGAGATCGCCTGGTTGATGGGAGCACAGGAAAACACGCTGGAGATGACGGCCGACATGCTGCGGTGGATGTGGCCGTCCGCTGTTTTCATCGGGCTTGCCGGTCTGTGGTCCAGTGTTTGCAACGCCCACCAGCACTTCTTCACTCCGACGCTGGGAACGGTGGCCAACGGCGCGTTGGTGATTGTCAGCATGTATCTCCTGGTGCCGCTCTACGGACCTGACGGACTGGCCATGGCGACCACTCTCGGCTACTTGGCGGCGATGCTGACGATGCTGCCAACGCTGCGCCGATTTGGCTACCGCCACCGCTTGTCGTTTGCATGGAAAGAGGATGAAGCACTGCGCAGCATGGGCGAGCGGGTGGTGCCCATCCTGATCGGAGCAGTCGTGTCCCAGGCGACCACGTTTTTGGAGCGGGGGTTTGCCAACGGCTTGGGAGCAGGCAACGTATCCGCTCTGGCCAACGCCAACCAGATCGTGCAGATGCCGATGGCGATCTTCGTTGGGGCGTTTACTCTGCCGCTGTTTCCGCTGCTGGCCAGCCACGTGAAGCGGGGTGAGATGGACCAGATGAAGCAGATTCTGCAAAAAGGGCTGGCGTATCTGCTGATTCTGCTCCTGCCGGTGACGGCGGGACTGATCCTCTACGCCGAACCGATCGTGCGGCTGGCGTTCCAGCGCGGCGAGTTCGGCGAGCTGTCCGTCGCGCTGACCGCCTGGGCGCTGCCATTTTACGGCTTGGGGCTGTACGGGATGGCCGCCCGCGACCTGATCACCCGGGCGTTTTACGCACTGGACAACACGCGGACGCCGGTCGTGGTCGGCGTAATCGGGATCGCCGTCTACGCTGTTGCCAACTGGCTGCTGATCCCCTGGATGGGACACGGGGGGATCGCCCTGGGGATGGCCGTCTCCGTACTCTTCCAGTCGGTGCTGCTGTTCGCCCTGCTCTGGCGCAAAGTGGGTGCGCCCATCAACCGGAGCTTTGTGTGGACAGCGCTGCGGACGCTGGCCGCCTGCGCTGTCATGAGCGGCGGGATTTTGCTGGCTGATGCCTGGCTGTCCGCTCTGCCGTTGTGGTGTTACCTGCTGCTTGGGGTAACGGGCGGGGCGCTGCTGTACTTTGCGGCACTGTTCGCGCTGCGTGAACCGCTGGTCGCCGAATTGGTGCAAAAGCTGCGCAGACGGTCTACTCCCGCAGCAAACCGGTAAGCGGACATTCGCGAATGGCGTAGCGGGTCTTGCCGGAAGCACTCGGTGGAATCCGGTCGACGTGGCATACCTCGATGCTGACTTCCCCCAGTTTGTCTCGAACGGCCTCCAACAGCCGGGCTTCGTCAGCCGGATCGTACCGATCCGGCTCTTTTACCAGTTTGAGCGTCACCTGGTCCGGCCTGTGCTGGATGATTTGAAAGGTGCGGAAGCTGTCCAGATTGCGCATGATGTGGTTGAAGTAGTGGCCGTGCACATACGTACCGTGAGCGGTGACAAACATGTCGTCTTCCCGGCCGTCAATGGCGGCCAGCAGCGGATAACTGATGCCGCAGGTGCAGGTGTCCGACGAGAGGGCGATGACGTCGCCCAACTGGTAGCGCAGCCGGGGCATGACTGTGTTGTGCAGGTCAGTGACCAGAAGCGTCCCTCTTTCCCCCGGGGGAAGGGGGCGGCCGCTGGCGGGATCGACCACTTCCAGCACGCAGTTTTCGCTGAAGGCGTGCATGCGTCCAACCGGACACTGGTAGGCGATGATGCCTCCGTCGCGGGCGCCGTATTCGTTGACGACAGGCGCCTGGAACGCTTTGGCGATTGCTTGCCGCTGGTAGTCATGAAGCGTCTCTGCCGTGGACACCACCGCTTTCAGCTTCACACCTGGACTGGCGCCGCGCGCCAGCATCATCTCAGCCAACAGGTGGAGGGCAGAAGCATACCCGTACAGGTAGACTGGGCGAAACCGGCGGATTAGCTGCAGGTGTTCGTCCAGCCGCCGCTCGTCCAGGTCGTAGGCGGGTATCATCAGCCGATTTTTCAACCATCGCTCTTTCAGGCGATAGCGGCGGGCCTGCTGCTGGTTGAGTTCAAGCGGCGAGCCCCAGACCATGACGGACGGGTCGCCGATGCGAATACCGTGCCAGGAGAGCCCCAGCCAGCGGGCTGCTTCGTAGCGTTCCACAGCCGGCCGGCTCAGGTAAAAACGGGTCGGCTCTCCCGTGGAGCCGCCAGTCCGGTTGGCAATGAGCCGGGAGGGGTCTGCATCGTTGCTGAGGTACTGGTCAAACGACGCGCGGAAACGGGCCTTGCTGAGCACGGGAAGGCGCTCCAGGAAGCGAATCGGGTCGTCATCAGCCGCTTCCCAGTCGGATGCGTATTCGCTGTAGGCGGGGACACGGCGGACGGCGTGGTCCAATAAGCGCCTCAGCTTGTCCGCCTGGCGTTTCCGCAGCGCCTGCGGCGACAACTGCTGCGCCTCTCGCAGTTCGTGCAAATACTGACGCGTGCGGTTCTGTTTCAGCCGTTCCATCAACGGCCAGTGCACGCGGCGGATGAGTGTGCCTGTCAGTTGCATTGGGGGGTTGCTCCTTTCCGGCTGCCGATACAATGTTTGGAATCTTTTCCCATTAGTATGACTGCCGGATCGGGCCCCTATACCTGTTTGCCGGATGGGAGATTTCCTAGTAGGATAGAGAGAGAATTTACAGCAGGTGTGTGCACGAGGGACGGCAGCGGTTTGCCCGGACGGTTTATGTTTGTCTGTGCGTGAAGCAAACTGCCGCCGACTTGCAAAGCAACCCGGCTGTGCGGTACACGATCTGATTTGACATTGTTGCAAAGGAGTTTCCCATGACCAAAAAAAGTCAATTCCTCGCCGGGGCGTTGATTCTCGCTGTGGCCGGGATTTTGTCCAAGGTAATCGGGATGTTTTACCGCATCCCCCTGCAGGAAATCGTGGGTGACAACGGATTGGGTCTCTACCAGGAGGTATATCCGCTCTACCTCACATTCCTGATTCTGGCCACAGCGGGCGTCCCCGTGGCTCTCTCCCGGGTGATCGCCGAAGCGCTGGCGGAAGGAAAGCAGGATGCGGTCAGCCAGATTCTCGCCCGCAGCATGGTGATGATGGGCGGGATCGGGATCGTCTTGTTTGCCCTGCTCTACCTGGGTTCTCCCCTGATCGCCCGGTTGATGGGCAACCCTCATCTGATCGAACCGATTCGGGCCATTTCGCTGTCGCTGTTGTTCGTTCCCTTGATCGCGGTGATCCGGGGCTTCTTTTACGGACATCAGAAAATGCTCTACGTCGGCCTCTCCCAGATCGTGGAGCAGACGCTGAGGGTGGCCTTTATCCTGATCGCCTCGCTCTATCTCGTCTCGCTGGGCGAAGATACGGATCAGGTGATCACGGGCGTCAACTTTGGGACGATGATCAGCACGATGTTGAGCCTTGGCTTCCTTGCGTTCCTGTTGTGGCGGCACAACCGCAAGCAGCCGTTCGCGTCTGCGGACGGGTGGAAGCGGCTTGACTGGTGGTTCGACCGCACCTTTTTCCTGTCGATGTGGCGCATCGCCTGGCCGATCTGTATCAGCGCGCTGGTCATTCCGATCTTCAGCCTGGTCGACTCGTTTTTGGCGATCAACATCTTTCGCTACGTCTGGCATGTGGACGGACTGACCGCCGACACCTGGTTCGGCATCTACAGCCGTGGAGGACCGCTGCTGCAGCTGGCCAGCCTGTTCGGCTCGTCCATTGCGCTGTCGATCGTTCCCGCCATCGCCGAAGCACGGCAGCAGCGTGACGAAGAACGGGTGAGCACGCTGACCAAGCTCTCCCTGCGCTTTGCCTGGCTGATCGGCCTGCCGGCGGGTCTGGGCTTGACCGCCGTGGCTGAAGGGGCCAACCTGGCACTGTACGGCGACGTGGAGGGGACACGGGCGATGGCGATTTTGGGCGTCAGCGCCATTCCGCTTTCCCTGCTGCTGGCCACCAACGGCATCCTGCAGGGGCTGGGCCGGGAAAAAGTGCCGGCACTGCACCTCTTGTGGGGCGTGCTGGCCAAGATCGGGACGACGATCCTGTTTACTTCCCTGCTGGGGATGGACGGGCTGTCCGTATCCTGGCTGTGCGCCACCGCCCTGGTCTGTGCCCTGAACATGCGGGCGATCAACCGTCTGGTGAAGGTGGACATTCAGTGGCGCTTTGACACGCTGTATCCGCTGCTCGTCGCCAACCTGATGCTGGTATTGGCCTGGGGGGCAACGGAGACGGTCGGTTTCCTGCTGCATGGAAAAGCCCGCCTGGTGGGGGCGGTGGAAACGGTGGTCGGGGTTGGAACGGGGATGCTCGTCTACCTGGGCATGCTGCTGGTCATACCGCTGATCGAAGAAAAAGAGCTGGAGTGGCTGCCCGGAGGCAACCGGCTGCGCGGCCTGGTGAACCTGCTGCGCCGGAAAGAGTCGCCGACCGATATCCGCTGACCTCGGCCTGGCGGCATGAAAACAAGGGCTGTACCGTAAACGGAACACCTCCGATTACGGCACAGCCCTTTTCTCTGTCTGTCAAGGACCGGTGCGGCCCAGCCCCCGGCAAAAAGCGGCCCCGTTTGTTTGGGACGGCTTCACGCATATCGGTCTGCTATGTCTGCTTTTGATAGATGCAGACTACCATTTTGACAAAAAACTCACGCAAAAACGGCAGTTTGGCCAGGCCGGAGACGACCGGGCGCAGCGGTACTTCCTGCTGGTAAACCACTGGATGGTGGACCCCCTGCTGGATGCGGCGGAACCGCTTGATCGTCATCCGGTTGATGTAGGAAATGGTCTCCTTGCCATCCGGCCCCTGACCGAAGCGGAAGGAGATCCGCTCCTCGCCGTCAGGCAGGTGGCGAACCAACTGCTTGTAGGCGTCGATCAGCGTCTGCTCGGAGAAAAACGCGTGCACCCAGGGAATCCCGATGGCGTCGGAGAGATGGGCCCCGTACGGGTGGTAGTACGGTGGAAAGTTGATATACAGATGACCGCCCGGCTTCAAAACGCGGAAACATTCGTCCAGCGTCTGTTCCGGACGGTCGACGTGTTCCATCGCGTCGTTCATGATAATCGTGTCGAACGTGTTGTCATCAAACGGCAGATCGGCAGAGTCGGCGGTCATGAACGAGACCCGGTCCGCCAGCCCTTTTTCGCGGGCAAAGGCGTTTCCTTCCTCGGCGTAATGGGGCACAATGTCGATGCCGATCATCTGCTTGGGACCAAATGTGGCGTAATAGCAGGTTTTGCCTCCGCCGCCGCAGCCGATGTCCAGGACTGTCTTGTCGACGAACATCTGCTCCTGCGAATGATAGGGGAGGAAAAACTGGATCGTCTGGTCCCCTTTTTGGAACTGCCATTCGGTGTAGCTCATCGTCCCGTCGTTCGCCAGATTGAACGGGTGAACGGGGAGCGGAAACAGCTTGTTCAAACGTATCAGCAACTGGGAAGAAACGGACATCTGCACGTCCTCCTTTCGTCCGCGTTGTGGGGAGACCTGCCCCTGTCGGCGTTTTAAGCCACGTGGTCAGACTTACGCTTTGCGGCGCAGTGCCTGAAGCACCAGTTCACTGCTTTTGGCCGCTTCCTGGGCGAGCAGTTGCGAGCGTTCGGCAATCACGCGTTTTTCCCGCTCCAGGTCGGCCAGCCGCTCGTCCAAAAGGGCGAGGAGCGCCGATTCGTCCAAACGGGTGATATGGCCGGCGCTGGGCATGCCGGCCCGCTCGACAAACCGGTCAATTTTGGGATCATAGGAGATGCCGGTAAACGGCGTTTGGAGCATGCAGGCAAGAATCAGGGAGTGCAGCCGCATGCCGAGCACGTACTCGCACTGTTTCAGCACGGACATGATGTCGTGAAAGGTGACCGGCTCGTCCAACAGCTTTGCCCCCGGCTGGCGCATCATCGCGATGATGTCGCGGGAGGGAGCCAGATCGCTGGGATAGTGCATCGGCACAAACAGCACGTTCCATCCACGCTCTGCAAACAGGTCGGCTGCCCGGGCGATCGACTGCTTGAAGCGCTGCTCCTGCTTCCAGTCGCGGACCGAGATGGCAACCAGCGGCTTGGACAGGTCGACAAACTTGTCCGCCAACAGCTGGCGCCCCCGCTCGTCAGACACGTCGTCCGGCGAAATGGTCAGTGCCGGATCGGCGGTCACGTAGACCGGCGCCTTGCTCACTCCGCACGCCTTGAAATCTTCGCCTGATTCAAAGTCACGTACGGTGATCACATCTACCCGGTTCACCACCTGCTTGATCAACAGGCGGCTGATACGCTTCTGGACCGGACCAAACCCCTGAGCGTAAAACACGACCGGTTTACCCAGCAGCTTGGCGATCGAGACGATCCCCAGGTAGTAAAGCACGCTGCGCGGACTGGTCACGTCCTGCATCAGCGTTCCGCCGCCCATCACCAGCATGTCGCTTCGCATCAACTCGCGCACGATGGTCGGCAGGCTCCAGCGGTTGTACGCCGGAATGCCAAACAGGGCCGTCGTTCGCTCCGGTTGGTTGGACAACACGGCCAGGGAAATATTCGGTTGTTCCCGACGCAGCGCGCTGATGATGCCATACAGGACCACATCGTCTCCGGCATTGTTAAAGCCGTAGTACCCGGAGATGAGAATACGCGACATGGAGTGAACCTTCTTTCTATATCAAACGTACAGGAAAAACACATTCTCAAGTATAATCGAGTAAATACGGGGAAGTAAAGCAACCCTAGAACAAATAGAGGAAGCCCAGGGCGAACAGACCGGCCCCCATAATGAGCAGGGCGATCATCAGGATCAGCATCCCCTTGTTCTTGCGGCGCCGGTAAAAAAATTCGTCAAACATGGCAAGCCTCCAAACAAGTTTTCATCCATTCTATAATCATACCATGCAAGCGCATATCCTCGCCATCCATTCAGAGGATCAGATGGGAGAAAGGGGCAGGCAGACGATGGAAGAAACATGGCTAAAGTACATCCTGTTGGTCGATCGGGATGCGGAAGACGCGTTTGTCAGCGAGGTGCTGGCCAGCGCCTACACACTCGGTTGGGTGGAGCCGCAGATCGAGGTGCTGACGACGGAAAACGGCTACGATTATGCGGAAAAGACGGACGGGCCGGTGATCGCCTACCTGTTTGAGCCGCTCAGGGAGAGCGAAGCCGAGCATGTGGAGCAGCTTCGGAACTATCTCAGCCGCTGGGGGGAGCAGGTCCGCCTTAAGGAAGTAGAGACGGTGACCGCGGAGAATGAGTCGTGGAAGGAGACATTTCACGAGGTGCAGGTGGGCGACTGGTGGATTGCACCCACGTGGACCCCGCCGGAGGCGCTGGCCCAAGCCAGACACGTGCTCTGGATCGATCCCGGCGCGGCGTTTGGCACCGGCTACCACGGCACTACCCAGGACATCCTGCTGCTGCTGCAGGAGTGGTCTCCCGCCGGCAAACGAGTGCTGGATATCGGCGCCGGTTCCGGCATTCTGTCGCTGTTCTGCGTCAAAAACGGCGCCCGGCAGCCGGTCTTTGCGGTGGATCTCAACCCGCAGAGCGAATACCAGATCCGGGTAAACCTGGCCAACAACGACCTGGCGGAGGATGCGGTGGAAATCGTATTGGGTGACGCGCTGGCACCGGACGTACAGGAGCGGCTGCCCCGGGAGGCGGATCTGATCCTGATCAATATCGGCGGTGACGAAGACGTGGCCATGCTGCCGCTGGTGCGGGAGCGAATTGCGCAGGGAGGGACGGTGATCCTTTCCGGGATTGTGCAGTGGAATCGCGACAAGGTGCTGACTGCTTACGAACAGGCCGGATTTTCGCTGGTGGCGGAGCGGCACAGTGACGAGTGGGTGACGGTCATGATGAAAGACGCCCGGGAGTAGAGATGGTACGGGAACGATTTACGCCCGATCGGACCTGTGTCACAATGGGAGAAATGGGAAAATCGAACGCGGGGGAGGAAATTGCGATGGAACAAATCGTCATTGTCGCAGCCGGACGCACGCCGATCGGCACGTTCGGCGGCGCGCTGAAAGATGTAAGCGCTCGCAAACTGGCGGAAACGGTGATTCGCGGCGTCATTGCCAAATCGTCAGTAGATCCGTCGCTGATTGATGAAGTGATCCTTGGCAACTGCATCCAGCGGACCGATGAAGCCAACATTGCACGCGTGGCAGCCCTTGACGCCGGGCTCGGCAACCGAGTGACCGGTTTTACCGTACAGCGCCAGTGCGCCTCCGGCATGCAGGCGATCGTCAGCGGTGCCGCACAAATTCTGCTGGGGGACTGTGAGGTGGTAATCGCCGGCGGCGTGGAGAGCATGAGCAATGCGCCGTACGTGCTGAAAAACGCCCGTTGGGGCAAACGCCTCACGCACGGGGAGATGACCGACGCGATGTGGGAACTTTTGACCGATCCCCATTTTGGCATCCTGATGGGGGAGACGGCGGAACGGCTGGCGGAGCGCTACAGCATCAGCCGCGCCGAACAGGATGAAATCGCCCTGCGCAGCCAGCAAAACGCGGTGCGGGCGATCGACAGCGGCCTGTTTCGTGAGGAAATCATTCCCGTTGCAGTAACGAAGCGGGGAGCGGTGACGATGGTGGAGACAGACGAACATCCCCGTCGGGACGTCACGCTGGAGGGCCTGTCCAAGCTGAAGCCCAGCTTTCGCGAAAACGGGACCGTGACGGCGGGCAACTCCTCCGGGCTGAACGACGGGGCATCTGCGGTCGTGCTGATGAAGGAGAGCCGGGCACGGGAGCTGGGCGTCGCTCCGCTGGGCAGGATCGTCTCGTATGCCTGGGCCGGGGTGGAGCCTGATCTGATGGGATACGGACCGGTGCCGGCGGTGAAAAAGGCGTTGGCCAAAGCGGGCCTGACTCTGGCCGACATTGATCTGATCGAGGTAAACGAAGCGTTTGCCGCCCAGTATCTGGCGGTGGAAAAGCTGCTGGAGCTGCCGCGCGAGATCACGAACGTCAACGGCAGCGGCATCTCACTCGGCCATCCGGTCGGCTCCACGGGCTGCCGCATCGTCGTCACGCTGCTGCACGAAATGAAGCGCCGCCAGGTCAAGCGCGGGTTGGCCACGCTCTGCGTAGGTGGCGGAATGGGCATGGCGATGGTTGTGGAAAGGGACTGAAGCGCCAACGCTCAGGTTTAAACAAGATCTCCCCGGTCAACAATGGAAGCAGGACCCCATCAATCTCTTAGCACAGATGGGGTCCTGTTTGTCAAAGGGAGGTCTCGTTCATGCATATGTTTTGGCGCAGATACGGAAAGAGAATCGCCCGGTACGGAGCAGTCGTTGTGGCGATCGGCGTATTGGCGGCGGTCTCCTTTGCCGCCTTCCAGTTCAAACGGATGACGCGGGAATGGTACGCCCCGCTCGAGGCGGGAACGGAAGCGTCTTTGCAAGCGAAGGGGGACCAGCTGCCCGGTGCGCTGTTGGCCCAAGCCAAAACGCTGAAACCGTTTCTTCTGCTCGTCATTGGGACAGACAGCCGGGACGGGGAGCAGGCCCGCTCTGACACGATGATGCTGGCGGCTGTGCATCCCTCCAAGCAGCAGGTGCATCTCGTCTCCATCCCCCGGGACAGCTACATGGAACTTCCCGGAAAAGGCTACGACAAATTGAACCACGCCATGGCCTACGGCGGCCCCAAGCTGGTCAAACAGTCGCTGGAGCGCTTTTTCAACCTCAAGATCGACCGCTACGTGACGATCGACTTCGAAGGCTTCCGGCAGGTGGTGGACACGTTGGGCGGGGTGCAGATCGAGGTGAAAAAACGGATGAAGTACACTGATCCGAGCGACGACACCTACATTGACCTGAAGCCGGGACTGCAGACACTGAACGGTCAACAGGCGCTCGACTACGTCCGCTACCGCAAAAGTGACATCGGGCGGGAAGACAGCGACTACCAACGCATCGCCCGGCAGCAGGAAATCGTCCAGGCCCTGATTGACAAGGGCACGTCGGCGCAGGCGCTGGTCAAGGCGTTTTCGCTGATGGACATTCTCGGCAGCCATATCAAAACCGATCTGACCGACCGGGAGATCGCCTCCCTCCTGCTGGCCTACGGCGACACCGAGCCGAATACGCTGACGACGGACACGCTTACGGGAGCGGACGAGCGGATCTGGCACAACGGCGTCCTCGGCTGGTATCATCTGGTGCCAAAAGAGGAGCGGTCCCGCGTTCGCCAACTGCTGATGGAGGCGCTGATCCCTTGACCACGGGCACTGGTTTCCTGCCCGGCATTGATCGGAGCAGGAAAGCGCCCGCCCTTTTTTGCAAAAATCACATCCAATTCGATTTTTTTCGTTGGAAAATTACCTATCTTTCGACTAGAATGGAAGCAGGAAGAGGTTATGAATGTGGATCGTACGGGAGAGGTAAGGCCAATAAGGGACTGGAGGGAATTTGCCCATGTCAAACGCCAAGCCTTGGATTGCCAATTACCCGCCCGAGACCGCACCGTCATTGGAATACCCCCGTGTTCCACTGACTCACTTTCTGGAACAGTCGGCCGCGGAGTTTCCCGATCGTCCTGCGCTGTACTTCATGGGCAGGCGGATCACCTACCGGGAGCTCCTGGCGATGTCGTATCAGTTCGCCAACGCGCTGATCAAGCGCGGCGTGAAAAAAGGGGACCGTGTCGCCGTCATGCTGCCCAACACGCCTCAGGCAGTCATTTGCTACTACGGCACTCTGATGGCCGGCGGGACGGTGGTCATGACGAACCCGCTTTACACGGAACGGGAACTGATTCACCAGTTGAACGACTCGGGAGCCGAGACGATTATCACATTGGACCTGCTGTACAGCCGCGTCGCGGCCGTGAAGGCCTCCACCCCACTGAAACGCCTGATCGTTACAAGTGTGGGTGATTTTCTACCCTTCTTCAAAAAGATACTGTATCCGCTGGTGCAGAAGAAACAGGGCGACCATCCGCAGATAACCTACGGCGGTGATGTTGAGCCTTTTCTTTCCGTGTTGAAAGAAAGCGCTACCAATCCGGTCACGCCTGAGGTTGACCCGGAAAAGGACATCGCGCTTCTGCAGTATACCGGCGGCACCACCGGCCTGGCCAAGGGAGTCATGCTGACACACCGCAACCTCGTCGCCAACACGCTGCAGTGCCAGGCAGTCATGTATAAGTTCGTCAGAGGGCGGGAACGAATTCTCGCCGCCCTGCCACTGTTCCACGTCTACGGAATGACCACGGTGATGAACAAGGGCATTTCCATTGCGGCGGAAATTATTCTCGTCCCCAAATTCAACGCCAAGCAAATCCTCAAACTGATCGACAAGACAAAACCCACCTTGTTTCCCGGCGCACCTACGATGTACATCGGACTGATCAATCACCCTGATTTGCCCAAATACGATTTGTCCTCCATTACCGCCTGTGTCAGCGGTTCCGCACCGCTGCCCGTGGAGGTGCAGCGCAGATTTGAAGAGCTGACCGGCGGCAGGCTGGTGGAAGGGTACGGCCTGACGGAAGCGTCCCCCGTCACCCACTCCAATCCGATCTGGGGGAAGCGGGTCAACGGCAGCATCGGCCTGCCCTGGCCGGACACCGACTGCCGTATCGTCGACCCGGCGACCGGGGAAGAACTGCCCCAGGGAGAGATCGGCGAGTTGGCGGTCAAAGGGCCGCAGGTGATGCTCGGATACTGGAACCGTCCGGAAGACACAGCGGCTGTCCTGCGGGACGGGTGGCTGCTGACCGGAGATATGGGCTACATGGACGCAGCCGGATACTTTTACATCGTCGACCGCAAGAAGGACATGATAATCGCCGGCGGATACAACATCTACCCGCGTGAGGTGGAAGAAGTGCTGTTTGAGCATCCCGCCGTCCAGGAAGCAGCCGTCATCGGCGTGCCGGACCCCTACCGGGGCGAGACGGTCAAGGCGTTTATCGTGCTGAAGGAAGGAGCGCAGGTAAGCGAGGAAGAGCTGGAGAACCACTGCCGCAAGCGCCTGGCTGCCTACAAGATTCCGCGGTTATACGAGTTCCGAAAAGAGCTGCCCAAGACGATGGTGGGCAAAGTGCTGCGCCGCCAATTGCAGGAGGAAGAAAAGAAACGGAGCGCCGACCAAGACCAGGTCAAGACGAGCTGAAGCCCGCCAGAAACGAACGGAAAGACAGGCGGAAACCGCCGCACAATCGCATCGACCGTGAATGCTGTCCCGTAACGCCCTCCTGATCGGGAGCGGCCTTTTTCTTGACAGACCGGGGGACAGGCTATTTCAGCAGAGGACTTCCCGGACAGTCCACTTGCCGCTTGTTTTTGGCCAGGCGGACGAGGGATTGACAGCGGATGGAGCCCTATATTACACTGTAAACATGAATGAATAATCATTCATTTTGCATTGATTCGAAGCAAACGTGGAGGTACGTATGGCGAAAAAAACGGGGGAAAAATATCAAGCCATTATTGATGCGGCTGTTCGCGTCATCGCTCGTCATGGCTATCACAGCGCTCAGGTTTCCAAAATTGCGAAAGAAGCGAAGGTAGCGGACGGCACCATCTACCTCTACTTTGAGAACAAGGATGACATTCTCATTTCCCTGTTCAACGAAAAGATGGGGGCCTTTATCGAAACCTGCCGGGAACGAATCGCTGAAGCAGAGTCGGTCGAGCAAAAACTGTACGTCCTGGTTCACGCCCATTTAAGCCAGTTGGCCCAAGACCCGGATCTGGCAAAAGTGACGCAGATTGAACTGCGCCAGTCCAATCCGGAAATCAGTGAGGGCATTGGTGCCGTGATGAAGCAGTACTTTAACCTGATTGACGAAGTGATCCACGAAGGCATGCAGGTAGGCGTGTTCCGCCCGGACATCGACGTCCGCGTGGCGCGGAAAATGATTTTCGGAACGCTGGATGAAGTGACGACATCCTGGGTCATGAAACAATGCAAGTACGATCTTGTCTCCCATGTTGACCCCATTCATAACCTCTTCCTGTACGGTATGAAGGGAAAATGACAAAAGAAAACGCTTTTTTTGCAAGATTTCGTTTGTTACAATAAAAACGTGAAGACTGAGCGTTCGCTCAGATGGCGGATGCTTCATGACTTGACGCAAGCAGGGGGGAGAGGGATGTATTCGTATTGGCAAGTGCACAAGGAAGATCGCGTTGCCGTCGTCACCATCAGCCGTCCGCCGGCCAACGCGCTGAGCCAGGCGGCGCTGACGGAGCTGGCAGCGCTTCTGGACGATCTGGAACGGGACGGTCAGGTAAAGGCGATCGTCTTGACCGGCGAAGGCCGTTTTTTCATCGCCGGGGCGGATATCAAGGAGTTTACCCAACTGGTGCCCGCAGATGCCCAAGCGATGGCGAAAGCCGGACAGCAATTGTTTGACCGTCTGGAAACCTTCCCGAAACCGATCATTGCCGCGATCAACGGGGCGTGCCTGGGCGGCGGTCTGGAACTGGCGATGGCCTGCCATATTCGGCTGGCGGCGCCCGAAGCCAAGCTGGGCCTGCCCGAGCTCAACCTGGGCCTCATCCCCGGTTACGGGGGCACGCAGCGGCTGCCGCGTCTGGTCGGCCGGGGCAAGGCGACGCAGATGATCCTCACCTCCGAAATGATCGACGGCGAAGAGGCGCTGCGCATCGGACTGGTGGAAGCGGTCCATCCGCTGGACCAGCTCCTGGACGAAGCGAAAAAACTGGCTGCCGCCATTGCCCAAAAAAGCGCTGTCGCCCTGCGGCTGGCACTGCAGTCGGTGCATGCCGGGACGGTGCTCGGCAAGGCAGATGGCATGCAGCGCGAAGCGGAACTGTTCGCTGAAGCGTTCGCTTCGGAAGACGTCAAGGAAGGCGTTGCCGCGTTTTTGGAAAAGCGCAAGCCGCAGTTTGCCGACCGCTAGCTTCTATTGGAATTGCGCCACCTAGTAAGGAGGGAATCCCATGAACATTTTGGTTGTCATGAAGCAAACCTTTGACACGGAAGAAAAAATCGTCATCGAGGATGGAAAAATCCTGGATGACGGCGCGAAAACCATCATTAACCCGTACGACGAATACGCCCTGGAAGAGGCGATCAAACTGAAGGAAGAGCACGGCGGCGAGGTGACCGTCGTCTCCATCGGTACGGACAGCGTGGAACAAGAGCTTAGAACGGCACTGGCGATGGGAGCGGACAAGGCAATTCTGGTTGACGACGAAAGCCTGTTCGGCGACGAGTACACGACTGCCAAAGTGCTGGCTGCCGTCGCCCGCAAAGTGGGGTACGACATCATCCTCGCCGGACAGATGGCCGTTGACACCGGCGCTGGACAAGGCGGTCCCCGTCTGGCTGAAGAGCTGGGCATCAACCACGTCTCCACGGCTGTCAAACTGGAGATCAACGGCACCCAGGTGCGGGTGGAACGCGACGTCGAAGGGGACCTGGAAGTGGTGGAAACCAGCCTGCCGGTGCTGATCACCGCCCAGCAGGGGCTGAACGAACCGCGTTACCCGTCCCTCCCGGGGATCATGAAAGCCAAGAAAAAACCGTTGGATCGCCTCTCTGCGGACGATCTTGGCCTGTCCGCCCAGGACGTCCAGGCGAAGACCGTCATCGTCGACCAGACCCTGCCTCCGAAAAAGCAGGCGGGCCGCATTCTCTCCGGCGAATTGGCGGCACAGGTGTCCGAATTGGTCCAATTGTTGCGTAACGAAGCAAAAGTGATCTAAGCGAGAGGGAGAGGATCCAGATGAAAAAGGTACTGGTATTGGCAGAAACGCGTGACGGTCAACTGCGCAACGTGTCCCTGGAAGCACTGGCCGCCGCGCAGGTGTTGGCAGAAGGCGGCGAAGTGGTGGCTGCCCTGTTCGGACCGGACAGCGGCGCGCATGCGGCGACACTGGGACATCACGGCGCCGGTACGGTCTACGTGGCGGATCACGCCGCGCTGGCCCAGTATACGCCGGACGCGTACGTCCAAGCGCTGAAACAGTTAATTGACCATGTCTCTCCTGACGCGGTGGTGCTGGGGCACACGGCGATCGGCCGTGACGTGGCGCCGCGTGTTGCCGCCCGTCTCGGGTACGGTCTGATCTCTGACGTGACGGCTCTGGAGCCCGGTCCGGTCTTTACGCGGCCGATCTATGCGGGCAAGGCTTTCCAAAAACGGAAGTTCAGCGACGGCATGATCATGATTACGATTCGGCCCAACAACATCCCGGCGGCTGCGGCCGACACCGGGAAAACGGCGACGGTGGTGCCGTTTGACGTGGAGATCAAGGATCTGCGCTCCATCGTCAAGGAAGTGGTTCGCAAAACGAGCGGAAAGGTGGATCTCTCCGAGGCCAAGATCATCGTCTCCGGCGGTCGCGGCGTGAAAAGCGCGGACGGCTTCAAACCGCTCTACGAACTGGCTGAGGTGCTTGGCGCCGCAGTAGGCGCGTCCCGCGGCGCGTGCGATGCCGATTACTGCGACTACTCCATGCAGATCGGCCAGACGGGGAAAGTGGTTACACCCGACCTGTATATCGCGTGCGGCATCTCTGGAGCAATCCAGCATCTGGCAGGTATGTCCAACTCCAAAGTGATCGTCGCCATCAACAAGGACCCGGAAGCCCCCATTTTCCAGGTGGCGGACTACGGCATCGTCGGCGATCTGTTTGAGGTGGTTCCCCTGCTCACGGCTGAATTCAAAAAAGTGCTCGTATAAGCGAGCGGTACGGAACGGCGCCCTGGACGGGGCGCCGTTTTTTGTACGGGAAGTCATGCGGCGGGCATCATGCAGCGGTCGCTGTCTGCCGTCCGTTTTTTTGTCCGCCCCCGCTGCCGTATGCTTCTCCTGTCCGCTATAATAACTAGGAAAGGGAGAGTGGTCGGAATGAGTGAGGAACTGCTGCATCAGTTGATCCACATGGTGGCGGAAAACAACCGCATCGTCAAGGAATCGGTCGAGGAGCTCCGCGAGTTCAAACGTGAAATGTACGCGTTTCGCGACGACATGTACGCGTTTCGCGACGAAACCAACCGCCGCTTTGACCGCCTGGAACGGCATTATCAACTGCTGGAATCCGTTTTTTGACCTGCTGCACCGCAAAGTGTGCGACCACGAGCGGGAAATCACCGCCTGAAGCACTTGGGACAATAGAGAGCGGCGATTTCGGACAGACTAACGGGGAAAGCGCGGCAAAGTGTCGTCCGTTGTAGTCATTTCCGGTGGAGAATGATATACTGTAGGGCGTATGGAACCTTTTGGCGTACCGTATAGAAAGGAGGTAACGATACCATGGCAATTGTGAATGCAACCGACCAGACCTTTTCCCAGGAAGTGGAGCAAGGCGGCACTGTCCTGGTTGATTTCTGGGCTCCGTGGTGCGGTCCCTGCAAAATGATCGCGCCGGTACTCGAGCAGATCGACAGTGAAGTAGGGACCAAACTGAAAATCGTAAAGGTAAACGTGGATGAGAATCCGGAATCTGCCGGCCGTTTCGGCGTAATGTCCATTCCGACCCTGATCGTGTTTAAGGACGGTCAACCGGTTGACAAGGTAATCGGTTTCCAACCGAAGGATGCGCTGATGGGCACGTTGAACAAACACCTGTAAGGAAAACGGATCTGCACCTGCTTGGCCGCTTGCGCCGGGCGGGGGCCGTCATCAGCATCTGCACTGCGCGGATGCTGATTTTTTTATGCCAGCGCAAACACTCGTGTTTCGCCGCAAAACGTGGTAACATGGGGGCGGAACGTATATTCCCGCCCGCGCGGGAAGGCCGTTGGTCCGGATATGAAGAAAGGAGGGGGCAGCCGTGAACAGCTCCTTGAAAGACAAGCTGGCCGTCCTGCCGGAGAAGCCGGGCTGCTACCTGATGAAAAACAAGGACGGAGACATCATCTACGTGGGCAAGGCCAAAGTGCTGAAAAACCGCGTCCGTTCCTACTTTGTAGGCAGTCACGACGGCAAGACGCAATTACTGGTCAGCGAAATTGCCGATTTTGAATACATCGTCGTTTCTTCGGGGATCGAAGCGCTGATTTTGGAGTGCAACCTGATCAAGCAGCACAATCCGCGCTACAATGTAATGCTGAAGGACGACAAAACCTATCCGTACATCAAGGTCACCAATGAAAAACATCCGCGCCTGGAAATCACCCGCAAGGTGGTCAAGGACAAGGCGCGCTATTTTGGTCCCTACGCCAATGCGGGAGCGGCATCCGAAGTGAAAAAGCTGCTGGATCGCCTCTACCCGTTGCGGAAGTGCAAAACGCTGCCGAAGCAGGTGTGTCTGTACTACCACCTGGGGCAGTGTTTGGCTCCCTGTGTTCACGAGGTGCCTGCGGAAGAGAATCAGCGGCTGGTGGAAGAGATCTGCCGTTTTCTCGACGGCGGCCACGAGGCGGTCAAGCAGGAGCTGACGGAAAAGATGCTGCAGGCAGCGGAAAACATGGAGTTTGAACGCGCCAAGGAGCTTCGCGACCAAATCCGCAGCATCGAAGCCGTGATGGAAAAACAGAAGGTGACGTTTACCGACACGGTGGACCGGGACATCATCGGCTTTGCTGTCGACAAGGGCTGGATGTGCATCCAGATCTTTTACATGCGGCAGGGCAAGATGATCGAACGGGAGACGACGTCGTTCCCGTATTACGGCGACGAGACGGAAGATTTCATGTCCTACGTCACCCAGTTTTACTACGACAAGCAAAACGCGCTGCCCAAGGAGATTTTGCTGCCGGAACGAAGCGAGCCGGAGTTGCTGGCGGGGTGGCTGGGCGTCAAGGTGTACGCGCCCAAGCGAGGGAAAAAGCGGGAACTGGTGCAGATGGCGTCCGAAAACGCGCGGATTGCCCTGCAGGAAAAATTTGCGCTGATGTCCAAGGACGATGCGCGGACGATCCAGGCGGTGCACAATCTGGGGCACATCCTTGGGATTGGCACGCCGCACCGCATCGAGGCATTTGACAACTCCAACATTCAGGGCACGACACCGGTGTCAGCGATGGTGGTCTTTACCGATGGCCGGCCGGACAAGAAAGAGTACCGCAAATTCAAGATCAAAAGCGTCGAGGGGCCGGACGACTACGGGGCGATGCGGGAAGTGATTCGCCGCCGCTACACCCGCCTGCTGAAGGAAAGCCAGCCGCTGCCCGATCTCATCGTCATCGACGGCGGCAAGGGGCAGATCAGCGCGGCGATGGACGTGCTGGAAAACGAGCTGGGTCTCTACATCCCCGTCTGCGGCCTGGCCAAGGACGAAAAGCACCGGACCGCGCAGTTGCTCTACGGCGATCCGCCGGAGCCGGTGGAGCTTCGCCGGGACAGCTACGAGTTTTACCTGCTGCAGCGAATTCAGGACGAGGTGCACCGTTTTGCCATCACATTTCACCGGCAGGCGCGCAGCAAGACGATGCTATCGTCACGGCTGGACGAGATTCCCGGTGTTGGCGAAAAGCGGCGCAAGCTGTTGTTCCAGCATTTTGGCTCGCTGAAAAAAATGCGTGAAGCGACCGTGGAAGACTTCCGGCAGATCGGCATCGGCGACAAGCTGGCCCGAGAGATCCTGCGCCACCTGCGACAACAGGCGGACGGGGATGCAAACGGAGCATCCGGCGAAACAGACAAAAAGGCTGACGCCTGACGAGTGCGGGCATCAGCCTTTTTTACGTGTGTCATCCAAGAGCCCGCGTCACGGCTTCCTCCGCGTGGATGCGTGTGGAGTCAAACAGCGGCACAAGCATATCCTCCGGTTTGATCAGCAGAGTGATTTCCGTGCAGCCGAGGATGACGCCCTCCGCTCCGCGGCGAACGAGGCCGTCCATTACCCGCAGGTACTCCTGCTTGGACTTTGGCAATACGTTTCCCAGGCACAACTCTTCAAAAATAATGCGGTTGACGATGGCGCGGTCAGGCTCGTCCGGCACCAGCACTTCTACTCCGTATCGGCGCATCCGTTCGCGGTAGAAGGGAAATTCCATGGTGTAACGGGTGCCCAGCAGGCCAACGCGCCGAATTCCGCGCTGAACAATCCGCTCTGCCGTGGCGTCCACGATGTGCAGCAGGGGAATTGCCACCGTTTGTTCAATCGCCTCCGCGTTGTTGTGCATGGTGTTGGTGCAGAGCACGATGAAGTCGGCTCCCGCCCGTTCCAGCGCCTTTGCCGCATGTGCAAGCGCTGCACCGGCGTCGTCCCAGCGCCCCTCACGCTGAAATGCCTCGATCTGTGCAAAGTCGACGCTGTACATGATGCAGCAGGCGGAATGCAGGCCGCCCAGGCGCTCTTTGACGAGCTGGTTGATCAACCGATAGTATTCGAGCGACGATTCCCAACTCATTCCTCCAATCAGGCCGATCGTCTTCATTCGCATACCCCCAACATGAAATCTATGAAATTGAGAAATAATATACAATTTTCGGTATCATCTGGCAATAAGGGCTATGACAGAAGTTACGGCTCGTACAGGCATGGACTTTACCGTGCTGCAAACTTTAATGAAATTTCTGATTGAACCGCCTTCGTACACGTGGTATAATCCCATACAAACAGCATAACAAGCCTCACTTCCCGTTAGGAGTGAGGTAGAGGCGCGAAAACCATGAGTACCTCCCTGAGATCGGGCATCTGTGACGGGTACGGGAAAGGGGAATTCGCCGAAGTACGGAGAAAGGCCCGCTTCCTCCGTGCTGGGTCTGCGTTGAATAAGCGCAGGACTGTCATCCGTGCAATTCCCGTTGCCGGATGGAGAGCTATCTCACGATGTCGGTTGAGAATGGAACAGGGGATGTTCTGTCATGCTCAACTGTTCACGTGGCCAAGGGAAGGAGGAACCGGTATGTCGAACTGGCAGGCAGTGACAGGTGTATCCTCGTCGCTGCCTTTTTTGCAAGAGTGAGAAATAATAATAGTGAAACGAAGATGGCCTGATGAAAGAAGAATCCAAAGAGATATGTGAACATGTTGAATAGGAAAAGGGAGAGAAGCCGCATGGGGTTGATCGTGCATAAATACGGAGGCACCTCCGTAGGTACCATTGAACGGATTATGAAAGTAGCGGACCGGATTATTCAATATAAGGAAGCTGGACACGACATGGTCGTCGTCGTGTCGGCAATGGGCAAGTCCACAGACGTGCTGGTGGATATGGCCAAACAGATTTCCCCCTACCCGTCGGAGCGGGAGATGGACATGCTGCTGGCGACTGGCGAGCAGGTGTCGATTGCGCTGTTGGCGATGGCGCTGCACCAAAAGGGGTATGACGCCATTTCCCTGACGGGCTGGCAGGCGGGAGTGACGACCGAGTCGATCCACGGCAAGGCCCGGATCACCCATATTGAGACGGAACGAATCCGAAGGGAACTGGCGCGCGGCCGGGTCGTCATCGTGGCTGGATTTCAGGGCGTCAGCGAAGCAGGCGAGATCACCACGCTGGGCCGCGGCGGTTCGGACACGTCCGCGGTGGCGCTGGCAGCCAGTCTCAACGCGGACAAATGCGAAATTTTCACAGATGTGGCCGGCGTCTACACTGCCGACCCGCGTGTGGTTCCGACGGCGAGCAAACTGGACAGCATCTCGTATGATGAAATGCTCGAACTGGCCAACCTGGGGGCGGGCGTGCTGCATCCGCGCTCGGTGGAGGCAGCCAAGACCCACAAGGTCCGGCTGGTCGTCCGCTCCAGCTTTACGACAGAAGAAGGCACGTACGTAGAGGAGGGTGCGCATATGGAAACAGGAAGAGTAGTTAGCGGCGTCGCCCACGACGAAGACGTCGCAAAGGTGACGGTTGTGGGGATGCCTGCACGCGTAGGCACGCTGTCCCGGCTGTTCAACACGCTGGCGGATCACCAGGTAAACGTGGATATCATCATCCAAAGCTCGTACGACGCGGCCGTGACCAACATTTCCTTCACGGTGGCAGGAAGCGACTTGAAAAAGACGCTCGATACGCTGAACGCCCACCGCGAGCAGCTCGGTTTTGAAAAAGTGGAATGCGAAGAGGGCTTGTCCAAGGTCTCGATTGTCGGAGCCGGCATGGTGAACAATCCGGGCGTGGCCGCCGAGATGTTCCGCGTGCTGGCCGAGCAGGAGATCACGATCAAAATGGTTTCCACGTCTGACATCAAGGTGTCCTGCGTCATCCCGGCGGAACACACCGAGCGGGCCGTGCGCTGCCTGCACACCGCATACGGCCTCGACGTGGCGGAAACAGCTGTCGTACACGGAGTATGACCCGCTGACAGCCCAATACGGAACACACATGCTGTCCCCCTTTTTTCGCCGCGGAAAAAGGGGGATTTTCTTCTGGTGGGATGTTTGCGGGAAATCGCGTGGCAGCGGCAGCGCGATGCCTCGCCTCCCCGCTCCTGCCCGGTCGGCTCACTTTCGTCCCGGCCAGACCTTACCAGTGAACGGTAATCAGGACGCTGCCCGTCTCCTCCGTCTCCATCCGGGTTTTCATCTCCCGCTGCTTCCAACGGCCGACAGCACCGGCGATGATCCCGCACTCCAGAGAGAGGGAACGGTTGATGCGTTCGGGCGACATGTAGCGATAGATGGTATGGGTCAGCCGATAACGAATCTGCCGCTCCCCGTCTTCCAACAGGTCCAGTTTGCCCAGCCCCAGACGGATAAAGGGAAACACCAGACCGTTGGCGGAGCGGATGGGAATCTGCCGCCCCATTTCCTTTCCCAACCAGTGGAGAATGGGCGGTTCGCTTTCGCCCAAAAGCGAGCGGGTGAGGTGCTCGCGCAGTAAGTGATAGCCCAGATAGGGCATGTGGATGCGCTCAATATCTGCGATGATGCGGGAAGGCAGCAAGGCTTCCAGTTGATCCGGTTCTTTCACGTCACGACCCTCCTTCCCGGCTGCAGGCCGCGCGAGGCTTGTCCCCTGTCGGACCCTCCTGCGGCCGCCAGGTCTATTACAGCCGGTTTGCTCTACCTGTTTGGTAACAGATTATGAGAGAGCGGCCGAATCTATGACAGATTCATAGAAAAATCGGACGATTAATACGTGTAATCCAACAATGGAATTAGTCTATTCACTGTCTTGACGCTCTCTGTAGACAGGAGTACAATTGGTTGTGGTTCAACGTTTTGCCCAACTTTTTTCCGTTTTCCGACACAATTTGTCTGGCTGTGTAGCAGGGGGGCAGGCAGCTGCCGTCATGTCTAACCGGCTGGGCAATGGGTTAGGATAGTGGGGAAAAGATTAACCAAAGAACGCTACTTACAATTGAAAGGGGGACCATTGTATGGCAAAAGGCCATAGCTTTCTGAACCACAAGCTGCATTCTCTTCTCGGTTTGTTCCCAATCGGGCTGTTCCTCTTGTTCCACTTGACAGCGAACTATCAGGCAACCCGGGGACCGGAAGCTTTCAACCAGGTAGTAGGAATGATTGAAAACGTTCCATTCCTGCTCGCCGTGGAATTCATCTTCATCTACATTCCCATCCTGTTCCATGCTGTGTACGGGATCTACATTGCCTTCCAGGCGAAACACAATGTGGGCAGCTTCGGACATTTCCGCAACCACATGTTCCTCTGGCAGCGCCTTACGGGAATCATCACACTCATCTTTGTCGCTTGGCACGTGTACGAAACGCGCATTCAAAAAGCGCTGGGTGCCGAAGTGAACTTTGACATGATGACCAACATTCTCAGCAGTCCGCTGATGGTTGTCTTCTACACGATCGGGATTCTCAGCACCGTGTTTCACTTTTCCAACGGGCTCTGGTCGTTCCTCGTACACTGGGGCATCACCGTCGGTCCACGTTCCCAGCGTTTCGCCACTTATCTGACCATGGGCATTTTTGTAATCGTTTCGCTCATTGGCTTGCGGGCGATGTCTGCATTCATTCTGTAGGGATTGGGGGACTCATTCATGGCAAAAGGTAAACTGATCATTGTCGGCGGCGGCCTTGCCGGATTAATGGCTACGATCAAAGCAGCAGAAAAGGGCGTTCCCGTACAGTTGTTCTCCCTGGTTCCGGTAAAGCGTTCTCACTCCGTCTGTGCCCAGGGTGGTATCAACGGTGCGGTGAACACCAAAGGGGAAGGCGACTCCACCTGGGAGCACTTCGACGATACCATTTACGGCGGCGACTTCCTGGCCAACCAACCGCCTGTTAAAGCAATGTGTGACGCCGCACCGGGCATCATCTACATGCTCGACCGGATGGGTGTCATGTTCAACCGTACACCGGAAGGTCTGCTGGACTTCCGCCGTTTCGGGGGGACCAAGCATCACCGTACCGCGTTTGCCGGTGCAACGACCGGACAGCAGCTCCTCTACGCGCTGGACGAGCAAGTGCGCCGCTTTGAAACGGAAGGTCTCGTGACCAAGTACGAATACTGGGATTTCCTCGGGGTTGTTCTGGACGATGCCGGCACCTGTCGTGGGATCACGGCGCAAAACCTGCGTACCGGCGAGATTCAATCCTTCCGTGCCGACGCCGTCATCCTGGCAACCGGGGGACCTGGCATCATCTTCGGCAAATCGACCAACTCGATCATCAACACCGGTACGGCGGCATCTGCGGCGTACCAGCAGGGCGTCATTTACGCGAACGGCGAAATGATTCAGATTCACCCGACCGCCATCCCGGGCGACGACAAGCTGCGCCTGATGTCCGAGTCGGCCCGCGGTGAAGGCGGACGCGTCTGGACTTACAAGGACGGCAAACCGTGGTACTTCCTCGAAGAAAAGTACCCGGCCTACGGCAACCTGGTGCCGCGCGACATCGCCACCCGCGAAATCTTCCACGTCTGCGTGGATCTGAAGCTGGGCATCAACGGCGAAAACATGGTGTATCTCGACCTGTCCCACAAAGATCCGAAAGAACTGGACGTCAAACTGGGCGGTATTATCGAGATCTACGAGAAGTTCGTGGGCGATGACCCGCGCAAGGTACCGATGAAAATCTTCCCGGCCGTGCACTACTCGATGGGCGGCATGTGGGTAGACTACAACCAAATGACCAACATCCCGGGTCTGTTCGCTGCGGGTGAGTGCGACTACTCCCAGCACGGTGCGAACCGCCTCGGTGCCAACTCCCTGCTCTCCGCGATCTACGGCGGCATGGTGGCAGGTCCGAAGGCAATCGAATACATGAACGGTCTGGAACAGTCCTGCGACGTTCTTCCCTCCACGCTGTACGACAGCTACACGAAGAAAGAGCAGGAGAAATACGACAACATCCTCAAGATGGACGGCACCGAAAACGCGTACCTCCTGCACAAGGAACTGGGCGAGTGGATGACCGACAACGTGACCGTCGTGCGCTACAACGACCGCCTGAGAAAGACGGACGAAAAAATTCAGGAACTGATGGAGCGCTACAAACGAATCAACATCAACGACACGAGCAAATGGAGCAACTCCGGCGCAACCTTCACTCGTCACCTGTGGAACATGCTGGTGCTTGCCCGCGTTATCACGATCAGCGCATTGATGCGCGACGAAAGCCGCGGCGCTCACTACAAACCGGAGTTCCCGGAACGCGACGACGAGAAGTTCCTGAAAACGACGATGGCCAAATTCAATCCGGAGACCACCGCACCGGAGATCTACTACGAAGACGTGGATATTTCGCTGATTCCGCCGCGTAAGCGCGACTACACGTCCGACAAGAAGAAGTAAGAGGGGAGGGAACTGATCATGGCCGAAAAGTTTGTCCACTTGATTATCACTCGTCAAGACAGCCCTGACAGCACTCCGTACAAGGAAGAATTCAAGATTCCGTACCGTCCGAACATGAACGTGATTTCGGCGTTGATGGAAATACAGCGCAATCCGGTGAACGCGCAAGGTCAAAAAACGACACCGGTCAACTGGGAATCAAACTGTCTGGAAGAGGTGTGCGGCGCGTGCTCCATGGTGATTAACGGCAGACCGCGCCAGGCGTGTTCCGCTCTGATCGACAAGCTGGAGCAGCCGATCCGTCTGGAACCGATGAGCACCTTCCCGGTACAGCGCGACCTGTCCGTAGACCGCAGCCGCATGTTCGACGCGCTGAAACGCGTCAAGGCATGGATTCCGATCGACGGTACCCACGACCTGGGACCGGGTCCGCGCATGCCGGAAGTGGAACGTCAATGGGCGTACGAACTGTCCAAGTGCATGACCTGCGGTGTCTGCCTGGAAGCGTGCCCGAACGTCAACCAAAAATCGGCGTTTATCGGTCCGTTTGCCATCTCCCAGGTGCGTCTGTTCAACCAGCATCCGACTGGTGCGATGCACAAACATGAGCGTCTGGAAGCGCTGATGGAAGACGGCGGCATCGCCGACTGCGGAAACTCGCAAAACTGCGTGCAGGCTTGTCCGAAAGGCATTCCGCTGACGACTTCCATCGCTCACATGAACAAAGAGACGACCAAACACGCGCTGAAGAAATTCTTCTTCTCCTGATTTTTTCAGGGGATGACAGACAACAGGCGTGCAAACCGTTACTGTGGTTTGCACGCCTGTTTGCATGTCGGCATCTGCCTGGAATCATGTTCGAGCCGTTTTCCCGAGTGAGCGCCGTGCGATGGTTACGCGGCTTTCTGTTCGGCTGCCTTTTGCTCCCGTGGAGACAGCTTGATCTTGCCGAGGAACATGGCGAGCACGGCGCCTGCCAGGATAAAGACAAGTCCGACGAGATACACCTCATGGAGCGAGGCGACCATGTCCGTCTTGAGGATTGGCAGCAGAAACTGCCGGATGTTCTCCGGAATGGCGGCCAGCGCCTCCGGGCTCAGCAGCATGGAGTATAGGCCCTGCGGGTTCGTCTGAATCATATTGGAGAACTGCTCCGCCATGCCGTGAGCCTCCTGCGGCAGTTTTTCCAAACGCGGCATGAGGTCGTGCGTCAGCAGGGCGGTCGAGCGATGGTTCATGACCGCTCCCAAAACGGTCATGCCAAACGTTCCGCCGATTTGTCGGAAAAACTGGCTGGAGGATGTGACGACCCCCCGCTGCGATTTGGGGAAGGCTTCCTGCAGCGCGATGGTAATCAGCGGCATCACTAGCCCGATTCCCAATCCCAGCACGATCATGTACGCCATGGCTTCCCATTGGGAAGTGGTTACGACCATCGTGGACAAGAGCCAGAAGCTCACAGCCATCGTGATCATCCCGACCAGCATTTGCGTGCGGACGCCGATTTTTTTCACGATCCGGCCCCCGATGATACTGGTCAGCATCATGGCCAGCATCATCGGCACCATGATGGTCCCGGACTCGGACGGGCTGATGCCGACGATGCCCTGCATGAATAACGGCACGAACATGATGGCGCCAAACATCCCGACCGACATGAGAAACCCGATGCCGTTCAACAGCGAAAAGGTTTTGTTCCGAAACAGATGCAGCGGCAAAATCGGCTCAGCTGTTTTCGACTCCACGATCACGAACGCGATCAGAAACGCGGCTGAGAGAGCAAACAGCGAGAGAATCTGCCACGACGCCCAGGGGAAGTCCTTTCCGCCAAACGTCAGAGCGAGAAGCAGGCTGACGACGCCGCCGGTCATGGTAAACATGCCCCAGATGTCAATGTTGACCGGTCCGTTCAGCCGCTGCGATTTAAGTGCCGATGCAATCAGGATCACGGCGAGAATGCCGACAGGCAGATTGATGTAAAAGACCCATCTCCAGTTCAACGAGTCGACGATCCAGCCGCCAACCTGCGGCCCCAGAATGGAGGAGAGGCCGAAGACTGCGCCAAAGACCCCCTGCCATTTGGCCCGCTGCTCGCCGGTAAACAAATCGCCGACGATGATCATCGCCATCGGCATCATGATGCCGCCGCCGATGCCCTGGATCGCGCGGAAGATGATGAGCTGGTTCATCGACTGGGCAGCTCCGCAGAGGACAGAACCGACCATGAAAAGAATCAAACCGGTCACATAGATCACTTTTCGGCCGATCAAGTCCGCCAATTTGCCGGTGATCGGCACGACAGCGGTGGACGTCAGCATGTAGGCTGTAGTCAGCCAGGTCATGACCCCCAAGCCGCCCAGTTCGCCGACGATGCGCGGCATGGCGGTTCCCACAATCGTATTGTCCAGCGACGCAAAGAACATCGCCACTAACAGTCCGACAATGAGAAGTCCGCGTTTTTCCTGTTGTTCTTGCTGTTCTTGCATATGATGTCACTCCTTCTCATGTGTTGCGATACGGGCCAGCTTCTCGAAAAGCTGGACGAGCGCCTCCAGCTCATCCGGACTCAGATGGCGCAGATAGCGTTCAATGACCGCTTTTCGCTTTTGTTTGGCCTGCTTCAAGATGGTTGCACCTTGTTCGGTCAAGCGGATGGTCACGACACGCCGGTCGTGCTCGTGCCGATCTCGCTGGACGTAACCGTGTTTCAGCAGCCGGTCTACCATTGCTGTGATCGCACTCGGTTTGACGCACATGGCGTCCGCCAAGTCGCTCACGGAATCCGGCCCCTTTTTGGCGAGCATATTTAGGATGTAAAACTGCGGACCGGTCATATCCGTTGACGATTCCGCCAGTTCCTGTCCTATTTTTCTCATCGTCGTGGTAAAGGCGATCTGAAGCCGCTCAGTCGCTTGATCCAAGTCCAGTTGATCCATGTCACTCACCTTCCATTATCAACGACACTTCAATTTCTATCGTTAAAATTTATCGTGTCTAATATTTAACGTATTTAAATATATAGCGCGCCAACGCATTTGTCAATCTGTTCGCCCATCCGATTTCTGGGAATACGAATCTCCCTTCAAAGGAAAACTGAAAGAAATGGATGTTTTTTTGGGGGGCAGACGATGAAAAAACGGATCTTGTGCATCGGGATGGCACTATCCCTGCTTCCGGCGCAGATGGCGGACATGTGGACGGCAGAGGCCAATCAACGCGGGCAGGATGCCGCTTTTGCCAAACAAGTGCTTCAGGATCTTCGCGATGCCCACTGGCAGGCGAAGGCGGCTGCGTCTGAACCGGAGCGCAGCGGAATTACTGCTTCCGGCGCAGACGAGTGGAATGCGGCAGAGCACGTGCTAAAGGGCGAAATGGTGGCGCAGCCCCCTGCCTCCGGACTGGAGATGATTGAGGCGCCGAAAGCGTGGCAGGAAGCCGGCGTCAAAGGGGAAGGCATGCTGGTGGCGGTGATCGACACCGGTATCAACAGCAGGCACCCCGATCTGCCTGCGCCGCGCGACAAGCGGCTTGCCCAGCAAAAGTCCGGTTCGACGCAAAAAGTGATCCCCGGCTACAACTGGGCAGACCGCAACCAGACGACCGAGGACGTGGGCGAATCGCAGCACGGCGTGCACGTCGCCGGGATTGTGGCGGCCAACGGGAAGCTGAAGGGCGTGGCGCCTGAAGCTCAACTGCTGAGCCAGAAAGTGTTCAGCAATTACCAAGGGGAAGTGCCGGGATTGAGCGAATCGATCCTGTTTGCGATCAACGATTCGATTGCGAAAAAAGCGGATGTGATCAACCTGAGCCTCGGCTCAGCGGCCGGATATGTGGACGAGACCAACACGGAGCAGTATGCCATCAAGCGGGCGGTGGACAACGGTGTGATTGTGGTGGCGGCAGCGGGCAACGACGCTTACTTTGGCAGCGACAAGGTAAAAGCGCAAAATCCCGATGTCTCCATGATCGGCTCTCCCGGTCTGGCACCGGACGCTTTTTCCGTCGCGTCGGTCAATGCGACCGCCCTGGCCGGCTACAGCTTTGCCGTACAGGGGGTTGACGGGCTGGAGCGGGTGGTCTACCTGCACGGCCACGCCAGCAGCGGCAGCGTGATGAATCCTGTCCAGTCCTTGTTCAAACCGTATCCGCTGATCTATATGGGCAAGGGGAAAAAGGAAGATTACAACGTCTCCGTCAAGGGAAAAGTGGTGCTCCTGGAGCGGGGTGACATCCCGTTTGACGAGAAGCTGCGGTTGGCCAAGGAAGCGGGAGCGGCAGGCGTAATCATCTACAACAACCAGTCGGGGCCGCTGATCATCAGCGCGGAGAATGCCAAACAGATTCCCGCCGTCTCCATTTTGAAACAGACGGGCGAGCGGCTGGCCCAGGCGCTGAAAAAGGGCAAAAAGGTTACGGTCACCTTTGACGGCCAGTATGCGCAAAATCCAATGCCGTATCCGGATGGGGGCACCATCTCTGCCTTTTCCTCCTGGGGGCCGACGCCCGATTTGCAGTTCAAACCGGAAATCGCCGCACCGGGCGGAGGGATCTTGTCGATAGTGCGGGAGTCAGACTACGCGGTCAAAAGCGGCACGTCAATGGCAACGCCGCACGTCGCGGGAGGGATGGCGCTCATCAAGCAGGCGTATCTGAAGCAAGGGCGCAACCTGCAAGGGCGGGCACTGGTGGAGACGCTAAAGGCGGCCGCAATGAATACGGCCAATCCCGTCCTCGACCCGCGGGAGACTGCTGCCGCTTCTGAGGGCAGCCGGCCGGGAAAACTGCCGTACAGCCCGCGCGTCCAGGGTGCGGGGCTCATGCAGATCGCCAAGGCGATCAAGACGCCGGCGATTGTCACCGATGCCAAAGGCAAGGCAGGTGTCTCGCTCGGGGAAATCGGCAACCGCACGACGTTTTCCCTCTTCGTGGACAACAAATTCGGGAAAAAACCGCTCACCTACAAAATCAAGGACGAGTTCGGCGTGCTGACCGACCTGCGTCAAAACGGGTTGAACCTGCTGACGGAAACCCCGCTGAAAGGGGCACGGCTGCAATTCTCCAGCCAGCAGGTGACCGTTCGGCCGGGTGAGCGTGCGGAGGTCAAGGTAACGCTGCACATTCCGGCGGAGACGGAGCGCAACATTTTTGCCGAAGGTTATATCGCCTTTGAGCCGGTGAATGGCGATGAGCCCGTGCTGCGCGTGCCGTACTACGGCTTTTACGGCGATTGGGACGAGCCGCGGGTGATGGACGCCCCCATGTGGGAGGAGGAAAGCCAGGAAAACCGGACCGGCGTGAAGACTACCTGGTATCACGACAAGGAAAACGACAAGTGGAAATACCGTGACTACCTGGGAGTCGTCGGGGTGAGTGAAGACGGGACAGTGCAGGTGGACCCGGCGAAGATTGCGTTCTCTCCCAACGGCGACGGTCACTACGACACGGCCGCTCCGTCGATCACCTTTTTGCGCAACGCGAAGCAGGTCATGGTGGACGTGACGGACCGCACGGGCAAATTGATTCGCTCCCTGGCTCGCGACGAAAAGGTGAGGAAGTACGATCAGTCCAAACGGGGCATTCCCTATTACTACACCGAGCGGGAGGAGTGGAGCTGGGACGGCAGGGGGTACTCCCCGGAAAAAGGCACGTACGAGCCGGTGCCAGACGGCGTCTACCAGTTTGTCATCCGTGCCAAAATCGACGGGCCAAACGCCAACTGGCAGACGTTGACCCTGCCGGTCCGGGTGGACACCAAAGCACCCGTCGTCACCGCGTCGCTGGCGGGCAACCGCGTCCAATGGAGCTGCAAGGACAAGGATGTGCAGGGCTATCTCTTGTACGTAGGCGGAAAGAAGACGGGCGGACCGTACTCGGCCAACGTCACGAGCGCGGTGGTCAGCCAGCCGGACAAAAAGGTCTCGCTGGTCGCCTACGATTACGCCGGCAATGTCAGCATCGTCCACCTCAACGGAAAGAGCGACGTCGTTCCGCCGTACGTGCAATTCCCCAACGACCTGTTCCGCTACGTGCTGATTTCCCGTCAGCCGGAAGTGGCGATCAGCGGACGGATCAGCGGGGAAGACATGCTGGACCGCGTGCGCCTCTTGATCAATAACAAACCGGTGCAGGTGGAGGTGGACGGAGCGTTTCAGACCGTCCTGCGCCTGCCGGAGGGGTTGAACTACGTCTCGTACAGCGCCAGCGACATGTACGGCAACACCCGGCAGTTCACGCAGCGGGTCATCGTGGACACGACGCCGCCGGTCCTGCAGTTGGCAAACGACGGCTCCGAAGACATTCTCTACGATGGGGCCACCAAGCGCATGCTCGTCCCGATCCGCTTCCATTACCGCGACCAGACGTACAAGGGGCAGGTCAGCGTCAACGGGCAGATCGTCGGCAGTTGGGAAGAAGACCAGTTGGAAAAGCCGGTCTGGAAGCAATTCACGCACACGCTGTCCCTTAAGCACGGGGAAAACCGCATCCTGTTGGAAGGCAAGGACGGGGCCGGCAACCAATCCTCGCTGGTGGTTTACGCGTACGTCGATGCCCATGCCGGTTCACTGGTGCTGCACCACGGGGAGCAGCGGCTCACCTACACGGCCAGAGCGCTGCCCGCTCCGACGCTGAAACTGGAACAGAACAGCCTGGAGGCCCGCGTCGGGTCATCGGTTCCCGTCTCCGGAAAGGTGACGGCTACGGGCGTCGCGCGGCTGCAGATCGTCTACGGCGATCGCCGGCTGCCGGCGGATGTAAACGACCGGGGCGAGTTTCGCGTACTGCTGGACGGCGTCCGGGAAGGCAAGCAGAAACTGACGGTGATCGCCACCGACGCACTGGGACGGGAGGTTCACGGCGAGATCATCGTCATCGGGAAAGGCGGATAAAGGATGTCCGGGTGACATCCTTTTTTCGCTGAAAGGGCACCGTTTTTATGCCCATGTCGGCAGCGTGGGGATTGCCGCGACAGCGTTTTACGGGTCAGGAGGGGATTTCTGTGTTTTTCCACGGCATCAAGTGGGAATATGTACGGGAAGCGTATCCGCTGCTCTCACCGCGCCGCAGCGTTTCGCGCAAGCGGGGTGATCAGCTCGCCGACCGGCTTCATCTGCTGCAGCAGTTCGGCCTCGAACCGGTCCACCTGCTGGAGGAGGGAGCGGACTATCCGCCGGAGCGATGCGTCCGGGAGTGTTTCTGCTTTGGGGATACGGTGTTTGCCTTTGAACGGCTGGAGGGGCCGCTGTGGCAGCTCAGCCGTCACGAGGTGGGAGTGGAGGTGCTGGATTTGCGTACATGCGTGCGGATCTACACCAAGCGGGCGGATGCGGCTGCCGAAATCAGGGGGCTTTTTCCAGATGTTCCTGTAATCCAGGACTAAAGTATTAGGATTTTTTATGCAAATCTCTTGTAACTGTCATATTTCGACATTATAATGGGCACAAACAGGAAGATTTTGACCGGGAAAGGAATGGAACCATCATGAACGTCCATTACCTCAATCCGTTTCTGGAGTCGGCCTCCATGGTCATTCAACAGTTTTGCAACGTGACCGTCACGCGGGGAGAGCTGGCTGTGACTGAGTGGGACTGCCGAGACGACCATACCTGGATTCGCATCGGCATGACCGGTCATCTGGAAGGTGACGTCTTGTTCGGCCTGCACAATGATCTCGCACTGCGAATTGTCTCGGCCATGATGGGCGGTTTTCCCGTCAGTGAACTGGACGAGCTGGGAAAAAGCGCGATTTCCGAACTGGGCAACATGATCTCCGGCAACGCCAGTACGATTCTGTACAGCCAGGGCGTCGAAATTGACATCACGCCGCCGCAGTTGATACAGCACAGTGACATGCTGACAGTGAGCGGCCCGGCGCTGTCGGCTCCTCTGGATCTGAGTGACATGGGGCGCATGGAGATACAGGTCATCGTGGTGAAATAGGCAGAAGGCGTGCGGCAGGAGGCGGCACGCCATTTTTACGGCGCTCGGGCAGGCGCTCTTCAGCAGCAGCAGGAATTGCAAGAAAACAGAAAATACTCTTTATTGTCTGGTTGAATTCTGTCAAATCGTGTATTGTTGGTAGTAGGAAGGAGGGCTGATTCGCTTGACCTACGTCAAGCAGCTGATCGCGATGTTTCTGCTCGTGGTCGTCGTCTGCAGTGCGCCGTTCATGCTGTACGCCGACGAGGACGAGGTGCATGTAGAGCCGGAAAGAATGGTCATTCTCACGGTGTACTTGCTGGAGCAGATCGCCGACGGTTCACTCGGCACGTACTGGGTGGGGAATACGGAGCGAAGCATCGCCCAGGACATCGGGCCGTTTGCGCTGAGCTCGTTTCGACTGCTGTTTTTCAGCGTCCTGATCGCGGTCACCGCCAGTCTATTGTTTGGATTGTTTCTGCAGCGGTTCGGCGTCGTGCGCCAGCTGCAGCGGGTGCTGGACGTCATCACCACCGTGCCCGACTTCATCCTGATCTTGCTGGCAATTCTGGGCTGCATCCAGTTTTACAAGGCGACCGGCATCCAAATCATCTCGCTCTCGCCTTTCAACGACTCGACCAACAACTGGCTTCCCCTGACCATCCTGTCCATCGGGCCTACCATTTTCCTGATGAAGGGGGTCAGCCTGAAGTACGCCCAGATCGGAGGCGAAGACTACATCCGCACGGTGTTGGCCAAAGGCATGGGCATCTGGCACATTCTCATTCACCACGTCTACAAGAACGTCAAACCGTTTCTTTTGGCCGATCTGAAAAAGACGATCGCGATCACGGTAACCAACCTGTTTGTCGTGGAATACCTGCTGAACGTCGTCGGTTTGACCCGGTTCATTTTCAGCAAAAATGCCGACCTGCAGTTCAACGCGGCCGTCATGGGACTGATGGGCATCATATTGCTCTCCATTCTCGTCTATGTGCTGATCCGGGCCATCCTGTACCTGTTTGAGCGGGTGTTCGTCTACAAATGAACGATTAGATCCACTTGAGTGAGGTTTTGTCATGCAGTTACGTCGAACCAACTGGTCATTGCGGATCGGTGCAATCCTGGTGGCATTTCTCGTGGTGCTGGGTTTCATAGGGCCGTACATCGCTCCGTATGAACTGAATTTTCAGGAAGTGTTTCGCAGCGAGACGGTGAACGGCAAATCAGTATACCTCTCCCCGCCGATTCCACCGTCCGCAGAGCACTGGCTGGGGACGGACAACTGGGGCTACGACCTGCTGACATTGCTGCTCCACGGGGCGCCGTACACGATTTTCGTCACGCTGGCCGTCGCGCTGCTCCGGGTGCTGCTCGGCACGCTGGTTGGCTTGTACATCGGCATTCAGGACAAGCCGCAGCGCTGGTGGCTGTCAGTGGAAAACGCCTGGAGCTACATTCCGCTGTTCATCCCGGTCTACTTTTTCCTCCGCGGGGTCAGCATTAATTCGGAGCTGTCCGTCTCCACCTTGGTCGCGCTGTTTATCGGCGCAGCGTCCGTCTTGGGCGTGCCCAGTGTCGCTTCGTCCATACGGCAGAAGACGGAGCAGATCAAAGAGACGCAGTTTGTGCTGGCGGCTGTTTCCATGGGAGCGGGTCGGGGGCAGATCATGTTTCGCCACGTCCTGCCGCACATCAAGGAACAGGTGGTCGTCATCATGGCGACGGAGACGGTGGCCGTGATGACGCTGATGGGGCTGATGGGCATGTTCAACCTGTTCATCGGCGGCACGAAAATGTCGTACGATCCGGTCCTCTACCAATCCATCACGCATGAGTGGGCCGGCTTGCTCGGCTCCTATCGCACCTTTGTCTACAGCAAAAACGCCTGGCTTTTCCTCATTCCGCTGATCTGCTTCGTGTTTGCTGTCGGGTCGTTTTCCCTGCTCGCCAAGGGGCTGCGCGATCACTTCCAGGAGACGTACAAGCGCACATCGTATATCTGAGCAGCATGTGGGCGCGATTAACTGGTTTATCTGTAAGGAAAATTCTCTTCGCTGCAACCTCTGGAACCCATCGCCCATTTTCTGAATAGGATGTAAGACAAAAGCCTAAAATCCCTGTAATTCCGGCACCACCACCCACCCCCCTACATAGGATAAGGTGACTCTGTAATCCCTCAACCTTGTTCCTGTAGAGCCCACAAGGAGGGGTGGCACGATTGAAGGGTAGCGATCAAACCAAGCCGTTGTTGACAAATCGAGAAAGAGAAGTATTTGAACTCTTGGTCCAGGATAAGACGACGAAAGAGATTGCCGGACAACTCTTCATCAGCGAAAAGACCGTACGCAATCACATCAGCAATGTCATGCAGAAATTAGGTGTCAAAGGTCGATCTCAAGCAGTAGTCGAACTCGTTCGACTTGGTGAGTTAGAGATTTGAACCCAGTCCACCCGGCCTCCCTTTTCTTCCCTTGCGAATGGAAGGGAGGATTTTTTTTTGGAACGCAACGCTTTGGCCTTTTGAACGCTTTGTGGTAGACTTCATCTACAAGGTGCTCCTTTCTGTCGCACGCGATCGAGCCGTGATCTGGCGGCAAACGAAACGAGCACGTTCATTCTGGATCACAAGGAAGATGACTGTGGAGCGTATGGCAGCAATATACGACGATTTTGTGATCGTGGAACATCCCGTTACCATCGAACAAGCCCTGAAACAAATCAGCGGAGCGCGTCTCCTGGTCGTGCGCCGCCGCGGGGAAATCGTAGGCGTGTGCGACGCGCACGGACTGCTACGGCAGCTGGAGAAGGGAACCGCGGAGCTGACCTATAGCGAGCCCTTTGCCGTGGTGGACGAAGAGGCGCTGTTTCAGCAGCGGCCCGATCAGGCGTCCTACTGGCTTGTCCAAAACGACCGGGGAGAGATTGCGGGCTGGCTTGATGCGGTGACAATGGAAAACATCCTGATGAAACGAAAGCTGTCTCAGGATGTGACGGAATTGACGAAAGACCTGGAAGCGATTGTGGATTCCATCTACGATGAAATCCTGGTCGTGGACGCGACGGGAACGATCCTGCGCGTGTCCAATCGCAGCGCGAACAATTTATGGGGGGTAAACCTGTCCACGGTGGTGGGCAAGAACATCCTCGACCTGGAGGAAAAAGGCTGGTTCAAGCCGTCCGTCACGCGCAAGGTGTTGGAGGAGAAGCGCAAAATTTCCATCGTGCAGCAAAATCGCTTCGGACGCAAAATTCTGGCGGTCGGCAATCCGATTTTCAACAAGAAACGGCAGTTGGAGAGAATTGTCATCGCGTCGCGGGACATTACCGAAGTGAGCGAGTTGAAAAGCGAACTGCAGCGCGCCAAGAGCCTGACGCAAAAATACAAGGAAGAAATTGATGAACTGCGAAATCACCAGGTTGTCGCCGTAAACGAGGTGATTTACCGGTCGGAGGCGATGGCTCAGGTGATGGAGCAGGTGAAGCGGATCGCGCTGGTGGAATCGACCGTGATCCTGTACGGTGAATCGGGTGTCGGGAAAGAGCTGATCGCCAACGCCATTCACAACAGCAGCGCCAGACGGGAGAAGCCGTTTGTCAAAATCAACTGCGGGGCCATTCCGGAAAATCTCCTGGAGAGCGAATTGTTCGGGTATGAAAAGGGAGCCTTTTCCGGTGCCAGCCTGCAGGGGAAAAAGGGATTGTTTGAGCTGGCGCACGAAGGCACCCTGTTTTTGGATGAGATCGCCGAAATGCCGATCAACTTGCAGGTGAAACTGCTTCGCGCTCTGCAGGAGAGAGAAATCCTGAAGGTGGGCGGCACCCGTCCGATTCCTGTCGATGTGAGGATTATCGCCGCCACCAACAAAAACCTGGAGGAGATGGTGCAGCGCGGGCAGTTCCGGGAAGACCTGTACTACCGCCTGCACGTGATTCCCCTGTACATCCCGGCACTGCGGGAGCGGATCGAGGATGTGGAACCGCTCGTCTATGCGTTTCTGGAGAAATTCAACAAAAAGTTTTCAACCCGCAAGTTTTTTTCCGAGGACGCCATCGAGATGTTGAACGCGTACCACTGGCCGGGTAACGTAAGGCAACTGCAAAACGTGATTGAGCGGGCGATGGTGATCTCTCCCGGAAACCTGATTACCGCAAATGAACTGACGAGCATTTTGAGCCGTCGTGGGGAGAAGGACCAGTCTCCCGTCCAGGTCAACCGCATTATTCCGCTGAAGGAAGCGGTGGAGCTGACGGAATCGCAGCTCATCCAGTTGGCCCTGGCCAAGTACAAGACGATTACGAAGGTGGCCGAAGTGTTGGAAGTGAGCCAGCCCACGCTCAGCAGGCGATTTCAGAAAATCAGCCGGAACAGAAAGCAGGAGACAAAACCTTAGCCCGGTATCACCGGCTAAGGTTTTTTGTCTTGCAAGCAGAATCGAGAACACCGGCAGCATTGAATAACGGTCATTCATTTTTGAATAACTGTCAGGAATACACAGTTTCATCGGCCCTACTCTCTGCGTGTTTTCAGGGTTGGCACGTTCCTTGCAAAGGTAAAATCGTGACCGAAACGAACTTCCGAGGAGGGTTTACGATGAAGACCACCACTCGTACCTTTGTCAAGCTGAACACGGCCATCCCTGGTCCGAAAGCGCAGGAAATCCTGGAAAAACGGGACAAGCACGTGACGCGCGGCCTATCCCATACGGTGTTTTCGTTCGCTGATCGGGCGGAAGGTGCGCTGATCACGGATGTTGACGGCAATACCTTCATTGATTTTGCGGGGGCGATCGGGACGTTGAACGCCGGCCACTGTCCCCCGACCGTTGTGGCTGCGCTCAAGGAGCAGTTGGACCGGTTCATTCACACGGGCTTTAATGTGTTTATGTACGAATCGTATGTCCAGTTGGCCGAGAAGCTGAACCAGATCACCCCGGGTACGCATGAAAAGAAAACGATGTTTTTGAACAGCGGGGCGGAAGCGGTGGAAAACGCCGTGAAGATCGCCCGGAAGTACACCGGCCGCAAAGCGATCATCTCTTTTGAACGGGGTTTCCACGGCCGCACGCTGCTGGGCATGTCGCTCACCAGCAAGGTAAAACCGTACAAGTACGGCTTCGGTCCGTTTGCCCCCGACACCTACAAGATAAGCTATCCGTACTACTACCGCGCCGACGGGTTGACTCCCGACGAACTGGACCGACAACTTCTGCAGCGGCTGGAGACCTTCTTTTTGACCGAAGTGCCTGCCGAAGACGTGGCTGCGATTATCATGGAGCCGGTGCAGGGGGAAGGGGGATTCGTGGTTCCCTCCAAAACCTTCGTCCAAGGGGTAAAACGCATCTGCGAAGCGCACGGGATTCTGTTCATCGCCGACGAGGTGCAAACCGGCTTCGGCCGTACCGGAAAGATGTTTGCCATGGAGCATTTTGACGTCGTGCCGGATCTGATGACGATGTCGAAGTCGATCGCTGCCGGGATTCCGATCAGCGCCGTGACCGGCCGGGCGGAAATCATGGACGCCCCCAACCCCGGCGAGGTGGGAGGCACCTACGCCGGCAGCCCGCTTGGTTGCGTGGCGGCCTTGAAAGTGATTGAGATGTTTGAACAAGAAAACATTCCGGAACGGGCAAACGCGATCGGGGAACGCATCATGTCGCGCTTCCGCAGCCTGCAGCAGAAGTATCCGGTGATCGGCGACGTGCGCGGTCTGGGAGCGATGTGTGCGGTGGAACTGGTCAAGGATCCGGTCACCAAGGAGCCGGACAAGGACCTGACTGGCCGGATCGTGCAGGAGTGCATTCAGCGCGGGCTGGTACTGTTAAGCGCAGGTCTGTACGGCAATGTTCTGCGTTTTCTCTCGCCGCTGGTGATTACGGATGAGCAGTTGGATGAAGGTCTTGACATCATTGAAGAAGTCCTGGGGGAACTCGTCACGCCGTAAGTTCGCATCATAAGGGAGTGGAGCACAAATGATCAAGCAAAAATTGTTTATCAACGGAGCATGGGTGGAAGCCGCGGCTTACACCCCCCTTTTTTCCCCGTATACCGGAGAGAAGATCGCAGAAATTCCGATGGCGACCGCAGCTGAAGTGGATCGGGCGATTGAGGCGGCGTACCAGGCCCGAGACACCATGGCGAAAATGCCGGCGCACCAGCGTGCCGCCATTTTGGAGAAGCTGGTGACCCTGCTGGAGAAGCGCAAGGAAGAAGCGGCGGTCATCATCGCGCGGGAAGCGGCCAAACCGATTACGACAGCCAGAGCAGAGATACAGCGCACCATCACGACGTACAAGTTTGCCGCAGAGGAAGCCAAGCGCATCCACGGGGAGACAATTCCCCTGGACGCGGCCCCGGGCGGCGAAGGGCGCGTGGCGTATACCACGCGGGAGCCGTTGGGCGTAATCGGAGCGATCACCCCCTTCAACTTTCCGATGAATCTGGTCGCCCACAAGGTGGGGCCCGCTATTGCAGCAGGCAATACCGTGGTGTTGAAACCGGCGCCGCAGACGCCGCTGTCGGCGTTTTTCCTGGCCGAGCTGCTGCAGGAAGCAGGACTGCCGGACGGCGCGCTGAACATCGTTACGGGCAGCGGCGAAGTGGGCCAACAGATCGTCGCCGACGAGCGCGTCAGCATGATCAGCTTCACCGGCAGTGCCGCAGTCGGCAAGGCCATTCGCAACCAGGCCGGGTTAAAACGCGTGGTGCTTGAACTGGGCTCCAACGCGGCCGTGATCGTCGACAAGGGCGTCACCATAGACAAGATCATCAATCGCTGCGTGACCAGCGCGTTTTCCTACCAGGGGCAGGTGTGCATCTCGCTGCAGCGCATCTATGTCCACGAGGAGGCGTATGAGGAGTTTGTGGAAAAATTCATCGCGGCGGTCCAGACGTTGAAGGTGGGCGATCCGCTTCTGCCCGAGACGGACATCTCCGCCTTGATCGCCCCGCGCGAAGTACAGCGGGTCCTCGGCTGGATTGACGAAGCGGTGCAGCACGGCGCCAGGGTGGCGACTGGCGGTACGGCAGAGGGCAACTGCCTGCTGCCTACGGTGCTTCTGGATGCGGCGCCGACGTTGAAAGTGTCATGCGAGGAAGTGTTTGCCCCCGTGGTGTTGATCAACAAGGTCGCATCCGTCGAGGAAGCCATCGAGCTGGTCAATCATTCAAAGTACGGGCTGCAGGCGGGCATCTACACGGAGAATCTGCACACGGCGTTTGAGGCTGCCGAAAAGCTCCAGGTGGGCGGTGTCCTCATCAACGATACGCCTACCTTCCGCGTCGACCACATGCCGTACGGCGGTGTCAAGGAAAGCGGGTTGGGCCGTGAAGGGGTCAGGTACGCGGTGGAAGAGATGACGGAAAGCAAACTGGTGATTTTCAATCGCCTGTAGCAATCGACAAGCCAATTTCATAGCAGAGGTTGAGCCGATGCCTGCATGCAGGTATCGGCTGTTTTGTTCTGTGGGGGAAGAGCTGTCTTTCTTCTGCGACGGTCTGGCGAAAAAATCCGTTAACGCTCCGGGCGCTAACGGATTTTTTGGGGGATTACGAGGCGTTCTGGTTTTGGTGTTCCACTTCGGTTTCGCCAGCTTCATGAGCAAGCGCGGCGGACTTTCGCTTGAACAGGAAGTAGGAGGCGACGACGAGAGCGGTGATCAGCATCGTCAGGTAGAGCTGGGATCGCATGGATTCCATGAAGAGCATCGACACCAGAATGAGCACCATGGCGGCGATGGTCAGGTAGGTGAGATAGGGAAACGCCCACATTTTCAGCGTGAGGGCCTGCGGATTTTCCCGCTCCAGTTTTCTTCTAAGCCGCACGTGCGACACGGCGATGACCAGGTACACCAGAATGGCGATGGCACCGGACGCGTTGACCAGAAAGAGGAAGATCTTGTCCGGAGACACAAAGTGAAAAATCGCGCAGAGATAGGAGAAAAAGGTGCTCGCCAGGACGGCGCGAACGGGAACCCCGTTTTTGTTTACCTGCAGGAGCGAGCGCGGTGCGTTTCCTTTGCGCGCCAGGGAATACAGCATCCGCGAGTTGGTGTACAGCGCGGAATTCAAGCAGGACAGAACGGAGACGAGCACGACCACGTTCATGATTTGCGCGGCTGCCGGGATGCCGAGCATGTCCAGCATCGTGACGTACGGGCTCTTCAGCAGGTCGGCGGCGTTCCAGGGCAGAAGCATCACCAGAATGGCGACAGAGCCGATGTAGAAGAGCAGAATGCGCCAGATCACGCTTTTGATGGCGATGACGACGGATTTTTCCGGGTTGGGTGTTTCGCCTGCCGCGATGGCGGCGATTTCCGCTCCGAAAAAGGAGAAGACGCAGACGACGATCCCGACGAATACGGACGAAGCGCCATTGGGCAAAAATCCGCCCTGTCCCAGGAGGTTGGTCAATCCCGGCGAGGGGATGGCAGGGATCAGATTGAACAGAATGGCAGCCCCGATACACATGAACAGGCTGATCGCCACCACTTTGATCATGGCAAACCAGTATTCAAATTCGCCGAACGACTTCACGGACAGCACGTTGGTAATGGTCAATAACACGGTCAGAATGAGACTCAACAACCAGACCGGCACGGACGGAATCCAGCCGTGAACGATGGCGCCGCCTGCCGTCGCCTCAATGGCAATCACAATGGCCCAGTAAAACCAGTACAGCCAGCCGATCGTATAGCTTGCCCAGGGCCCCAGCGCCTGATGGGCATAGGTGGAGAAGGAGCCGCTGTCCGGATTGACGACAGCCATTTCTCCCAGCATGCGCATGACCATTACCACGAGCAGCCCGGCCAAGGCATACGAGAGAATGGCGCCTGGACCTGTGGAATTGATCACCGAACCGCTGCCGACAAACAATCCCGCACCGATTACTCCGCCAATCGAGATCATCGTCAAATGACGCGGTTTCAACTTCTTTTGCAAGGTGTTGCTTTGCTGTTGGGACATGTGGTTCCCCCCTTGTTGGTATGTGTCAAACACCTCGTAACCTGATTCAATCATGCTGCATCGACATATCCTCCTTTATTTGTGCCGCGCTTATATTCAAGTATGCAAACATTATACCAATTTGTATTTTTGGAAAAATAGAATCTGATTGCAAAAATTCATTCATTTTTGAATGATTGTCTTTCATTTTTGAATGACAGTGTTGAGATGGAGGGAAAAATTTGTTTGCAGAAAAAGTAAAAATATGTTATAAGCGCAAGTGGTAACAAAATCCAGATTTTAAAAGTGAAGGTATTGCAATCTGTAATCTTGAGTTGCTAGATTAGCAGCCTCAACAAGTCTGAATACTGAAAGTAAAGCGATGGATTGGGAGATTATCATTCCTTCTCGTGAGTGGGTTAAAGTAATGGTAGGGCGTAACATATACAGTTGCGCCCTTTCCTGCCATGTTTTTGGTAAAAAATAAGGAGGATAACATGCGCTTAACCATTGTAGAAATGGACGAATTTTATATCGCAGGGATTGAGATTGGATTGGGGGTTGACTGGGATGAATATTTTGAAGCCCCCGACCCTGTCTTGTCAGAGATTGACCATGTGATTAATCCTCATGTCTTTTATTACTTTTCCATCGGAGAAAAAGAGATTATCGGCAAGCAAGTCAGTTCGATAGAGAATCTGCCGGAGAGGTGTGTAGCTGTAAAAGTACCTGCGGGTCTTTATGCCAAAGTGCCTGATTATCAAGACATCTATGTCCACGATATGTTTTCGATGACGAATTACATACTCGGTAATGAGGACGATTGCAGCGAGTATCGAAAGTTTGTATTGGGAGCAGGCGGCAAGTATCATTCGTACACTTATAATTTAGTCGAATACTCTCCAGATGTTGTGAATGTGCGGCAGATCCCCGTCTTGCCCGAAGCGAGGGCCAAACAGCTTCGCAAACAGTACATCGAAACATATTTCGATGTGGACAGCGACCAAATTCGCAGGTTTCTCTATAAAAGATATGAAGCAATACACACTGGATTACCTTGGCACAGTGGATACCTTTGGGAGTTTCTGAGTGAAGTGGCTCTTGGCAACATGCAGGGGATGAGCCTGGAAGACGCGACCAATTATTTGAAGAGCAAACAAGAGCTGCTGTTTTTCTGGGATGCAACAAGCCCGTTAGGGAGAGAGTTTGCATCCGGCAAAGTGTTTACGATGGATGCCGAAAAATTGATGAAATCGTACACGCGTTTTACTTTTGATATGTACCTGTTTGACTCTACGCTGGACTGGACGATTGTTTTTGCGCACGAAGAAATTAGCGATGAACCTAGCGATTGCTATCTGATCTATCGGAGTGATATTGAGAAAAAGAGCTGAATGAAAGGGGCTGTCCCGTGAAAAATGGCAGGGGAACAGCCTTTTGCATTGTAAATGGCAGGGAAATGAGGAGAAGTATGTTGACAATTGATCCCCCCTCTGCAAAAAAGTAAGAATACGACCCCGCCATACTGCACAGGAATTGGCCTTTCGACTCATATGGTTTTGGATTGCAGTTCATGTATGATGAAGTTATGGCGTGTTTTGGAAAAAAGTAGGTCAAAAGAAACAGAAAACGGATGAGGGGTCGCCACATGCAGGGGAAAAACAAACGTCTATACCTTGGAATCGCACTGCTGGTTGTCATTGTGTTGGGCTTTTGGAGCTATCGGTTGCTGGGGCCTATTGCACTGGCCGAAGGATACATGTACGAAGACAACAGCCGGATGGTGTACGCGAAGGCAACAGCGGAAAATGACCAGGTCAGCGTTGAAGTAACCTTGACCAAGCTGCTCGTCGAGGATACGATTCCGCGCTTGCAGACTGAGACAAGCGTCTGGACGGGCACGATGGAAAACAATACGCTTACGCTTCAAGAAAAGACGACGAGCCAAAAGCTCCAGGCCAAGCTGAGAAGAGACGGACTGCTGTTCCAGGGGCCGCTTGCGCAAGGCGAGCCGGCAGAAATCTTGCTCGCGGCCAGCAACAAGCAGGTGTACGACGACAAGCTGGCGGTGTGGACGAAGAACGTCGAGCAGGAAGCTGCACAGAAGAAAAAAGAAGTGGAGGAGCAGCGGGCCAAGGAAGCAGCGCGCGTCGAGTTCGCCAAAAAGGTCGAGCGGACGGAGAGGCTTACGGCCGATATGCTGGAGAGCGCCCAATATTTGCAAGAGATCCAGTTCGCAGAGGAGCTGCAGTTTTCCAAAGATCAGGTCGTCGAGCTGCAAGGACTTTTGGACGAGCTGACTGCATATGCGAAACAGCCTGGTCTGAGCAAAACGGACTACGACGTGATGGCCGGGACGCTTAACAACATGAAGGTGCTGGTCGACGGGATCAATGCCATGGACGGCACGATCGAGCAAAAGAAAAAGCGCATGCAAGACATAATTGCCGTGCTGGAGACGGATATGAAAGACGCGCAGGCGGTGTGGGAGGAAATCAAGGCGAGCGTGACAGATATAGAGAAGCGGGAGAAAGCGTTGACGGAAGCGGTCAAGGCAGGCTCCGACGCGATCGCGCAGGCAAATGAGCGGATCAATGCACTGGGAAATGAGCAGGCTGGCGTCAAAGCCTCCGCAGACAAGCTCTACCGGCAGGCGGCAGCCGTGCTCGAACAGACGAGGGCCAAGTACGGCTTCTAGTACAGATAGTCGAATGGAAAAAAGCTCAGCTTTCCGACGGCTCGATGCAGCGGAAGGCTGGGCTTTTTTGCAAACTAGAGTCAACCAGACGGTGATCCGGTAAAAAGCAAACTGTGATTTTGTTATTTTCAGATCGGTTTTGTTGTATTATCCTTAAACGTATACATTCGCCTTTGTAGCTTGATCGGGAGGTTTTTTATGAGAGTCTATGAAAGTATTACAGAGCTGATCGGAAATACGCCTCTCGTTCGCCTGAACCGGATCGTCCCGGAAGGAGCGGCAGAGGTTTGGGTGAAGCTGGAAAAATTTAACCCGTCCGGAAGCGTCAAGGACCGCGCGGCGTACAATATGATCGCGGCCGCGGAGGCGGAAGGACTGATTCGGCCGGGGGACACGATCATCGAGCCGACCAGCGGCAACACGGGGATCGGCCTGGCGATGAACGCTGCGGCCAAAGGATACCGGGCGATACTGGTCATGCCGGACAACATGTCCAAGGAGCGGATCAACCTGTTGAAGGCGTATGGCGCCGAGGTGGTGCTGACGCCGAGCGAGCAGCGCATGCCGGGGGCGATCGCCAAGGCGCTGGAGCTGCAAAAGGAGATTCCGGGCAGCTTCATCCCGCAGCAGTTTGAAAACAAGGCGAACCCCGATATCCACCGGGTCACGACTGCCCGCGAAATTTTAGAGCAGACGAACGGACAGCTCGATGCCTTTGTCGCAACCGCGGGCACAGGCGGAACGATCACGGGGACGGGCGAAGCCTTGCGCGAGCAGCTGCCGGAGCTGTACATCGCTGTCGTCGAGCCAAAAGGCTCCCCCGTCCTGTCCGGCGGCAAGCCTGGACCGCACAAGCTGGTGGGGACCAGTCCGGGCTTCATCCCGCGCATTTTGAATACGGACATCTACAATGAGATCATCCAGATTGCAGACGAGGACGCGCTGGACTGCATGCGCAAGCTCGCCGCGCTGGAGGGGATTTTGGTAGGCCCGTCGTCGGGAGCATCGGTGTACGCCGCCATCACGATTGCCAAACGGCTTGGAGCAGGCAAGAGGGTCGTCTGCATCGCGCCGGATACGGGCGAACGGTATCTGAGCATGAACTTTTTTGAATAAGGGGCATGTTAATGAGGCCGTCCTGTAGGGGACGGCTCATTAACATGTTAGAGAGTTTCGACGGAATCTTGCAAAAGTTGCACGATCTGATGGGGAAAAGAATCGTGCTTTACCCCAAGAAAACGGTTACTTATAATGAGACTCAACCAACGCTGACAAGATTCGACGGGAAGGGGGAGGTAAGGTGCAGTTGACCTCGCGTTCCCGCGCGCTCCTGAAAGTGCTGCTGGACAGCACACGGCCGATGAAAATCCGGGAAGCGGCGCGCGATTTTCGCGTCAGCGAGCGGACGATCAAGTACGATCTGGAAGCGATCCGCACGTGGTTGAAGGAGCGCCACGTCACCCTGCACTCCCAGCCGAACAAGGGCATCTGGATCAGCGAAAACGAGGAAAAGCGGGCCCGCCTGCGCCGGCACCTGGAGGGATGGGGTCGGAGCGATTGGGTCCTGCATCAGAAGGAACGGGCCAAGCACCTGGCGCTCATGCTGCTGCTCGCCGACGGGTACGTGCGGCTGAACGATCTGGCGGACCGGATGGCGGTCAGCCGCAATACGGTGATATCCGACCTCAGAGAAGCGGAGAGCTTTCTCGCAGGGTGGGGGCTGGAGTTGATCAGCAGGCCGCGCTATGGAGTCAGAATATTCGGAGAAGAGCGGTCGGTGCGCTTTGCCCTGGAGTGTCTCCTGCACGATCTCCTGGAAGGCGACGAGATGTTCCGGCTGGTGCAGCGGGTACAGGGAGGCGCGGCGGACATCGCTGCTGCTGCCGATGAAGCAGGCCCCCTCGTGGAACAGCGGCTGCTCGGCGAAGAGGAGATTCGCCTGATCGATCAGGCGGTGCGGGAGCTGATGGCGCAGTTGTCGTTTGCCGTGACGGACCGGACGCTGATCAGCCTGCACATCCGGCTGTGCATACTCGTGCACAGGGTACAAAAGGGGAAAGTCCTGACTGCCGATGAAACAACCATTCAAACCGCGCAAGGATGGAGCGGCTACCCCTTGTTCGCGCAGACGGCCAACCGGCTGTTTGCTGCCTTGCGACTGATGGTCACACCCGACGAGCTGGCGTACGGCTGCCTCCCCCTGCTGGGGGTGGATTACCCCTTGACGGCTGTGCACGGCAGCAGCCCGGCTCCCGACATCTACGACGTCACCATCCGGCTGACGGAAGCGGTCAGCCAGGCGATGCAGGTGCCGTTTGACGACGATCCCGAGCTGCACGAGCACCTGTTTGCCCACCTGACTGACAGGATCATGCGCTACCTGCAGGGGGTGCTGTACCCCAATCCCCTAACCAGCGAAATCTGCCGCTCGTATCCGCGGATGTTCGCCGCGGTCAAGCGGGCATGCCAGGACGTGCTCTGGCCGAGCGGCATCTGTCTGCTCGACGCGGACATCGCTTATATCGTGCTGCACTTTCAGGCCGCCTGGGACCGCTGGATGGAGCAGAAAAAGGTGAATGTGCTGGTCGTGTGCGGTACTGGACGGGGCACGGCCCGGTTCCTGAAAACCCAGTTGGAGGCGGAACTGAAAGGGCTGCGCGTCGTCGGCCTGTGCGGCAGTCTGGAGGTGGAGAAATACCTGGCCAGCCGCAAAGTGGACCTGATCGTCAGCGTTCTGCCGGTCAAGGCGGACGTGCCGGTTGTCGTCGTCAACGCTCTGCCCACCCGGCACGATCTCGAAAAAATTCACGACTGTCTGCAAACGATCTCCGCACAACCGTCGGCCGATTCGGCTGCGTCCGGAAGTGGCGGAGGGCCGCGGCGAAGCGATCTCTGCGCCGACCTTCACGAGCGTGACCTGCCGGTGGTGGAGCGGCTGTCGCAGGACGTGATCTACAAGGGATTCGAGCTGAGCCAAGCGATTACCGCGGCGTTTCGCGAACACTTGACCGAACAGGCGGCAAGCGGTCTGATGCTCCACATCATGCTAATGGTCAACCGCTTGACGTTTGGCTCCTCCTACGTGGAGTGGCAGACGGAAGCGGAGCCGGAGGGAGAAGACTATGCCGCATGGCGCAAAACGCTGAAAACGCTCGTGGAAAACGCCGGGCTTGCGGTGCCGGAGAGCGAGATAACGGCAATCATGCGATATTTTTCAGGGAAAGGGGTGACAGAGAGTGACAATTGATTTGCTCATCCAGGGAGGGCGGGTGGTCGATCCCTCCCAGTCCATCAACGGACGGTATGACATTGCTATCAGCGGCGGGAGGATCGCGGCGCTGGCGGAGCCGGGACGGCTGCCGGCGCAATTGGGCGGCGCCAGGAAGACGCTGGATGCCTCGGGGACCATCGTGACGCCGGGACTGATCGACCTGCATGCCCATGTATTTCCGGGGCGGACGCCGCTCGGCATCGAGGCCGACCGCGTAGGGATCGAACAGAGCGTTACCACGCTGGTGGACGCGGGCAGCGCCGGAGCCCGCACGTTCGCAACCTTCCTGGACGAAGCTGTCAAACCGGCCGGGACCCGCGTGCTTGCGTTTCTCAACATTGCCGGCGAAGGATTGTGCGGCGGGCTGTCCGAGCTGGCGGACATGGACCGGCTCACGCCGCGGGAAGCGGTGGCGCTCATCCGGGAGCAGCCGCTGATCCGCGGTATCAAGGCGAGAATGAGTGCGTCGGTCGTCAGGGAAAACGGCATCAAGCCTCTGCTCGTCGCTAAGGAAGCGGCCCGGGAAGCGGGCTGTCCGCTTATGGTGCACATCGGAAACGCACCGCCGGCACTGTCGGAGATTTTGCGCGTGCTGGATGCCGGCGACGTGGTGACCCACGCGTTTCACGGAAAAGCGGGCGGCATCCTGGACGAACGGGGCCGGCTGATTCCGGAAGCGGAAAAGGCACTGGCGCGCGGCGTGCTGTTTGACGTGGGGCACGGCACGTCCAGTTTCAGCTTCCGCACCATGCGGCAGGCGCGGGCGCTCGGCCTGGCGCCGCATACGATCAGCACCGACATTTACCGGCAGAACGCGGCGGGACCGGTACACAGCCTGACGACCACGATGACGAAGTTTGTGGCGCTCGGCTATTCGCTGGAGGAGGTGATTGCCGCTTGTACGGCAGCGCCTGCCGCCGTTTTGCGAATGACGGATGAAATCGGGACGCTGCGGCCGGGTGCAGTGGCCGATCTGAGTGTGCTGGAGCTGACAAACGTCCCCGTCGTCCTGACAGACTCGGAACGAGAGCAGCTCACGGCGGAGGAGTCGGTTACAGCAAGGCTGACGATTAAAGCAGGAAAGGTACTGACATGCAGATGATCAAGGCAATAGTGCAGGAAGTGGCGGAACAGTTGGAAGCTAACTTATCTGAAATTTCTGAATTAAACAACCTGATGGCAGCAGCTCTTGACGAGACGACCCGTCTGGGATTAACAGTCTCCCGTGACAGATGGCTGGCGATGGGCGTGCACATGCTGGGATTTTTGCGGCGGATGCGAAGCGGAGAGACGCTTCCGCCCGTGGAGAAGGAGCTGTATGCGGAGATCCCGCCCGAGATGCTGCATCTCGCCGGACGCGTGCTCGCCGCCGCCGGATCAGCACGGGAAGCCGGGGATGCGGAAGTGTTTTTAATGGCCGTCCATTTTGAAGCGGCACGGGCGCTGCAGCAGGAACAACCGTAGCAATGGAGGAGGGTATGCGAATGGCAAAGGTAAAAGTGGTGATTGGCGACCGGTTGGGCAAGGGCCACAATGTGGCAAAAGGCGTGGAAGCGGCGGGGGGCTTGGCGATCCTGATACCCGGCGTCGGCGCGGACATGAAAGTGGGGGACGTGATGTACCGGGAAAACGCTGATTTCGGCCTGTCGTTTTGCGGCAGCGGAGGCGCAGGGGCGCTGACCGCGAAGACGAAGTACGGCTACCCGGTCGAATACGGTCTCAGGTCTGTGGAAGCGGGCATTACCGCGCTTCAAAACGGCAGCAAGGTGATCGGATTCGGGTTTATGGACACGGAAGAGCTGGGCAAACGGTTGACCGAAGCATTCATCAAACTGGCGGGGAGGTAGCCTATGTACACGGAAGTGACTCGCACGCTGAGACTGACGGGGAGCGCGGAGACCAAAGAAGGGGCGTTCAACAGGATTTTCGCCCAGATCAAGCACGCGATCGCGCGGGAGACGTCCGATCTGGTGGTGCGGATTGAACCGCTCGCGGTCGAGGTGGTGTCCGCGACGGAGACGTCATACCGGGAGCGGCTGTTTGGCCTCTTTTTTCCGCGCACCCGCACGCGATACGAGATTACCGCAGACGTAAGCGTCCGGCTGGGACTTGTTCGGCTGCAGGAGATTCCGTTCCGGCAGCAAAGCGAGCAGCCGACCGGCGTGAAGCAGCTGCTCGGCCAGCGATAGAAAGAAATAGGGGGAACGTTCATGGTGACATGGATGATTGCGTTGAAATCGATGGTAATCGGCGCACTGGTCGGCTTCGGCGTGGGAGCGGGGGCGGCCCGGATGTTTCACGCACCGAACGTGCAGGGAATGGGGGCGTTTCGCACTTTTGGTGAACTGAACGCCTGCGCCGGTGACCCGATCTCCCACTTTTCGTTCGGATTGGGCTTCTTCTTCAACGCCTGGGCGTCCGTGGTCGGGGCCGGCGCGCTGACCCAGGATGTGGACCACCGGATTTTGCCCAACTGGACGGCAGCCCTTCTGCTGTGGAAAAACAAAAACGTGGAGGAGACTTTGCACGACCCGAAAAAAATGGCGATCGTCGGGGCAGTCGTCGGTGCAGTCGTCGTGACGCTGCTCAATTCGACAGCGACGGCCATTCCCCAGTCGATGCAGCTGGTGGCGACGAAAGTCCTGGTTCCGGCCGCCAACTGGCTGATCAATCCAATCATGCCGATCGTCTTCTGGATGGCTGCGATGGATGCGGGAAAACGAACCGGCGTCTGGGGCACCGTTCTCGGCGGGTTTTCCCACCTGGTCATGGGCAACGCCGTACCGGGCATTGTGCTCGGCATCCTGATCGGCAAAGGCTTGGACGACAGCGGATGGAACCGGATTACCAAAACCCTGGTGACGGCCGTGGTGCTGCTGTTTATCCTGAGCGGGTTCTTCCGCGCATTTGACGTGGCGCTGTTAAAGAGCATCCAGGTGGACGTTCCGCAGTGGCTGATTGATCTGCATGAGATGTTTGGATCGGTGGTGAACAAGTGATGAATGAAGGTCAGACAAAAGGTTTCTGGTATTCCGAGTGGGCGTTTCCGCTCTTCGTCGCGTGCCTGTCTTCCGGGATTTTTGCCGGGACTCATCTGTATTATGTGTATCACGTTGGAGCTTTCAACGACATCGCCATCGTCGCCATGCTGGAAGCTGGGATAAAAGGCGGCGGGTATGGAGCGGCAGCTGCGTTTGGCGCCAGCTTCCTGTTTGCCCGCGTCCTGGAAGGGCCGCTGGTCGGCATCTTGGACATCGGCGGTTCGCTGCAGACGGGCATTGGCATCGGCGTTCCGGCGCTGATGCTCAGCGCGGGCATGACGGCCCCGCTGCTTTCGTTCCCGCTGGCACTGGTAACGGGAGCGCTGCTGGGACTGATCATCGGCGCGGTGATCGTCCTGATCCGCACGTTTACGATCAACGCGGCCAAGTCCACGTTTGGCGCTGACGTGATGATGGGAGCGGGCAACGCAGCCGGACGCTATCTCGGTCCGCTGATCGTCATTTCTGCGATCATGGCGTCCATACCGGTTGGCATCGGTGCCACCATCGGGGCAGCCGTTTTCTACTACTTCAAAAAACCGATTGCCGGCGGGGCGATCATCGGCGCGATGATTTTGGGAGCGATGTTCCCCATCCCGCCGCAGTGACGCCTTTGGCCCAACACACCGGGAAGGAGGATGCTGCAACCAAATGGGCATCTACCAATCATACGGTCTTAGACAGGTAATCAACGCCAGCGGCAAAATGACGGCGCTCGGAGCCAGCGCCGTCCATCCCGCTGTCGCCCAGGCGATGGGCGAGGCAGCCATGGACTACGCGGAGATCGCCGAGCTGTTGAAAGCGGCCGGCAAAAAAATCGCCGATGTGACGGGAGCAGAAGACGGGTGTCCGACATCCGGTGCGGCTGCGGGCATCGCCATTGCCGTCGCCGCCGTCATCGCCGGCCGCAATTTGCGTCTGATCGAACAGCTGCCGGACTCGGAGGGGCTGCGCAACGAGATCGTGATTCAAAAAGGGCATGCCGTCCACTTCGGGGCATCGGTACGGCAGATGATTGCCCTCGGCGGCGGGAAGGTGGTGGAAGCGGGTCACGCCAACCACGTGGAGGAAGCGCACCTGCGCGAAGCGATCGGCGAACGCACGGGGGCGCTGCTGTACGTCAAGTCCCACCACGCCGTGCAGAAAGGGATGCAGCCGCTGGAGACGATGATCGCCCTTGGCAGGGAGTACGGACTTCCCGTTATCGTGGACGCCGCCGCGGAGGAAGACCTCCGGCTGTACATCGCCAAGGGAGCGGATGCGGTCATTTACAGCGGCGGAAAGGCAATCGGTGGGCCCACCTCCGGGTTTGTCTGCGGCAAAGCCGAACTGATGGAAGCCTGCCGCGCCCAGTACAAAGGCATCGGCCGGGCGATGAAGGTAGGTAAGGAGGCGATCGTTGGCCTGCTGGCAGCTCTTGAGCGGTACGAATTGGCCAGCAAGGACGCCGGAGAGCAGCTTCAGCTGGTCGAACGGCTCGTCGCGGCAATCAACGAACTGCCGGGACTCCATGCCGCCGTGGTGCAGGACGAAGCGGGGCGCGCCATCTACCGTGCGCAGGTAAAAGTGGACGAGCGGACGGCAGGGATGACAGCCCATGAGCTGATTCGCCTCCTGGAAGCGGGCGACCCGGCCATTTTCACCCGCAATCACTACGCCAACACGGGCGTGATTGCCTTTGACCCGAGACCGCTGCGCCCCGGACAGGAAGCGATCATTGCAGCCCGCCTCCGGGAGATTTGGAGCAACAGAAAGTGAGGGAGCACCCATGTCAACGAACAAGCCAACCATCCGACTCAATGTTCTTGCCAAACACGTGGAAAACGCTAGGGAGATTTTGGAAGCAGCCGAGGGCCGGGTGCTTATCGGCGTGATGGTAAAAGCGTACCCTGACGTTGATGCCGCCGCTGCCGCCGTAGAGTCGTTCCAGCGCGCCGGCGTGCCCGTTTCCGTGGGTTTGGGGGCCGGCGACCCGACCCAGTGGAACAAGGTGGCTGAGGTGGCCGCACGGACAAAACCGGCCCATGTCAACCAGGTGTTTCCCGCCGCCGGCTACACACTGGGCTGCCTGCAGCAGGCAGGGAGCAGCGATACAATTGTCAACGCGCTGATCGCCCCCAGTGGCACACCGGGCCGGGTCATCATATCGACCGGCCCCGTAAGTGGGACCTGGCAGGAGACCGTCTCCTGCGAGGCGGCTGCGGCGATGCTGGCGGAGATCGGCGTGCATTCAGTCAAATTTTACCCGGTGAACGGATGCCAACGCCTCGACGAACTGCGGGCGATGGCTCGCGCGGCAGTGCGCTGCGGTCTGTCCGTATTCGAACCGACCGGAGGCATCGACGCATCCTCCATCCGGCGTGTGGTGGAAACCTGCCTGGAGGAGGGGGTCCAACACGTGATTCCGCACATCTATACCTCCATCGTCGACAAGGCGACCGGGCTGACCAGGACGGACCAGGTGAAAGAACTGATCGCCGCCCTGCCGCAGGTGTAACACTTGCAAAGAGAGATTGGGAGTGGAATGTTTCATGTTGGAAAAACAAGTGATTGTCACCCTTCCCCAAGGGCTGCATGCCCGTCCGGCGTCCGCATTTGTGCAAACGGCTTCCGTTTTTGCCAGTGACATCGGTCTGCGCAAAGGCGGGAAGACGGCAAACGGAAAAAGCATCATCAGCATCATGTCGCTGACCGTTGCCCAGGGTGAGCAGGTGACCCTGACCGCTGACGGGCCTGACGAGCAGCGGGCGCTGGAGGCGTTGGAAAAGCTGCTGACGATGGCGGTCGAGCAGCAGCCAGGCGCTCATTCGTAAACGAGATCAGGTAACAGGCAAAGCGTGTCAGCCAGCCAGCTTTCGTTTCGCGGTCCAGGCTGCTTCCTGTTCCCAAAAGCGCCTCGTTTCCGCCACGACGACGCCGGAGAGACCGATCAGGCCGATCAAATTGGGCACAGCCATCAGCCCGTTCATAATGTCAGACAGCGTCCAGACGAGGTCCAGCTTCAGCGTTGCACCGACGCTCACCATCGCCACAAAGACGAGGCGGAAGTAACGGCCGGAATCCTTGCCCGCCAGGTATTCGAAGCACTTTTCGCCGTAGTAGGCCCAGCCGAGAATGGTGGAGTAGGCAAACAGGATGACGGCGACAGCCAGCACGTAGCTGCCGGCCGGGCCAAATACGGTCTGGAATGCGTAGGTCGTCGCCTCCACTCCTGATTTGCCCGTTTCCCATGCGCCAGTCGTCACCAGGGCTAGTCCGGTAATCGTACAGACGATGATGGTGTCGAGAAAGGTGCCTGTCATCGAGACCAGCGCCTGCTTGGCCGGCGTGTCGGTCTTGGCGGCAGCGGCCGCGATCGGAGCGCTGCCCAGCCCCGCCTCATTGGAAAAGACGCCGCGGGCCACTCCTTTTTGAATCGCCATCGCCACCGTGGCCCCCAAAAAGCCGCCCGTGGCCGCCGTCCCGTTGAAGGCCCCTTCGAGAATGATGGATACCGCCTGCGGCACCCGGTCCAGGTGGAACAGGACGACGCAAATGCCAGCGGCGATGTAAAACAGGGCCATGAACGGCACGAGAACACTGGTCACCTGGCCGATCTTGCGCACGCCGCCCAGCACCACGAACGCGGTGAACAGCGCCAGAGCCACGCCGGACGCGAGCGGGGGAACGGCGAAGTTCAAATGCAGCGCGTCCGCCACCGAGTGGGCCTGCACCATGTTGCCGATCCCAAACGAAGCCAGCGTGCCAAACAAGGCAAAGAGCACAGCCAGCCATTTTTGCTTCAATCCCCGTTCGAGGTAGTACATCGGGCCGCCGGAATAGCGGCCGTCCGCTTCGCGAATCCGGTAGGTGACCGCCAAAATGGCTTCGGCATACTTGGTGGCCATGCCGAACAGGGCAGTAACCCACATCCAGAAGATGGCGCCGGGACCACCCGTGGCGACGGCAGTGGCGACACCTGCGATGTTGCCCATCCCGATGGTGGCGGCCAGCGCTGTCATCAGCGCCTGAAAGTGGTTGATATCCCCAGGCGAGCCGCTCTCCTGCCGGCCAAAGGCCAGCCTCAAGGCATACCACAGTTTGCGGAACTGCAATCCTCTCAACCTCACTGTCAGCATTACGCCCGTGCCCACCAGCAGCACCAGCGTGGGCAGTCCCCATACGTAACCGTTGATTACATCCAGCCAATGCAGCAGCTTGTCCATGTCGTTTCCTCCTTGTTTGTCGTACAAATCTGCGTACAAAAGAAAAAACATTTCATCGCGGATGAAATGTTTCTGGAGCGGGCATGGACACGCAAAACGGCCCGTTCATGGGGAATCAGGGGAGCAATAAGCCCCTTGCGCCATTCCGGTCGTTTTGCAGCTGTCGTTCGCTCTGTCCTTTTACCTGAGAGATTCATTCGCATTGCTGCGCGAATTTGCTCCTTCGGTGCCCGTGCCCCTCGCCGATGCGGGTAGGGGGGTCTCTCCAGAGGTTCGTCCCCATTCAGTTTCACTTGTTGCCAAGACCTGAGAGTTTCGGGATGTGCTCCCTTGCCCCGTCGGTAGATCGTTTCCGATCTTTTCCTGAATGGTTCATCCGATCTCGTATGCAATTTGACAGAAAAAATATATAGCTAAATTAAACTTCTGTCAATCTTGTGAAATGTTTCGAACGTGTCCCATATTCCAGGTCTAAGTGACAGCTCCCCGCAATACGTTATAACAATGAACAACACGCTGCCCAAGATGCGCCTAAAAAAGAGACAACCCGTGCGGGACTTCGCTGAAGACCGCAGCTGGCAGCGAGGAGGGATTTGTGCATGCTGCATATCGTCGCCTGTATCAAACAGGTGCCGGACACGAAGGTTATCAAGATGAACCCGAAGACGAACACGATGGACCGATCCAGCGCTCCAGCCATTCTCAACCCGTATGACGCCCACGCCGTGGAAGAGGCGGTCCGGCTGAAGCAGCGCTACGGCGGCACTGTCTCCGTGCTGACAATGGGACCGCCGCCGGCCGTCAAGGCGATCCGCAAGTGCATCGAGATCGGTGCGGACGAGGGCTACATGATTACCGACCGGGCATTCGCCGGGGCGGACACGCTGGCCACCAGCTATGCGCTGACCAAGGCGCTGGAGAAAATCGCCAAGCAGAAGCCGATCGATCTGATCATCTGCGGCAAGATGACGATCGACGGCGACACCGGGCAGGTGGGGCCGGGCATCGCCAGACGGCTCGACATACCGCCGCTGACCAATGTGAAAAAGGTGGTGGAGATCAACAAGGAGAAGGGATACGCCATCGTCCACCGCAAACTGGAGGACGGGTACGAAGTGGTCCAGTCCACGCTGCCTTGTCTGTTCTCCGTGGAAAAGGAGATCAACGAGGTGCCGTACTCTCCGCTTCCCAACATGCTGCGCGCCGCCCGCTACCAGCCCGTCATCTGGTCCGTCAACGACCTGGAGGACGTGGATCGGAGCCTGCTGGGGCTGAAAGGTTCACCCACGATCGTCGCCAAGGTGTGGCCGCCGGAGAAACCCAAGGGGGGCGAAAAGCTGCAGGGCAGCCCGCGCGTGCAGGTGAACCGGCTGATGGAAATCCTGGCGGAGAAGAAGGATTTGTTTCGCGCAAAGGAGGGACGGGCATGAACCTGGAGGAGTACCGCGGGGTCTGGGTGTTTTTGGAACAGCAGGACGGCCGGATCGCCCCGGTGTCGCTGGAGCTGCTGGGGGCGGGGCGAAAGCTGGCTGACAAGCGGGGTGTGCCTCTTTCCGGCTTGCTGATCGGCGACCAGGTGCGTGAACTGGCGACGGTCGCCTTCCAGTACGGAGCGGACGTCGTCTATCTCTACGATGACCCGATTTTTCACTACTACCGGACCGAGTCCTACATGCGTGCCGTGATCGCATGCGTGCAGAAGCACAAACCGGAAATCCTGCTCTACGGAGCCACGTCGACCGGCAAGGATTTGGCCAGCGCCGTGGCGACCGATCTGGAGACGGGGCTGACCGCCGATACCACGATGCTTGACGTGGATCAAGAAACGGGCCTGCTGGAAGCCAGCCGTCCGGCGTTCGGCGGCAACATCATGGCGACTATCCTGTGCAAAAAGCATCGGCCGCAGATGGCCACCGTCCGGCCCAAGGTGATGAAGGCACTGCCGCCCGATCCCAATCGTACAGGCCAGATTGTGGAGGAGCGGATTCCCCTGCGGGAGGAAGAGATCCGCACCAAAGTGCTGAAGATCGTCCGCGAAACCAGCAGGAGAGTGCGGCTGGACGAGGCGGACATCATCGTCGCCGGCGGCAAGGGGATGGGCAGCAAGGAGGGCTTCCAACTGATCCACCGCTTCGCCGAGGCAATCGGCGCGACGGTCGGGGCCAGCCGGGATGCCGTCGAGGCGGGATGGATCGATCACCAGCATCAGGTGGGGCAGACCGGGGTGACGGTGACGCCGAAAATCTACTTTGCCATTGGCATTTCCGGAGCGATTCAGCACCTGGTCGGGATGCAGAACTCCGGATTGATCATCGCGATCAACAAGGACCCGGACGCGCCGATCTTTCAGGCGTGCCACTACGGCCTCGTCGGTGACGCGTTTGAAATCGTCCCGCTCTTGATCGAGGCGCTTCAGGCGGAATCGGACAAGGAGGTGCAGTATGGCGGAAAAGTTTGATGCAATCGTCGTCGGGGCCGGACCGGCGGGCACGGCGTGCGCCTACACGCTGGCGAAGGCCGGTGTCAACGTCCTGCTTCTGGAGCGGGGCGAATATCCCGGCTCCAAAAACGTCATGGGTGGAGTGCTCTACCGCAAAATGATGGAGGACATCATCCCCGGCTTTTACAAGGAAGCGCCGGTGGAGCGGCCGATCGTGGAGCAGCGCTTCATGATGCTGGATGAACAATCGGCGCTGACATTCAGCTACAAGGGGTTGGAGTGGGCGAAGGAGCCGTACAACAACTTCACCGTGCTGCGCGCCAAGTTTGACCAGTGGTTTGCCGACAAGGCAGTGCAGCAGGGGGCCCTGCTGGTAAACGAAACGGTCGTGCGGGAGTGCATCGTGGAAGACGGCAAGGTGGTGGGAGTACGCACCGACCGGCCGGACGGAGAGGTGTTCGCTGACGTGGTAGTGTTGGCCGACGGGGTGAACTCGCTCTTGGCCAAGTCGCTCGGCTTCCACAAGGAGTTTCGACCTGACGAAGTGGCCCTCGCCGTCATGGAAGTGCTCAAGCTGGACCGCAAGATCATCGAGGACCGCTTTAATCTGGAAGGGGATCAGGGCTGTACGATCGAAATCTTCGGCGACTCGACCAAAGGCATTCTCGGCACCGCCTGGCTGTACACCAACAAGGACAGCCTCAACATCGGCGTGGGAGCAATGCTGTCCGGTCTGATCAAGCATAAGATCAAACCCTATGCACTGCTGGACTACGTCAAGAATCACCCGATGATCCGCCCCTACATCCAGGGCAGCGAACAGCAGGAGTACCTGGCCCATCTCATCCCGGAGGGCGGCTACCGCTCCATGCCCAAGATCGTCGGTAACGGCGTACTGGTGGTAGGGGACGCAGCCCAACTGGTCAATGCGATCCACCGCGAGGGCTCCAACATGGCGATGACCTCGGGTGTGCTGGCGGCGGAAGCGATCCTGGAGGCCAAAGCGGCGGGAGACTTTTCCGAAAAGACGCTGGATACGTACCGCAAAAGACTGTTGGACAGCTTCATTGGCCAGGACCTGAAAAAGTATCAGGACGCCACGCATCACTTTGAACGTTCTCCCCAGTATTTCGAGCGATATATTCCCATGATGAACCGGGCGGCCAGCCAGATGTTTACCGTGGACGGCAGTTCCAAGTGGGAGAAGCAAAAGAAAATCTGGCGTGATCTGGGCACGGCCAGGGAGAAATGGAAGATGGCCCGCGATCTGATGCAGGCATGGAGGGTGATGAAATGAGGAAAGAGCTGCCCGCAGGCCAATCGATCGAGGAAAAGCAGTACCTCGTCCGCTTCAAGGCAGACACCAAGTCACACCTGCACGTGCTGGATGCGGACATCTGTGCCACCAAGTGTCCTGACAAGCTGTGCACGATTTTTTGTCCGGCCGAAGTTTACAAGTGGGAAGGTGTGCGCATGCATGTGGGGTACGAGGGATGTCACGAATGCGGAAGCTGCCGGATTGGCTGTCCGTACGAAAACATCAAGTGGGAATACCCGAAAGGCGGTCACGGGATTATTTTCAGACTGGGGTAATGGACGGTGGAACATGTTTAAGCCGGGGGAATGCGTTGTCTACACCCGTGACGGAGCCAGAGGAATCGTCATCGCGGTGAACGGGGAATGGTATCAAATATTCTGGGAGGACACCTTTGTCAGTTGGGAAAAAGCGGAGGTGCTGACGAAAGCGGAGCAGCTTTCCTGACGACAAAAAAGCGGGAGCCACGGCTCCCGCTTCCCAACTTTTCTATATACTGTTTCGCGACTGTGAAGAGATGGGACATGCCCGGTCAATCAAGACCAACGTCACTCAATAAAGGATACATCTGAGCGGCGTCACCTGTTTGCCGTGGATGCGAAAACATCCCAGAACCGGCTGTTGTCCGGCAAGGGACAGGACCAGATAGGCAGTCTCCGGATAACAGGCGTGCTCGATATCGTACGGCGATGGATAAGCGGGAGCGGCCGGATGAGAGTGGTAGATGGCGACAAGACGTTCCCCTCTCTGTTCCATTTGGGCAAAGACCTGGCGAATCTGTTCCTCTCTCATGGAAAACGAGAAGGGGCTTTTATCGGCGTTCTCCATCTTCCAAATGGTCTCCGCCCGTCCGCATCTCCCCGACAGCAGTCCACATGCTTCATAGGGCTGTTCAGCAGTGCAGTGGACAACCATCTCTCGCCACACATGATAAGCCAGCGGCAGGACGATGCCTATGGGACTACGGCTTGAAACGCCTCCCGCAGCAACCGCCCGATCTTCGTTGCGGCAACGATTTGACCACGTGCGACTTGCCCCATCCGGTATGTCCTGGAGGGGATACGTGCTGCTGACTGTTGCTCGGAAGATGGGGGTGCGTGTGGACAGGCCTCATTTGCCGTTGTCTGTAGAGTGCGCGGATCTGATCCGGTGTCATGAAAATCCCTTCCTTTCCTTCGGCGTATACTATGATGTATTCGTCGGCGGAAAGGAAGGGAACGGCGGTTGCACAGTGGAGTGCAGTCGGGGAAAGGACGGGCGGTCTGGGTGCATGGTTACGCGTTTTTAAAGGGATTAAAGGCAGTGACTGCAGACGTGTTGTGCGGTTTGAGAAAAGAGGCGTGAGCGCTGTTGGACGGCAGTCTCAACACGGGCGTGCCTCCCGCTGCCAGTTGCTGTTGCTGGGCAGCAGCAGGGGATTCCATCCCTTTTTTGCTTCGCGATTCGCGTGACTGGTAATCGTGGATGGCCTGCCGGTACTTTTCTTCTTTTTTCTGCAAGTCTTTGATCGTCTTCTTCAACTCCTGGCGTTCCCGCTGCCATTCCGCTTCCTGCGCCTGCAAGCGGGCGATCACTTCTTCCTTCTCCTTCAGCTGCTGCTGATAGGTTTCTTCCCGCTCCGATTGAGTCGATGCGTGTATCAATTTTTGCTGTAATTCATCAATCTGCTGCTGCCATTCTGATTTCTCGGCCTGATGGCGGGCGATGATGTCGTCCCGCTGGTGAAGCAACTGCGTCAGCGCTTCCTCGTTTTGCCGGGAAGATTCGAGCTGCTGCGTCAGTTCTTCAAGCGCTACCCGCCATTCGGCTTCTTTTGTCTGATAGCTGGCGATGGTCTCTTCCAGCTGCTTGATGCGCTGGGCATCGTCGGTTGTTTGTTGGTGGTACTCCTTGAGCTCTTGGTTCAGCAACTCCCATTTTTCGCTCCACTCCGCCTCTTTGGCCTGATAGCGGGCGATGATGTCGTCTCGCTGGTGAAGCTGCTGCGTCAGTTCTTCAAGCGCTCCCTGCCATTCGGCTTCTTTTGTTTGGTAGCTGGCGATGGTTTCTTCCAGCTGCTTGATGCGCTGGGCATCGTCGGCTGTTTGCTGCTGGTGCACCTTGACTTCTTGGTTCAACAACTCCCATTTTTCGCTCCACTCCGCCTCTTTGGCCTGATAGTAGGCGATGATGTCGTCTTTTTGCTGCAGCAGCTGCGCAACGTCCTCTGAAAGCATCGCCCCCTGGGCTTCCCTTACGATTTCCCTCCACTCTTCCAGGGTTTTCTGCCATTCCGCCTCCTTTTCCTTGTAATAGGCGATGGTTTGGTCCCGTTGTTCAAGCAGGACAAGCTGACTTGCCTCGAGTTGTTCAAGCTCGTGCACCCGGTCTTTCAGTTCGGCCACCACGCGGTTCAATTCGTCTGCCCTGCGCTGTTGCTCTGTCAGTGATCGTTTTACCTGTTCCAGGTGCTGGTTGTGCCATTCTTCCCGGTCCCGCAGTTCCTTCAGTTTTTTGCTGGCAAGCTGTAGTTCTTCGTAGTACTGGTTCGCTTTCGCTTCAAAAAACTGCGCTTGCCGCTTCAGCAGGAGAAGCTTTTCCTTCTCCGGCTTCGCTTTGCTGGAGGTCTTTTTTTTCAGCACCGTACGTTCCTCCTTTGCAGTGTGTGTTCCCCTATAGACATATGTAAGGGAGCGGGAAGTGTGAAAAAGCGGAGAAGAGTTAGGCTGTTACGGGTGAGTATATGTTTCACTTAAAACAGAAACGGGAGAAGAGCAACTCTTCTCCCGTCGTACTGAAGACAAACCGGTTGTACCGAGGAGAAGCACGTTTCCAGGCAGAGCGACTTGTGAGCCCTACCGAGCGGAGCTGCGATTTGCGGGTAAAAGGATCGCCACCGTTGAACAGGCTGCGTAGCTATGCGGCTTTGGCGATCCCCCGCAAATCGATGCGGAGCGAGCAGTTTGTGCTTCCTTGCTGGGCGAGCACGGAGCGGATGACGGAAACGTGTTCTCCTTGCAACGGCCACTTTGTCTACACACAAACGGGAGAAGAGCAACTCTTCTCCCGTTTTGTATCGATTCTGGCGAATTACGGAATGGACGGCGTCGGGATTACATCCGGGAACGTTACGCAGTCTTGGACCAGCAGCTGCTCGTCGGGGACAATCGTAAGTGCTGCGGAGAAGATGGGGAGTCCGGCTCCGTTGGTCAGCAGCAGGAGCACGACGTCCGGCAGCCCCAGACCGGTTTCGGCCAAGACGAGCGTGTAGTTCACCGTTTCTTGCGTGCCTGTTGCCGTGAACGTTCTCACGCCGGTACCGGTAACGACAAGACCGAGGAGGATGGTCGGCAGAACGATTCCCAGACCAAGGTCCGGCAGAACCGTGATGCACGTCGGCGAGCTGATCGTCGTTGGCGTGAGGCTGAAGCTTTGGTCGCCGGGGATGACGTCAGGCAGCGGTGTCGGACCAGGCGTATCGAAGAAGTTGAAAGTGAACGTGCTGGCCGACGGATTGCAGCTCGGGCAGATGTCGGCGATCAACTGTACGGTACCGATTTCTACCGGTGCCAGCGGCGGCAGGCCGAGGCTTACTGTTACGCCGGTAAGCAGCGTATTGACTGTAGCCTGGCAGTCGCAGTTCGCACGCGGGAAGATCGTCGGGCACTGCGGCGGGAAGACGATCGGCGGGCAGCGGAAACCAGGACCGGGGGACGGTGTCGGTACCGGGATGTCGTTCGGACGCGGTGCGCAGAACTTGGCCAGTACCTCCAGTTTTACTTCCGCTTCCACCTGGATTTCCTTGCAGATCGTGATCTCCAATTCTACCATGCCGCCGAGCAGAACGCTGCCGATCGGCGTGCACTCGATTGCGGTAATCCGGCAGAGAATGTTGTTTTCGTCCAGCGGCTCCGGCAGGCAGAGCACCACTTCGTCATCAAACTGGATGGTCGCCGGGAATTCGCACAGGAACGTACCATCAGCAAAAATGCGAAGCAACACAGTAGCACCGAACAGGAACCGGACAACGCCTACGCGGACGGTAGCACCGCCAACCGTGATCGTCTCACGGCGAATGCCGATGACACGGCAGGAAAATTCGGGCGAAATTGTGGGTTGCGGTTTCGGAATCAGCGGGAACGGCGGCGGTACGATCGGTTCCACGCACTGAATCGTAATGTCCTGTCCCGCACGGATGGCTTCGTCAACCAACGGCCGGCAGTCGTCTGGAATGGGAACCTTGTTGCGGTCCCTGTTGGCAAATACAACCCAGTCGTACACCTTTTGAACGCGGATGCACTCTTCCTGCAGATTGTTGGGAATCGGCGGAGGTGCGGTTGGCGTCGGTGTAGGTGTCGGCACTTGGTAACCCCTGATGGGCTTCACTTTATGCACCAGTACAACCCTTCCTTTCTATAGGGTATTTGATTTTGCATTACATACTATGGAGGCAGCGGGAGATTTGCTTGTCAACGAATGCCCATTTTTCGCGCAGCCTTCGCTTCGTGCCCTTCTGTTTAGAAAGGAATGGCGAACTGGCGCATGAACCAGTCGTCGTCGTATTTGCGACGGGCGAAATACCGCAGACGCTGGGCCACGGCCCCGCATTGCAGCACCTCGCGCTCAATCCGGTTGGGATCGGCGTGGATGATCAGTTTCTTGCAAGCTGCAATCCGCGATTCGTTAAAGTGGCTGTACGCCATTCGCAGCATGTTGTAGTACACATGCTCAAACTCCACTTTGTACGGATGGGCTTTTCGGAACAGGTGGAGGATTTTGACCGAGGGTTGTACATGGCAGCGGTAACCAAACAACCATAATTTTATGGAAATTTCGATGTCTTCAAAGCCCCAGACGCGAAACCCTCTGTCAAAACCGCCGATGTCCATAAAGACGTGTTTCGGCATGGCCAGACAGCCGCCGGGGAGGATGGCGGATGGTTCCGGTCGGTTTACATGCCGGGTCCAGACTACGCCCAATCGCTGGTCAAGCGTCTGGCCGTAGCCGACCTTGTGGGGCTCCTGCATCGACGCGATGGCGGGAGATACCGCATCGGTGCGCCCGGACTTGATCAGATCGACGAGACCGTCGATCCAGTAATTCGGAAACGTCAGATGGGCGTCACAGAAAATCAGATAGGTGCCTTTGGCGTGTTCCGCTCCCAGATTTCTCGCAGCAGCTGCGCCGATTCCAGGCGTGGTGATCAGCTTGACCCGGCCATTCTGTTCTTCTGTTTGCAAAAAGGCGCAGCAGTTGTCTGAAGAACCGTCATCCACCACGATGATCTCATACGGATAGCGCGTTTTCGCGGCGCGAAGCGATTCAAGCGTGGTGCGCACGTTGTTTCCCTCATTTTTGGCCGGAAAAATGACGGAAACCAACGGCAGGTGTTCGTCCGACATGGGATCACTCCTTTCTCCTGACATGGTATGGCAGAACGAAGAAGGGGGTACCCGTCTTCTCGGAAAATGACCGCTTCACGTCTCACGCATGGTGCCGGCTGTTCATACACTAGACAGCGGATGGGGAAATACCCATTGGAGGAGTGAATCGCATGGACGTCGAGGTATATTACGCGGGACAGCGCAGCGGGACCATACCGTACATGTCGGTGCCCGCCTTTCGACTGTTCTGCAAACAGAATGGCTTTCAGCTCAGATGGGATGCCGAACAGAAGCGGATTGAGCTCGATTCCGGGCTAAAGGGGAGAGTCTGTGTCCTGGCGGTGGGAAAAGCCGGAAAAGACGCCTCCTACGAATGTGAGATTTTGAACAGGGTGCAGGCGTTTCTGTCCGAGTACGGGGCAGAGGTCGTGATCGGAGAACCGGCGAAGATTCTCAAAAAGGATGTGGCGATCCGCTTTAGCGTCAAGGAGATCCGCGCATCCGTCTCCCCCAAGTTGATCGTGTTTCGCAGCGAAAACGAGTCACGCAGGACGCTGGTTGACTGCCTCCACCATGAACTGAAGCAAACAGGGATCAACTGCGTGATAAAACTGCTGCGGGAAGCCCGCTCTGGTTCCTCCGGTATCGCGGTTCAATTTCAACTCCCTCAGGGTACGGATGAACAGCAGCGCAAGGCGTACGCAGAATGCATCGCCTTTTTTCTCGCTTCCGGAATCCTTCATTACTTTCTCACCGGTCTGCGTATCTCACCGCTGTCATACCTGTCGCGCCATCTGCTGAAAGCGTTTGGGGGCAGAGCTGCTGCGGAAGAGGCGGATTCGGCAGATGCAGCAAAGAATGCGGGGGAGGAAGCGGACGCATACAGCGCCGCCGGGGTGAACGAACAGCAGGAAGCGGCTCCAACGGAACCTCTGGAGACAGAGGCGGCCTTGGGCGCACAGACAATCGATGTGCAGCCTGATCCTGACACGGCTGAAGCCAGGACGGACGAGGCGGAGCCGCAAGTTACTGTGCAGGAAGCAGTCCCTTTGGCGGAAACGTTCCGGCAGGCGGAAGCAAGGCGGCTGGAAGCAGAGGTGTTTTTCGACTACACCGTGCTGCGGTCCGATGTCGAAAACCGGCCGTTTTTGCTCATCGGCAATATTTGCGTAAAAAATACGGGAACAGAAGCGCTGTACAATCCGGTTGTCTGCCTTCGCGCCGATCCGCCTGACAGCATCAAGATGGGGGGACAAATCCTGCCGCCCAATTTGGTGGAAACGCTCGCCGTGCAAAGTTCTGCAGGGATCAAAGGGTGGCGGTATCTGGAGAATGACTGGTTTACGCAGGCGAAAGAACGAGGGGAGTACTGGATGGCACCGATTCATCCCGTGAGGATTGAGCCGAACACAACCGAGATGTTTCAGAATTTCCAGTTCTCCGTCACCAAACCGGAAACCGGAAACACCGTGACGGTCGAGGGCTATGTATTCTTTCAGGAACAGGGGCTGCAGTTTGCGGCCAATAACCGGATCGCCCTTTCCTTGTAAGCGTAAGAGGTAAAGAACCAAGAACGTATCAGGAAAAGGAGTGGGATGTATGGAAGGCGTCTCGTGGCTGGATTTGGCGATTCTGGTGCTGGCCAGTTTTCGCCTGACCCACTTGATCGTGTTTGACGAAATCACTGCGTTTCTGAGAGCGCCTTTCTTTACGGAGAAGTATGAGACCGACGCTGTCGGTCAACTGATCCGGCATATCGAATTTCACGGGGAAGGCTTGCGCCGCTGGCTCGGCATGCTGCTCAGCTGCCATTGGTGCGTAGGCATTTGGGCGGCAGCGGCAGTCGTCGCGCTTTACGTCTATGTACCGGCCGCCTTTCCTCTGCTGCTGCTTCTCGCTGTCGCAGGTGCAGCGGCCGTAATCGAGACCAAGTTGTACACGGGTTGACGGTTGCGGCTATGGCGTGCGGGACGCATGCTGAATTGTTTGATAGAGCCGTGCTTCGTCCTGGGATAGAGGAAGCACATCCTCCGCGATGAAGCTGACCTGCCGCTTCATCGGGTACACCTGATTTTCAAGAGAGATAAACCGCGACGAAAAGATGGCCACGTCGTTTTTCAACCGGCTTTTGTCAAGCGGTATCTCCAATGAAAACGATGGTTTTGTGATCTGGTGCACAGCCATCAGCCGTCCGTTGACCACGACGGAACACTGGAAATGGACCCCCTGCTCGTATGGGGACGGGATGTGCTGGGATGATCTTCCCTTGACCAGCAAGAGGTGGGCCGGACTGCTCGGATCTGCTTCCACCGTTGCCGTGAACATGGGGGGGACCCACAAATCCTTGTACCGGTTCATGTGCGTGACCTTGGGAGTCTGTTTGCGGGCGGCGTTGGCCTTGATTTGGCGCAGCAGGGAGTAGGTGCCCATGCGCAGATAGGGAGCCGCGTACCTCATCCACGTATTTGAGATCGATCCGAAGTGCTTGACGACGGTTTGCAGGACTTCCGGAATCCCGACCGAGTGCCATTGGGTTGCAGTTTTGGAGCTTTCGTGAACGCGGGTATTTGCCAGATGCTCGGGGATGTAGCCGATGGTGTAGTGTTTGGCTATGCGAATCCACAAGTCGTAATCCATGCAAAAATGAAGGGATTCGTCCACACCCCCCAGCTGTTGAAACACGTGCTTGCGGAAAAACGCGGCAGGCTGGCAGACACAGCAGCTCTCATACAGGCGTTGGAGCGTGGCGGTGCTGACCGTGAGCGAAGAAGAGGCACGACTGTTTTTGTTGATGACGAAGCAATTGCCATGCACCATCGCCCATTCCGGATGCTGCCGCAATGCCTGCACGGCTTTCCTGACTGCTCCCGCCACGTACGTATCGTCGGAGTTCAGCCAACCGATAATCTCCCCTTTTGCCATGGCTACTCCTTTGTTGACCGCGTGGGACTGGCCCCGGTCAGGCTCGGACACGAAGCGAAACCGCTCCCCCAGAGTGCTGCTGTACTGCTGCAGGAGGGCAACTGTGCCGTCCGTTGATCCTCCGTCCACCACGATGTGCTCGATGTTCGGGTAGTCCTGGGATAAAACGCTCTGGATCGTTTCCGCGATAAAGCCGGCCTGATTGTAGGAGGGGGTGATGATGCTGACGAGAGGAAGATCCTGTTGGGACATACGTCTCACTCCCTTCCAAAATGAAATGCGGAAAAAAGGGGGCCCGGGTCAATGCACTCGGCCTCCCTTTTTGCGCTATTTCCCATCGTCATGCGGTGCGGTTACAAATAATCCGGCACCAATCCGGGATTGCGGAAATTTGGCTTCCAGCGGGACGTTAAAGAGCATGAACGACTCGGTCCATGTTCCTCCCATGTAAGAAAGCCTCCTTTCACTTTCTCAGACAGATGTCGTAGAAGCCTTTGTACTGGGCGTAGTAGTCGTCGTAAATCGCCAACAGCTGCTGGACGGTAGCAGGCTGCTCCCGGCTCAGCGAGATCCGCGAAAAATGCTTGAGCACCCGCGCGGCGTCTTCCCTGGTGGTGCCGTACCGGTACAGGTGATACGGGGAGTACTCCGCGATGATCGTCGTGTCCTTGCTCACCAGCGGCAGGCACGCTTCGATAATGGCGAAGTCGGCCCCTTGCGTGTCAATCACGATCAGATCCATCAGCGGGGGAACGGTGAAGCCGTAACACTTGCTGAACATCTCCACGGGGTTCACCATCTGGATTTTGTAAGGCAGACTGCGGAAGATCGATACTTCCATGTCGCTGCTTTTCGGCATCGCACAGCGGTGATCGGACGAGTCCCAGGCGCTCTTGAAAAACGAGATGTACTGCCCGCTTTTTCCCAGCGCGTAGGGAAACGCATGAATGTTCTGAACCTGGTTGAGGTGAAGGTTCACCGTCAACAGGGCGAAATTGAGCGGGTCAGGCTCAAAGCAGTAGATGGTCGCCGACGGCTCAGCCTTTGCCAGATAGATGGCCGCCGAGCCAAGATGGCCCCCGGCATAGAGAACACGGCATTTCGGCTTTAACAGGCTCCGCGCATGCTCCAGCGAATCGCTCCAGAGGCGGTTTCCGCTGCGAAAACCGGCTCCCGCCACTTTGTCGTCGAGATGGGTGATCAGCTGCATGGTGAGATTGTTCAACGTCACGTGTGCGATCGAAAAAGGATACAAACCCGTTCCTCTCCTTTCATGACCCCGTCAGGTCATGCAGAGTTTGGTGGAAGAGACTCGTGTCACTGTGCCATTGAATATGATATGTGCAACACAGTCGTTTTGAAACGGGACAGCTTCATCATGCGGCCGTTCATCCCGGCGGAAGAGAGAATACCTATTTTTGTCCGTTTCAATATCACCCCTCTTTCCTTGTTCATAAAATAGTGCAGGCCAAGACAAAAATCGGACAGAGGTGCAGTGGATGAAACTCATATTGCTATCAGGAGGGTCCGGAAAGCGACTGTGGCCGTTATCAAACGATGTACGGTCCAAACAGTTTTTGAAAATGCTGCGCAATCCGAACGGCGAGTTGGAATCCATGGTGCAACGGCTGTGGAGGCAGTTGGCTGCCAACGGCTTGCTCGATTCTCTGTACGTTTCCACCAGCAAAACGCGAGCGGACATGATCGTGAACCAGTTGGGGACGGAGGTGCCGCTCATCCTTGAACCCAAGCAGCGGGACACGTTTCCTGCGATCGCACTGGCCGCCAGCTTTTTGTATTCCAGAGAGGGCGTGGACCTTCAGGAAACGGTTGCGGTCATGCCCGTCGATCCCTACGTCGGGGAAGATTTTTTCGCGCTGATCAAGCAGCTGGAGCACGTGCTCGACCAATCGGGAGCCGATCTTGCGCTGATCGGGGTTACGCCAACGTATCCGTCCAGCAAATACGGCTACATCGTCCCTGCTGAATCAAAAGCAGACAAGATACAGCCGCAGATGTACCGCGTCCTTTCGTTTACGGAAAAACCGTCTGAGGAGCAGGCAAAGTGGCTGCTGAAGCGGCGCGCGCTCTGGAACTGCGGCGTGTTTGCGTTTCGCCTGGAAACGATGATTAAGGAATTGGAGAAAAGAGGATACCCCGTTGAGTACGACGCGCTGATTCAGCAGTACGACCGGCTGCCCGCGATCAGTTTTGACTACGAAGTGGTGGAGAAAGCGGAACGAGTCGTCGTCGTTCCCTACGACGGAGAGTGGAAGGATCTGGGCACCTGGAACACGATCACGGAGGAAATGACCGTGAATCTCGTCGGAAAAGGGCACCTGGACAACGGATGTACCAATACCCACGTGATCAATGAATTGGACCTGCCGATTGTCGTCATTGGAACGTCCGACGTGGTGGTGGCGGCCAGTCCTGACGGCATCCTGGTATCGGATAAAGCGAAAAGTCACCGCATCAAAGATATTGCGAAAGAGTGGAACCACCGTCCGATGTTTGAAGAACGGCGCTGGGGGTGGTATCAAGCGATCGGTTACCAGACCACGGACAGCGGGGCCGAGGTATTGACAAAGCGGCTTCACATCCATGCTGAGCGGAATTTGAGCTACCAGTATCACCGTCATCGCTCAGAAGTGTGGGTAATTGTCGCCGGCGAGGGTGAATTTGTGTTGGACGATCGTCTGCGGCATGTTCAGGCCGGGGATGTACTGGAAATTCCGGTCGGGGCCAAGCACGCGATCAAGGCCACTGCCGATCTGGATATCATCGAGGTGCAGATGGGAGACAGCCTGGTGGAAGACGACATCGTCCGCCTGTGTCTCTCGTGGGAAGAGATCATGGAGCGGGTAAACCGTGACCAGCTGGAGGGAGGAGCATGAAACGCTGGATTGACAAGACCATCATGGTGACCGGAGGCTCGGGCTTTCTCGGTTCCCATGTGGTGGAACGGCTGAGGGCGGCAGGCTGCAGCCGGATCATTGTACCGCGAAGCCGCGATTACGATTTGCGCAATCAGCAAACAGCCATGTCGCTTATTGAGCAGACAAAGCCTGATTTGATCATTCACCTGGCGGCTTCGGTTGGAGGAATAGAAGCAAACCGCAAAAATCCGGGGGCTTTTTTTTACGACAACTTGTCCATGGGCATTCATCTGATGGAAGCGGCCAGGCGCGGCGGTGTGGAAAAATTCGTGGCCTGCGGAACGATCTGTTCCTATCCCAAGCACGCTCCTGTACCGTTTCGGGAGGAAACATTGTGGGACGGCTATCCGGAAGAAACAAACGCTCCCTACGGGTTGGCCAAAAAGATGCTCCTGGTGCAAAGTCAAGCCTACCGGCAGCAATACGGGTTCAATTCGATTTTTTTGCTTCCCGTCAACCTGTACGGGCCGCGCGACAACTTTGATCTGGTGACGTCTCATGTGATTCCGGCGTTGATCCGCAAATGCGTGGAGGCCAAAGAGCGTAACGAGAATCACATCGTGGTCTGGGGGACAGGACAGGTCACGCGCGAATTTCTCTATGTCGAGGATGCTGCGGAAGCCATCGTGCTGGCAGCGGAGCATTACGACGGCGATCAGCCGGTCAACATCGGCACGGGGGAGGAAATCTCCATCAAAGATTTGGCAGAGCTGATCGCCAGGGAAACGGGTTTTACGGGCGAGATACGCTGGGATACCGGAAAGCCGGACGGACAGCCGCGCAGATGTCTCGATGTCCGGAAGGCCAGGGAGTACTTCGGATTTCAGGCCCGGGTGTCGCTGCGCGAGGGATTGCGCAGGACGATTGCGTGGTACGTCGCGCAGCGGGCGCAAAGAGGCTAGCAGCTCTGCACGTTTGCGACTGATCGGAGGGGAACATATGGAACGATGGGATGAAGGTATCGCTCCTCCCCGTGATTTTTACAACTCCACGGAGGATTGGGCGGCCGCAGCGTATCCGGATCAGAAAAGTGCGGCGGGCATGTATCGGAAATGTCCGGTCGAACCGTTTCGCTATGATCCCGGCCGTTTCCAGCAGCCGATTGACCCTTCGATGTGGACGATGTATGGCGAACCGCTGCCCTACTACATTGCCTTCATGCCGAACGGAAGAGTGTGGGGGGAGAACGGCGCGGTAATCAGTCCGGACAACAAACTGGTATGGGATGTCTCCCATGAGATGTACCGGCTGCCGCAGGAGCATTCCGTCTTTGAACAGGAATATCTGCCGCCCGTCACACGTCTGCCCGGGACCGCTGCGCTGTTGACATATGTGGGCAATTCCAACTATTTTTTTTGGATGTTCGACGTATTGGCGCGGATGGAACTTTTGCGGCGAGAGGGGATCGCCGTCGACAAATACCTGATCAATCAAAAGCGCCAGCCGTTTCAGGATGAGACGCTTGCCGCACTCGGGGTAACACCCGATCGGCTGATTGAATGCAAGAGCGATACCCACATCTGCGCATCCAATCTGGTCATTACTCCGCCGGTGGCATACTCCGGCCACGTGCAAAAATGGGTGTGCGACTTTCTGCGCGAACGGTTCGCCGGGTGGCGTGCAGCCGCGTCCGGCGGGAAAGGGGAACGCCTCTACATCAGCCGCTCAGGGGCCCGTTACCGACATGTGCGCAATGAAGAGGAAGTGGTTGCTCTACTGGAACGGCACGGATTTACCCGCATCCATTGTGAGGAGTATTCGGTCGCCGAGCAGGTGCGCCTGTTTGCGTCAGCACAGGTGATTGTCGCACCGCATGGGGCGGGCCTTGCCAATATTGTCTTCTGCCGGCCGGGAACAAAAGTAATCGAATTCTTCTCTCCTCACTGGGTTCGCCAAACATACTGGATGATCAGCTGCCACTGCGATCTGGATTACTATTACCTGATCGGCAGGAAGCGGAAGCTGGTCTACGATGTGTGGTCCATTCGCTACCACATCGAAGACGATATCGTCGTCGATCTGAAGAGACTGGCCGGACTGCTGAAACTGGCCGGCTGCGCATAGCAACAGGGGCGGAAAAGGAAAAAACGGGGTGCTTGCCATTGGGCCAAGCACCCCGTGTCTATTATTCCTTCCAAAACGGTTTGAATGACGCGGCATGCGCGAGTCGCGCCGCTTGCCGCATGCGGCCGACTGCAGCTTACAGCCGGGGAACCGGGCGGCGATGATCCCTGATCCACTGCGCGATGCCGGCGGGATTTGTCAGATATGCACGGTAAAACTGCAGCTCCTGATACGAGAGAGGAAGCACCTGATCGGCCAAAAAGCTGACGACGCGCGGCTGCGCCGGGGAGCCAAGCTTTATGTTCCACGATGCGAAAATGTCCAGTTCATGGTTCGTCCGATCCGGCGGGAGCGGAAATTCCACGGTAAATGACGTCCCGTTCACGGCGATTGTTCCCGTCATGCTGCCGTTTATGACGTAATGCAGGAAAGCTGATTGGGACGCGGACGGCCCGGCCGGTCTTGCGCCCCTGATCAGCAGCGTGTGTGCGGGAGATTGCGGATCGGATTGAATCGAGACGTGAAAATTGGGCGGGACCCACATGTCCGGGTGGCGGTTCATCGCTGTGATTCGCGGTGCGTTGCCAAAAACCGCGTGCGCCCGAAAAAAGTTCAGCAGCGGAAACACGCCTTTGTTGTGGTGGAAGTACAGGTATTCCATCACCCAGTCGTTTGACACGGTACCGTAATGTTTGGCGCTCGTCCGGAACACTTCCTGAAGTCCTACCGTCGGCCACTGGGTGACCGATTTGGATGCGGAATGATACCTGGCTTTTGCCCAGAATTCGGGCACATAGCCGATGCGGTGGCGCTTTGCGATGCGGATCCACAAATCGTAGTCCATACAGAAGCTGAGGGTTTCATCCAACCCTCCCACATCGTACAAGACCTGTTTGCGGACGAAGGCGGCAGGCTGCAGGATGTTGCACCGTTCAAACAGTTTCAGCCGATCCTGCGGCTTGACGGGAAACGGCCTGACCGGCAGGTTTCGCTCGTTGGCAACGTAGCCGTTTCCGTGTACCATCCCCCAGTGAGGGTTTGCCATCAGGGCTTGAACCGCTCGGCGGATGGCGCCGGGCATATACGTGTCGTCCGAGTTCAACCATCCGATTATCTCTCCCCGCGCGACAGACAGGCCTTTGTTGATCGCGTGGGACTGACCGCGGTCCGGTTCGGATACGAAGGTGAATTTTTCGCTTAGCTGGTTGTATTGGGACAGGATCGCAAACGTGTTGTCCGTGGATCCGCCGTCAATCACGATGTGTTCCACATGCGGGTAATCCTGCTTAAGCACGCTTTCGATCGTTTCTTGGATGTACTTTCCGTGGTTATAGGAGGGGGTGATGACGCTCACAAGCGGAAGCGATTGGGTGTCCATGGGCCTCACTCTCCTATTTGTGTGTTGGGTCCTGGCGTGCAGTCAACCAGATGTCCACATAGCCTTTGTACTGTTCGCAGTGTTCGTCATAAAACGAAAGCAGTTGGTCAACGGTAACGGGGGCGGGCATGACATTTTCCACCCGCGAGTTTACGATTTCCGCCCGGGAAAAGAGGCGAAGCAGGCGTTCTACATCCTGCCTGGAAGTGCCGTGGCGGTACAGGTGATAGGGCGAATACTCCGCAATCACGCCGGTATGCGGGCCAATCATCGGCAAACACGCTTCCAAAATGTCAACATCGGCCCCCTGGGTGTCGGTCACGATCAAGTCAAACGAGCGAGGAGCCTTGCTGCGATAGCACGCTTTGAGAAATTCCGGGGGCTGCACGATCGGGATGCGGTAGGGGAGGCCGTGAAAAATGGTAACGTCCGGATCGTCCATTCGGGGCATGGCGCAGCGGTGGTCGGATGAATCCCAATCGCTTTTGTAAAAAGGAATAAATCCTTGTGTTTTTCCTGCTGCAAACGGAAACGCATGGACGTTGCGCACCTGATTGATCTCCAGGTTCACCGTCAACAGCGCGAAATTGATCGGGTCAGGTTCAAAACAGTAGATCAGCGCGGTTGGCTCCACCTTGGCCAGAAAAATCACCGCTGAGCCGACATGGCCGCCGGCGTAGAGAATCCGGCCATGGGGTTTGAGATTTTTTCGCGCGTGATCCAGGGCGTCCGACCACAGCTTCTTCCCGCTCCGTAATTCGGCGCCGGAAATCAGATCTTCCAGGTTTGTCACAAGCGTCATGGTGACGTCATTCAGTGATACTTCCGAATGCGTAAAAGGGTGCATGGCTGTCTACCTCCGTACAAAGATGCCGTTAACCTGAAGCACTTCCCCTGTGGTGTAGTCTGCAAAATCCCTTTCCAGATAGAGCAGATCAAAACCCAGGCGATCCACGTAGTCAATCATGGCCGGATACAGCAATTGGTGCTGGTACAAAGGGACAAGCGACAGTTCCATTTCCAAGATGTCTACGTGGGGCAGCGTCCGTTGGGCCCCCTTGAGAACCTCCAATTCGTATCCCTGGACGTCCAGCTTGAGGTAGACGCGTTCGTGCGCGTGTATCAGTGACGGCAGCAGCGTATCCAAACGTGTGATGACGATGGTTTCCCTGCCGACGTAGCGCGAATCGGGAGCGCCGATCACGTGCCGGTCCAGCATCGGCAAAAGGGAACTGCTGTAGGAGTTGCCGGCGATGTTGATGATGGCCTGGCCTTCCGTACTGCCGAGCGCCACCTGCTTGCAGTCCCAGTGGGGATCGCTGGAGGCCAATTGCTGCAATTGGGCAAATTCCTTGGACAATGGTTCAAAGGAGACGATTCTGCCGCGATACCCTTGCTGTCTCAATTTGCTGGCGAATTGTCCGGTATTGGCACCGACATCCAGCACAAGGGCAATTCGTTTATGAGCAATCAATTGTGATCTGTTGGGAAACTGGCGGAAGACCCAGTCAAAATTGCGCGTATCCAAGGCAGTGCGGACGGCGTGTTTCAGGAATTGACGATTGTCCATTACAGGTTCTCCCCTCATCGTAAATGGCTGGCATCCGGATTTTGCCTTATAGAGTAGGATATGATCGCTTCACCCGAATGGTTTGGACAGCAGTGTCTTCGTGTTTCAGTTTTTTTTCAAAACGCTGTGCGTTCTCCCGCGGTCGGTCAGCCGCAGATGAAGGCCGCCTCACGTCCTGCTTTCCGGAAACATCGCCCGGTCTCGCCGCGGATTCGCTTTGCATAAGTTATCGTATCGTGCCGGGAAACATAACTTCTTACAACGAAGGAGGGATATGTGGTGGCTGTGGAAGATCTACCCTTGGTGAGCATCATTACGCCGTCGTTCAATCAGGGGCATTTTATCCGCCAAACGATTGAGAGTGTGCTGCAGCAGGATTATCCCAATCTGGAGCACATCGTGATTGACGGCGGATCGACAGATGAAACGCTGGCGATATTGGAGCATTTCAGCCAGGTTGACACGCGCTTTCGTTTCGTGTCCGAGCCTGACCGGGGTCAGTCCCACGCGATCAACAAGGGACTGGCGTTGGCCAGGGGAGCGATCATCGGCTGGCTGAATTCGGACGATACGTATGAGGCGGGGGCGGTCATGAAAGCCGTGAAGGCGCTATTAGCGCATCCCGAATGGGGGATGGTTCACGGCAAAGCCTATGTCATCAACGAATACAATCAAAAAGTTACCGTCTTTCCGTTTCCCCCAAAACTGCCGGTCGACGCCCGCGAACTGTTTGAATGCTGTCACATCTGCCAGCCGTCCGCTTTCATCCGGAAAGAGGTGATAGAAGAGGTAGGCGGAGTGGATGAGAAGCTGAATTTCTGCATGGATTACGACCTGTGGATTCGGATTGCCAAAACGCATCGCATCGGCACCATTGATGACTTTTTGGCCAACGCCAGATATCACGGCTCCAGCAAATCGGGCACGCAGTGGGAATCCATCGGAATACCGGAGGTGCTAAAAACCAGTCTGAAACACTTCGGGGCCATTTCCAACACGTGGCTTGCCGACCATTACGTCCCCCATTACCGAAAATACGGAATCTACCGGATCCTGCGCGATGTGAAAGCATACCAGATGTTCGGCAATACTCCGAAGCTGGTGGACATGAACCGATACCCGGACAGGATGGTGCCGATTCAGCTCGTCCTGTCCATCGAGGTCAATCCCGAGCATCCGCTTGACACGCTCTTGATCAAGGGACAAATTCCCCATCATATTCCCGCCCAGCCGCAGAACATTCAGCAGTTGACCGTAATGCTCAACGGTCAGCATGCCGGCAGCGTTCGCATACCCGCAAACCTGTTTGAGCTGGAGATTCCGCTTCATTCCGATCAAGCGGAGAACCGGGTAGAAATCTATTCTTCGTGGCATGTCATTCTTCCTGACAGTCAGGCAAACAGGCGAGTGTGCAGTTTTATGGCCTACGAGATTATGCCCCTGTCCCGGGAAGAAGCGGCGTTTTACCGTGTGTTTACAAAAGAGCAGCACAGGCTGAGAGAGTGGATTCGCGAAAACAGGCAGCCTGTTCCCCGACTCTGATCCCGCTCACCTATTTTTCACGCCCGTCCGCCAACGAACACGCCGCATTGAACATGCATGCATATCATAGCAGCATCGGAAAACAAGGCAGCACGTGCCAAAACTTGCGTGAGGGGGTGGCGGGCAATGAGCGGACACTTCATGCAATCGCCCACACTGCATGCCCGGTTTCTGGAAATACAGGCAAAAGTGGCGCCCATCCAGGGATGGGTGTGCGATCAAGCGGGCATGGTGCTATACCAGCTCGTGCGGTTTTATGCGCCTACCGGCACGGTCGTGGAATTGGGATCGTGGAAAGGACGGTCTACCGTTTGGCTGGCCCATGCTGTCAAAGACCGGGGCGCAGGCCGCGTATTTGCGGTTGACACCTGGGAGGGCACGAAAAACGGGGGACCTGATGAACAGACGTGCAAGACGTTATTGAAAGGGTATAAGGAAAACCAGCTGTTCGAAGAGTTTTTGCAAAATCTCACCAACGCCGGCGTGGCCGATTGTGTGCAGCCGCTGCGAGGAGATACGGGGGCTACTTCCTGGCATTTTCCCAGGAATAATCCGATCGGTCTGTTGTTTATCGATGCTGACCACAATTACGAGGCGGTGAAGCGCGACTTTTGGTCGTGGAGTCCGATGGTGCCGGCCGGAGGCTATGTCGTGTTTGACGACGTTCCGTCCTGGCCGGGACCCACCCGCCTCGCTTCGGAACTGCCTGCCTCGTACAGGCGGATCTACATGGGATGGAACATTTGCGTCTTTCAGAAGATGCAAGGCTGAGCTGTTACTGGAGAAGGGAGGGAATCGTCCGCATGAACCCTGCCGATTTTTTGGCCGGAATCTCGTTTCGCAGGATTCGGCCGACCGACCAACTGCCGGAGAACATGTATTTTGCCGACGATTTCGCGCTGCAGTCAACCAATACCGTGCTGCCGGCAGACGGATTAAGGTTGACGGAAAACATCCGCAGCGTGTGGGACATTCCCAAAATGTCCACCTTTGCGATCGGAGCCATCCTGAACCGCCTCGTTTCGCAGATGGCTCCCGGACACGCATACGTGAATGTCGGCGTGTGGCACGGATACACGTTTTTGGCGGGACTGGTCAACCACCCCGACAAAATCTGCATCGGGATTGACAACTTTTCGGCATTCGGCGGACCGCGTGACCGTTTCCACTATTACTTTCAACGGCATAAAAGCGGGAACCACAAGTTTTTCGAGATGGATTACGTCGAGTATTTCCAACGCGTGCACAAGGAGCAGATCGGCTGCTACATGTTTGACGGGCCGCACGACTACCACAACCAGCTGCTGGCGCTGCAGCTAGCCGAACCTTATTTCGCCGATGGCTGCGTCATCCTCGTCGACGATACAAACTGGGCCGATCCGCGCCGAGCCACCCTCGACTTCATCGCATCCAGGCCCGGTCGTTACCGAATCCTGATGGATGTCCAGACGGCCGGCAACGGTCATCCGACATACTGGAACGGCTTGATCGTGTTTCAAAAATGGCAGGAATCCTAGGTTGTGCCCCCGTTGCACAGACGGATAATGCAACGCCTCTAAAGGTGGGTTACCGCTTTAGAGGCGTTGTCGTTTTGATCCGCACAAAGCGGGCTATGGGGTCTGAAACAGGTGTCCGACCGCTTGCTTGAGCGTCGCCAGTTTGGTGTCTGCCTCTTTCAGAGAGTCACCCTTGACGCCGACATACAGCTTGATTTTTGGCTCTGTGCCCGACGGCCGGACGCAGAACCAGGATGCGTCGTCCAGCACGTATTTGAGCGCGTCGGTTTTCGGCAGGGTCAAGAGATCGGTTATGCCCAGGGCGATATTGCGGCGTTCGCCCGTCAAGTAGTCTTCCACGACAGCCACCTTTTTTCCGGCGATCTCCGTCAGCGGCCGGCTGCGCAGGCGGGACAGAGTGGATACCATTGCGGCCATGGCGTCTTTGCCCCTGCAGGTGATCGCATGCAGGTCTTCTCTGTAGTAGCCGTACCTGTCGTACAACTGGAGCAATGCGTCGTACAAGCTTCGCCCTTCAGCCTTGTGGCAGGCGCAGGCGTCGGCGATGAACAAGGCCGCCTGCACGGCGTCTTTGTCGCGGACGATGTCAGCCATCAGGTAGCCGCAGCTCTCCTCATAGCCAAACTGGAAGGTGTACGCGCCTGTTTTTTCAAACTCGCCCAGTTTCTCGCCGATGTATTTGAATCCGGTCAGCGTGTCGACGGTGGCCAGCCCGAAATCAGACGCGATCGCCCGTCCCATCTCTGACGTGACAATCGTTTTCAACACGACGCCGTTTGCCGGAAGAGCGCCGCTTCGCTGTTTTTGCGACAACAGGTAATGCAGCAGGAGCGCTCCGGTCTGGTTGCCGGTCAGCACGACGTAGTCTCCCTGGGGGTGCTTCACGGCCACCCCGAGGCGGTCACCGTCCGGGTCGGTTGCCACAACCAGGTCGGCCCCGACTGTTTTCGCATACTGAATGGCCAGGTCAAACGCGTGATGTTCCTCCGGGTTGGGGGAGGAGACGGTGGAAAAGGAGGGGTCCGCATCGGCCTGCTCCCTCACGACTGTGACGTGGCGGTAGCCAAAGGCGTTAAGCCCTTTTGTGATCGCTTCGTACGTGGTGCCGTGGAGCGGCGTGAACACGATGCGGACGGGATCGCCTGCCGGTTGGACGGCGGGCGGGATGCGGCGGCGGTGCAATTGTTCCAGATACGCCTTAAGCAGCTCGTCGCCAAGCGAACGCAACAAGCCGCTCGCCAGAAGCGACGATTCGTCCGCCGTCTCAATCCGCAGCTCGTCGCCTGCCTCTTCCATGTGTCTAAGCAGCATGTCGGCAGTCGCCGGCGTAATCTGTCCGCCGTCCGCGCCGTATACCTTAAACCCGTTGTATTCCGGCGGATTGTGGCTCGCCGTGATGACAATGCCGGCAAACGCTCCCAGATGGCGAACGGCAAACGACAGCAGAGGCGTCGGGCACAAGCGGTCAAACAAATGGACGCGAATGCCGTACCATCCCAGCACGTTGGCCGACTCCACGGCAAACGTCCGGGATTTGTGCCGGCTGTCGTAGGCGATCGCCACGCCCGCTTCCATCGCTGCTTTCCCGTGTGCGGTCACATAGCGGGCCAGACCCGCCGCCGCTTTACGCACGGTGTACAGATTGATCCGGTTGATCCCGGGACCGAGCTCCCCGCGCATGCCGCCGGTTCCGAATGCGATCGGTCTGGCAAAACAGTCTTCCAGTGTGTGGGGGTCATCCCGCAGGCTGTCCAACTGGGCGCGCAGTTCAGGATCAAGGTGGGCGAACGTCATCCAGCGCTGATAGTGGTCCTGCCAATGTTGGGTCATCGTTGTTTTCACTCCCGCTTGATAGTACCAGTTGTTGTTAGGGTATTACCGGGCGTCGGTCCTGGTGAACGATGCAGTCAAAGGAAAACCGGAACCGGCCTTGCCCCGGCGCCATATATTGAGGAAGAATGTCATTTTGGCAGTCCGGGGGTGAGCCGTTGAACGAGCGAATCAGGGTCAACTGGGTCGGGCCGCAATTTGCCGGCCACAGCATCGCTGTTGTCAACCGGAATCTCTGCAGGCAGCTGGAGCGAGATCCTCGCCTTCTCCTGAGAATGGAAGTGCCGCCGGACGAAATCGGACGGGTGCCGTCCAGCCGCGCCGCTTCGTTTGTACCATTTTCCGATGCAGACGCTGCGGTTGTCCACGAGTGGACGCCCAGGTGGGTGAAGCCGGCCGGGAAGCGCCGGATCTGCATGCAGGCCTGGGAGTACGGAGCCATTCCGCGCGACTGGTTCATCCCGTTACAGGAAGACGTCGATGAAATTTGGGTGTACAGCACCTACAACAAGGAATGCTACGTGCGCTGCGGCATTCCGGAAGAAAAAATCCAGGTGATTCCGCTGGGCGTCGACGAAACGGTCTTCCGCCCGGAGGCTGCGCCGCTACGCGTGGGGACGGCAAGTTTTTGCTTTTTGTTCGTCGGCGGCACCATCACTCGCAAGGGGATCGACCTCTTGCTAGAGGCATATGTGGACGAATTTACGGCGGATGACGATGTATGTCTGGTGATCAAGGACAACGGGGCAGGCAGCTTTTACAAAGGACAGACGTTTCACGAAGCAATCCGTCAAGCAGCTTCCCGGCCGCGCAGCCCGCGCATTGTCTATCTGGACCGGCACCTCTCCGATGAGGAAATGGCGGGTTTGTATGCGGGATGCGACTGCCTGGTTCACCCGTACAGGGGAGAGGGATTTGGGCTGCCGCTTGCGGAGGCGATGGCATGCGGCCTTCCCGTCATCGCGCCGGACCAGGGCCCCAGCCGCGATCTTTGTGACGGGCGGACGGCTTTTTTGCTCCCGGCCAGGGAGGTTGAGCTCCCCGCGCAGGGTACAGGTCTTCCGGAGACGGTGGCGCCGCCCTGGTGGCTGTCCGTCGACAAGCACGTCCTGCAAAAAACCATGCGCGCGGCCAGCGAAAACCGCTTGCTCGTCAAGCAAATGGGGCGCGCGGCCAGCGAGCGGGTGCGATCCGCCTTTACGTGGAAACACAGCGCAAAGGCCGTCCTCCGCAGACTGCAATCACTTGTGGAAAAGGAGTAGCGAGACCGTGACGAAAACAGCCTTCATCACAGGCATCACCGGCCAGGATGGGGCTTATCTGGCCAAGTTTCTGCTGGAAAAAGGATATCGGGTGGCTGGATTGCTTCCGCGGCGAAGCACCAGCAACCTGTGGAGACTGGAATACCTGAACATCGCGGACGAGGTGGAATACAGGGACGGAGACGTGTTGGATCTCTCGTCGCTGATCCGGGCTGTCAAGGCGGTCAAACCGGATGAGGTATACCACCTGGCGGCACAGAGCTTTGTCGGCTCCTCTTGGGAGCAGCCCATTTTGACCGCCGAGGTGACCGGTATGGGCGTGCTGCACATGCTGGAAGCCATTCGCGAGGTGGACCCGGGGATCAAAATGTATCAGGCGTCGTCCAGCGAACTGTACGGGCTGATCCAGGAACCGATGCAGTCGGAGCAAACCCCGTTCTACCCGCGCAGCCCGTATGCGGTTTCGAAGCTGTTTGGGTACTGGATGACGAAAAACTACAGGGAGAGCTTTGGCATGTTTGCCAGCAACGGCATCCTGTTTAACCACGAGTCGCCGCTGAGAGGGCTTGAATTCGTTACGCGGAAGGTGACCTACACCGTTGCGCAAATCGTGGCCGGCCGGAAAAAGGAACTTCGGCTGGGAAACATTCACGCCAAGCGGGATTGGGGGTTTGCGGGTGATTACGTGGAAGCGATGTGGCTGATGCTGCAGCAGGAAAAACCGGACGATTATGTGATCGCCACGGGAACCACCACGACGGTAGAGGAAATGTGCAAGATCGCCTTTGACTACGTGGGGCTCAATTATCAGGATTACCTCGTGATCGATCCGCAGTTGTTCCGTCCGGCGGAGGTGGACGTTCTGCTGGGGAATCCCGCCAAAGCGAAACGGGAGCTGGGCTGGATGCCCAAGACGGGATTGCAGGAACTGATTCACATGATGGTGGAGGCCGATCTGCAGAGAGTCAAACAGGCGTAGGGGATTGATTGAGGGATAAAGGGAGCATCAAGCAGCAGGCAAAAAACGTGAATCAACGCATCGGCATGTGCCGGGAAACAGTCTTGCCAAAGGCTGTTTTTTTTCGTTCCGGTTTCAAAACAATGGGGTGTCCGACTCAGAGGTGTTCACCTGATTGTGCTTAACCATGACCTGTTTATTATTTAGGACAACCTGTTAAGGTTAAGAGGACATCCTAAAAAACATCAAACAATGAGCACAGTCGCGCAAACAGCAATAATGTATGGAATTTTTCCAATCTTCTTTACGTATTCGTTATGTGGCATGAAAGTTGCTTCTATCTCATGTCGAAGAGTCATATTCTAACACTTCAACACAAAAGGAGACAAATCATGAACGTAGTAGCCAAGGTATACCGAGGGGAAATCGTGGAAAGTTCTCACCTCGGCCATGTAGCTGTCGTCGATGCACAAGGAACCCTGTTGTACTGGTACGGCGATCCTCACCGTCTCACGTTTGCCCGTTCCAGCATGAAGCCGATCCAGGCGATCCCGGTGGTGGAGACGGGAGCGGCGGACCGATTCGGGCTGGAGCCAGCCGATCTGTCGTTATGCTGCGCGTCGCACAGCGGGGAGCTCCGCCACCGCGAACGGGCGCTGGCAATGCTGGTCCGCTGCGGACATACGGAAGCAGCGCTCCAATGCGGAGCCCACGTGCCGCGGGACGAGGAGAGCTACAAGCAGCTGCTTCGGGAGGACAAGCCGCTGACGCCGGTTTACAGCAACTGCTCTGGCAAGCACGCCGGGATGATTGCCACCGCCGTTCATTTGGGCGAAGATGTGGCCACCTACCATCACCCGGATCATCCGGTCCAGCAGCGCATCCTCGATGCGGTCAGCGACCTGACCAGCTATCCGCGAGAGAAGATTGCGCTGGCTGTGGACGGCTGCGGCGTGCCGGTCCACTGTCTGCCGCTGTCCCATTGCGCCTGGGCGTACGCGAAGCTGGCCAAACCGGACGTAATTGCCGCCCCGCAGCGGCGACAGGCAGTCCGCCGCATCACTGATGCGATGACTGCCCATCCGGAGATGGTCGGCGGCAATCACCGCTACTGCACCGATCTGATGCGCGCGTTTCGCGGCCGCGTCATCGGCAAGGCGGGGGCGGAAGCGGTTTACTGCCTGGGGGACCGGCAGACCGGGCTGGGCATCGCAGTCAAGATCGAAGACGGAGGAGCACGCGCCCTTTACGCCGTCGTAAACGAAGTCCTGCGGCAGTTGGGGATCGGGACGGACGGCCCGTTGGAGGAATTGGCGGCGTACACGGAGCCGGCCGTGACCACCATGAGTGGGGTGGCTGTCGGGCGCATCGCAACCAGATTTGCGCTAAACCGAGACAGCATCGACTTGCGCGCGTAATAGCGGATGGCCGCCTGGCCGCACCTGCGGTTTGATCCATACAATTTACCGAGAAAAGGGGGAATGTTCCGATGAAGTTGCGCAAAGGATGGAAAGTCTTGAGCACGTCCGCCCTCTTGCTGGCACTGATGGTCACCGGCTGCAACCAATCGGCTGCACCGAATCAGCCAGGCAAAGGGCAGACGGCGGAAGCGGGTGGAGAGGCAGACACAACAGCCAAACTCCGTCTCAATCTGCGGACGGAGCCGCCGTCGCTCGATCCGCCAAAGGGCTTCGACAGCGTCTCCAATGAAGTGCTGAATGCAATCATGGAAGGGCTCGTCCGACTGGACAAGGATCACAAGCCGCAGCCGGCCATGGCGGAGCAGTGGACGATCAGCGATGATGGAAAAACGTACACGTTTACGCTGCGCGACAGTAAGTGGTCAAACGGGGACCCGGTGACAGCTCACGACTTCGAGTACGCATGGAAACGTATCGTCGATCCCCAAAACGCTTTCCCGTCCGCTTTCCTTGCCTATTTTATTGAGGGAGCCGAGAAGTTCAACAAGGGAGAGGGAAGCGCAGACGACGTAAAAGTGAAAGCGCTCGACGACAGGACGTTGGAAGTGAAGCTAACAGCGCCGACCGGCTTTTTCCTCAACATCATCACGCAGCCGACGTTCTTCCCGGTTCACAAAAAGTCGGTGGAAAGCAATCCGAACTTCGCTGCCGAAGCGTCCACACTCATTACCAACGGACCGTTCAAACTGACGGAGTGGGTGCATGACCAGACGGTGAAAGTGGAAAAGAACGAAGGCTACTGGGACAAGGATTCGGTCAAGATTGCCGGCATCGACTGGGTGATGGTAAACGACGAAAATACCCAGTACCAAATGTACAAAACCGGACAGCTTGACATGGTCCAATCTGTGCCCAACGACTTGAAAAAGCGGTTGATCGATTCAGGGGAAGCCAAAGTGATGTCGGAAGCATCCGTCTACTACTACCGGATGAACACGTCCATGCCGCCGTTTACGAACAAGAATATCCGCAAGGCGTTTGCTCTGGCGATTGACCGGAAGGCGTTAATCGAAAACGTCACGCAGGGCAACGAACTCCCTGCTTTGGCTCACGTGCCAACCGGCTTGCTGGAACCGGACGGACGCGACTTTCGTGAAGTGGGAGGGGACTATTTTAAGGACAATGATGTCGAACAGGCAAAAGCGCTGCTGAAAAAAGGCATGGAAGAGGAAGGCTGGACGACCCTGCCGCCCGTTACCATGACCTACAACACCAGTGACGCGCACAAGGCGATAGCCCAAGTGCTGCAGGAGATGTACAAGAAAAACCTCGGTGTTGACGTGAAACTGGAAAACAAGGAATGGAACGTGTTTTTGGCGGAGCAGCGCGCACGCAAGCTTCAGTTCTCCCGTTCCACCATTCCGGCTGACTATGCTGATCCCTACAACTTTCTGGAACTCTATACCACCGATCATCCCGGCAACCGCATCAACTACAGCAATAAGGAATACGACGCACTTGTGCAGAAGATCCGCAGCACGGCTGACGAAACCGAGCGCTTCAAGCTGATGCACGAAGCGGAGAAGATCTTCATGGAGGACATGCCGATTGTGCCCATCTATTTCAGAACGGTGGCGTACATGGAACAGCCGAACGTGAATGGGATCGTTCGCCATGCTGTTGGCACGATTGATTACAAGTGGGCGGTGATTTTAAAGAAATAATACAATGAAGACAAGGGCTGAAGCTGCGCGCCCTTGTCTTCACTTTACAGCATGGAGCGGGTTGTGATGAAGAAAAAAACGGTAACATTTGTCGCCAAAATGGACGAATTTTTGCAGTCTGTGGTCAGCCAATGCCGTGATTTGGGCATCTCCGAGGATTTTCACATCGAAGGCAGGCGCGTGGATCAACTGCCTTACTGGCCGATTGCAGATGGTTCGCTCGTTGTCCTGTCCTCCAAAAGCATCTATCCGCAGGTGGCGGCGTATCTGCCGCCGGGAGCGAAGGTGATCATTGCCAAGCGGATGCTGCCGTATCACAATTTGCGGGAAATGTTGGAAGTGCCCAAAGGGGTAAAGGTGCTGCTTGTGAGCGATACGGAGGAGACGGCGAAGGAGTCGGTCAGGCTGCTGATTGACTCCGGCATGGATTTTGAGCTCTACCCGTACTATCCGGGGGCCGATTATCCGCGCGACATTGAGATTGCCGTCACGCCGGGTGAGGCCGAACACGTGCCGGGCACCATCCGCAAAGTGGTGGACATCGGCTTCCGGCTTATCGACCTGTCCACTTGGCTGGAGATTTACGCCCATTTCGACAGCGATAATTTTCAGCGGGTGACCGCCCGCGCGATGCAGTCGCTGATCGATATCACGAAACAGTTGAGCAACGAGATTCATCACGCCCACCTGCTGCACAAATACCTGGAGGCAATCGTCAACCGAATCGAGGATGCTGTGATTGCCATGGACGAAAAGGATACCATCCGGTTTATCAACCAGAAGGCGGTGGACACCCTTCACCTGCAGGGTGTGCCGATTCAGGGGGAAAAAGCGGTCCATTGTCTGCCGCCAGACTTTTACGAAATGATTCGGCAGTGCGACGAGAACGACGACGTACTGGTGGATTGGGGCGGCCGGACGTATTTTTTCCGCAAAATGCACATCGTCATGGAGGGGCGGTTTTTCGGCAGCCTGCTCTTGTTCCGCAAGGCTGCGGAAATCGAACAGATGGAACACGACTACCGTATGCGCCTGTACAGCAAAGGGCTGGTGGCCAAGTATCACTTTGACGACATCTGTGGAAAAAGCCTCTCTTTTCAACAGGTGCTGCGAATCGCCCGCAAGATTGCCCGCAGCAACTCAACAGTGCTCTTGCTGGGTGAAACGGGAACGGGTAAAGAACTGTTCGCGCAGGCCATTCACAACGCCTCTCCCCGCAGGCGGGAGCCGTTCGTCGGTGTGAATTTTGCCGCCATCTCCGAATCACTGTTGGAGAGTGAGCTGTTCGGCTACGAGGAGGGGGCGTTCACCGGTGCGCGCAAGGGAGGACACATCGGCTGGTTTGAATTGGCCCACAAGGGAACGATTTTTCTCGACGAGATCGGCGATGCCAGCGGTGCGATCCAAAACCGGCTGCTGCGGGTGCTGCAGGAGCGGCAAATCATGCGGGTGGGAGGCAACAAAGTCATCCCGATCGACATTCGCGTCATCGCCGCGACCAACCAGGATTTGCAGCGCATGGTGCGTGAAGGACGCTTCCGCGCTGATTTGTACTATCGGTTAAACATCCTGCCCATCCACCTGCCGCCCCTCAGACAGCGGCCGGAAGACATCCCCTTGTTGGCGGAGGAATTTATTCGCAAATACTGCCAAGAGATGCGCCGCCCACCGTTTACACTTACGCAGGAGGCACTGAAGGCGATGCAGGAGTACGATTGGCCCGGTAACATCCGGGAATTGGAAAACGTGATGGAATACCTGGCCCACGTAGTAGAGGAGGAAGTGTATGCCATCCACCTGCCGTTTATGCAGGAGTCTTTTGCCGTTCCGGCCGATGATGTGCTTGCGGACGAATGCCGGACGCTGTGCGAGGCATACGAACAGCGCGGCTTTTTGGACGATGTCGTCGCGATCCTGCATGTTTTGAAACAGCAGGGGAGCGGGAGGTACGCGTTGGGCGAGCAGCTCAGCCGGCAGGGAATCGAGCTGAGCGGCCAACAAGTGCGGTACCGTTTAAAGCTGCTGCAGCAGGACGGGCTGATACACGTCGGCAAAGGACGGCAGGGCAGCCGCCTGTCCACTAAAGGGGCGGTGTTTCTCGCCTGCTGTGAGAAAAGCCGGGGATAAACGGAGGAGGGAGTAAGATGAGCGGTCACTTCGAATATTGGAAGCAGAAGGCTTTGGCACAGCGCGAAGCCTATTTGGAAACGCTGCAGTCTTTTCTGAGGATTAACAGCATCGAGGATATGTCGACCGCCGGTCCGGGCAAACCGTTCGGCGACGGAGTGGCGCAGGCCCTGAACTTCATGCTGGAGTTGGGGCGATCAGACGGCTTTGCGGTGAAAAACCTGGAGGGTTACGCCGGATACGTGGAACACGGAGAGGGCGAAGAGGAAGTGGGAGTGCTCGTCCACGTCGACGTAGTCACTGTTGGTGAAGGATGGACGACACCGCCGTTCGAGCCGCACATCCGCGACGGTAAAATCTACGCCCGCGGCGCCATCGACAACAAGGGGCCGGCGCTGGCCGCCTTTTTCGCGCTGAGGCTGCTCAAGCAGTCGGGTCTGCCGCTCACCAAACGCGTGCGCCTGATTATCGGCACTGACGAGGAGAGCGGCTGGTTGTGCATGAAGCACTACGCCGAACGGGAGGTGCTTCCGGAGATCGGCTTTTCACCGGACGCATCGTTTCCGATCATCCACGCCGAAAAGGGGCAGATCAATCCGACACTGATGCTGGCTGCACAGCCAGGGGCCGCGGCGGACGAAGGTTGGCAGCTGCTGTCGTTTGCCTCCGGTGATCAAGGCAACAGCGTGCCGGATAAAGCGACTGCCTCGGTGATGGTACCGGCGGGAGCGGAGGCGAAATCAGCCGCGGCTGCTGTGACCGAACGCTGGAACGCGTTTCTCCTTGCCAGTGGTGTGACGGGACGGCTGGAGCCAAGAGCGCCTGACGTGTTGGCGTTTCAACTCGACGGCAAGCCGGCTCACGGCATGGAGCCATTCAATGGAGTCAACGCCGGAACGCTGCTGGCACGTTTTTTGTACGACTACCCGTTTGCCGGTACCGATCGCCTGTTTCTCCGCTTCCTCGCAGAGGTTTTGCACGAAGACCACTACGGTGAACGGCTGAACGTAGCATGTCAGGACGAGGTGAGCGGAGCGCTGACCGTCAACGCAGGCATCCTTCGCTACACCAGGAGCGAGGGAGGGCTTGTCCGGCTGAACATCCGCTATCCCGCCACCTTGGCACCGGAGCCGTACGTGGAGCGGCTGATGGCGCGCATCCAGGAGCTAGGCTGGATGTTGTCAAGCGTGCGCACCTCCAAGTCCCACTACGTGCCAGCGGACCATCCCGTCATCCGGACGCTTTCCCGCGTGTATGAGCAGCATACCGGCGCCCCCGCTCGCCTGCTCGCTTCCGGCGGCGCCACTTATGCCAAGACGCTGAAAGCCGGCGTGGCATTTGGCCCAGTGTTCCCCGGGAAAGAGTCGACGGCCCACCTCGCGGACGAGTATGCGGAGATTGACGATCTGCTTCAGGCGATGGCGATCTACGCCCAGGCGATGTACGAGTTGGCCAAATAGAGAAGGAGGAGCACGCATGTTCCATTACTTGGCAAAGCGCGTCCTGATGATGCTCTTGACGCTGTGGATCATCGTGACGCTGACCTTTTTGCTGATGCATGCGATTCCCGGCGATCCGTTCGCTTCCGATTCGGATCAACTGCCGGAGCAGATCCGCGCTAATCTGCGAGCCAAATACCATTTGGACGAGCCGCTGCCGATTCAATACGTTATTTATCTGAAAAATCTGATGATGTTGGATTTGGGGCCTTCCATCAAATCTGATACACGTGGTGTCAACGATATGATCGCGGACGGATTTGGCGCATCGGCCTTGCTGGGCATGCAGGCGGTCGCGATTGCGCTGGTGTTCGGCATTTTCTTCGGCATTGTTGCCGCACTCAACCGCGGCAATTGGATCGATTACGGGGCGATGGCCCTGGCTGTCCTCGGCGTGGCAATCCCCAGCTTCATCATGGCCCCGCTGCTGATCAACTATTTTGCAATCAAGTGGCCAATCTTTCCCGTCGCCACCTGGGGGACCTGGCTGCATACGGTGCTGCCGTCGCTGGCGCTGGCGTTCGGTCCGTTGGCGATCATTACCCGCTACATGCGCGCCAGCATGATTGAAGTGATGAACCAAAACTACATCCGCACCGCAGAGGCGAAAGGGATTCCCACCTGGGCAGTCGTGGTCAAACACGGAATCCGCAATGCGATCCTGCCGGTAGTTACGTTCCTGGGGCCGCTGATTGCATCGCTGATCACCGGTACGTTCGTCGTGGAAAAAATCTTTGCCATTCCCGGGATTGGCAAATACTTTGTCGACGGCATCTTCAACCGCGATTATCCAGTCATTTTGGGAACGACTGTTTTTTACAGCTCCATTCTGATAGTGACCATCTTTCTGATCGACGTGGCGTACACCCTGATCGACCCGCGGATCAAATTGAGCAACAAGGAGGGATAGGAAGTGGCGATGGAACAAAAAGTCGATCCCCTGTTTCGCCCGCTGGTCAAACGTAAGCAGGCTGACGCAGCATCTGCCCGCCCGAGCCTGAGCAACGCCCAACTGGTGATTCGCAAGCTCGTGAAAAACAAGCTGGCGATGCTGGGCTTCGTCATCATCGTCGCGCTGGTCGCGATGTCGATCATCGGGCCGCATCTCGTCCCGTACAGCTATTCCGACCAAAATCTGTTAATGAAAAACAAGCCGATTTCCGATGAGCACTGGTTCGGGACAGACGATTTGGGCCGGGACATGTTTGCCCGCACCTGGTACGGCGCCCGAATCTCACTGACGATCGGGGTGGTGGCGGCGCTGATCGACCTGATCATTGGCGTGACCGTCGGCGGCATCGCCGGGTACATGGCAGGCAGGGGCAAGCGGGGGGATCGGATTGACAACGTGATCATGCGGTTGATCGAAGTACTGTACGGACTCCCTTACCTTTTGGTCGTCATCCTGCTGATGGTCGTGATGGAGCCGGGCATGTTGACGATCATCATCGCATTGTCTGCGACGGGGTGGGTGGGAATGGCCCGTCTGGTGCGGGGGCAAATCCTGCAGTTGAAAAACCAGGAGTTCATCCTCGCCGCTCAGGTGCTCGGGGCAAATTTTCCCCGCATTTTGTTCAAACATCTGATCCCCAACACGTTTGGCGTGATCATTGTCAACCTGACGTTTACCATCCCGTCGGCGATCTTTGCCGAGTCATTCCTCAGCTTTCTCGGCCTGGGCGTACAGGCACCGGTAGCCAGTTGGGGAACGATGACCAACGACGCGCTTGGGGTCATCCTCACCGGCGACTGGTGGCGGCTCTTTTTCCCGGCACTGATGATCTCGCTGACGATGTTTGCCTTCAACGTGTTTGGCGATGGTCTGCAGGATGCGCTTGATCCGCGTCTGCGCGAGTAAGAAAAAGGGGGGAACTGCGATGGCCGAACAACATTTGCTGACCATCGACAATTTGAAAGTACACTTCAAGACGTATGAAGGGGAAGTACAGGCGGTACGCGGTGTCTCCTTCCATGTGGACAAGGGAGAGACAGTGGCGGTCGTCGGTGAGAGCGGCTGCGGCAAAAGCGTCACGGCCCAGGCGATCATGGGCCTGGTCCCCGCCCCGCACGGCCGGATTGTCGATGGCCGGATCGTCTTTGAAGGAAAAGAGATTACGGCGATGAGCAAAAAAGAGCAGTTGGAGATTCGCGGCGCGCAGATCAGCATGGTCTTTCAGGACCCGATGACGGCGCTCAATCCGACAATGAAAGTGGGAAGACAGATCGCGGAGGGAATCGTCCGGCATCATCGGGTCTCGCGGGAAGAGGCGCATAAGCGGGCGATTGAGCTGCTGCGCATGGTGGGGATCCCCGACCCGGAGAAGCGGGTCGACCAGTTTCCACACCAATTCAGCGGCGGGATGCGGCAGCGTGTGGTCATCGCCATCGCCCTGGCATGCCAGCCGAAGCTGGTGATCGCCGACGAACCGACCACCGCATTGGACGTGACGATTCAGGCCCAGATTCTCGATCTGCTAAAGCGGCTGCAGAAGGAACAAAGGTTGTCCGTGCTGATTATCACCCACGACCTGGGTGTGGTGGCGGCAATCGCCCACCGGATGGTGGTCATGTATGCCGGCGTGGTCGTGGAGACCGGCAGCGTGCAGGACGTCTTCTCCCATCCCCGCCATCCCTATACCTGGGGACTAATGCGCTCCCTGCCCCGGCTGGACGGGGAAAAGCAGCGGCTGGTGCCGATCGAGGGGGCGCCGCCTGATCTGCTGCATCCGCCCAAAGGCTGCCCGTTTGCGCCCCGCTGCGAATTTGCCATGGAAATCTGCGACCGGCAGATGCCGGAGCCTGCCGTGTTTGGTGGAAGTCATCAGGCTGCCTGCTGGCTGCATGACCCGCGCGCCCCGCGCATCGAGGAACTGGTCGCGGCCGGGAGGCAGACAGAATGACAGGGCGCTTTCCGGGAGCAAAGATGCTCGGCGGCGCTTTCCATCGAGGAGACTGCGCGGAGGCAAGTGCGGACAGGCCATGGGGCGACCTGCCATCTGTGCGCGGACTAGCGGTAGTGCCAAACGAGCATCGCGACGGAAAAGACAATCAGGGCGGCTCCGCTCCAAAGCAGAAGAGACGTTCCGATTCGGAAGAACGTCTCTTTTTTTTGGGCAAAAACGGTGTCAACCATGTTGTGCCAGTCGCTCTCCAGCACGCGAGGACGGCGGAAGAAAAACGTTTTCAACCGTTTAAAGCCGGCGCCAAACACGGTAAAGAATCCAGAGCGGACAACCAAGGAGATACAGCCGAGGACAAGCAGGGAGAGTCCGGCCAGGAAACTCCGGTTAATGATCGTCAGAAGCGCTTCGCCGGCTGGGGACAGACCTGCTGCCAGAGCGGCTGCTGACACAATGATCAGGAAAAGCATGGCGACTGCGAGCATTACATTCACGTCCTTTTGCCGGAAGATGAGCAACTCATTTACGATTGAGTTAATTCGCTCATAAAACACGTCGCCCCTTCCGGCAGAGGAGGGATGGATTGTTGTGTCTCGGTACGGTTTGTGCCTCAATACGGTTGCCAGCGCAGACGTCTCGCCTGCTGAAAGCGCTCCTCGACAGCCCGCCAGTTGACGACATTCCACCAGTTGTTGACATACTTGTCCCGTTGATTTTGGTATTGCAGGAAGTAGCTGTGTTCCCAGACGTCCAGCACCAGCAGGGGTACGACGTCCCACTGAGAGAGGTTCTGGTGCTTTTCCGCCTGGAGGATTTCCAGGTGCTGTGCTCGCGGCGACCAGACGAGGATTGCCCAGCCTGGCCCCTCCACTTGTATGGCGGCTTGCGTGAACTGGGCCTTGAAGGCGTCAAACGAGCCGAAGTAGCGCTGGATGTACTCGGCCAGATCGCCTTGCGGTTCACCGCCGCCATCCGGGTGCATGACCTGCCAGAAGATCGTGTGCAGGTAGTGGCCGGCGCCGTTAAAGGCCAGTTCCCGCTCCCAGTGGCGGATCAGGGCAAAGTCGTTTTTGGCTCGCGCCTCCGCCAGCTTCAGTTCGGCCTTGTTCAGGTCTTCCACGTATTTGCGGTGCAGTTTGTCATGGTGGATGCGCATGGTCGTCTCGTCAATGTACGGCTCCAGGGCGTCGTAGGCGTACGGCAGGGGAGGCAGCGTATGGCGTCCGACGGGTACGGGGCGGGCGACGGGAACCGGTTGACGGGATGAGGAAAAGGCTGCTTTCATGGTCTCCGGCTGTTCCTGTTCGTTGTATTGGATCAGGCGGAGGAACTGGTGAAACTGCTTTTGCACCTCTTCCGCCTTGGCAACGAGCGCGGGAACGGCCTCGTGGTGAGAGGATTTCTTTATCTGTGCCGCTTTGCGGCCGATCAGCGTAAACGCTTCGTCAAACTTGTGCAGGTGGCGCTCAAGCTCCCGGCCGAGCTGCATTGATTTTCGCAGGTGCTCAATCCACTGAGTGCCCCACTGGCTCCAGTGGACGAGGTGTTTGATCTGTTCTTCCAACGCGATTCCTCCTTTTCTCGCTTATCTATTTCAGCGTATGAAAAGCGCCCAGGGATGGTGCGGCATGTGCGGAGTACGTGGCACCGGCGGATCGCATATGGTTATACCACGAACGCAAAAAGTGGTATGCTGGGAGATGGACATTACAACAGGGGAGACACACAGATGAGCGACCAACGAGCAATTGCCATTATCGACTCAGGAGTGGGAGGCCTGACGGTAGCGAAAGAAGTAATGCGGCAGCTGCCCGACGAACGGATTCTGTACTTCGGCGACAATGCCCGATGCCCGTACGGCTCCAAGTCGCCGGAAGAGATACGCGCCTGCAGTTTTCAACTGATTGAGTTTGTCACCCGATATCCCGTAAAGGCTCTGGTTGTGGCCTGCAACACCGCGACAGCAGTCGTCCTCAAGGAGGCGCAGCAGCTCCTGCCGCTGCCGGTCATCGGTGTGATTGAGCCGGGAGCGCGAGCGGCGGTGCGGGCCACGAAAAACGGCCGGATTGGTGTGATTGGGACAGAGACGACGATCCGCACCCGCGCGTACGAGCAAGCCCTGCTGCGGCTGCGGCCGGAGACGTATGTGGCTGGGCTCGCCTGTCCAGCGTTTGTTCCGCTGGTGGAACACCATCAGCAGCATACAGCGGAAGCGCGCCAGGTAGTGGCCCGTACGCTGGAGCCATTGATCCGGGAAGAATTGGACACACTGATTCTGGGCTGCACCCATTACCCGCTGCTGGCCCCTGTCATTCAGGACGTGATGGGGCCGTCCGTCACCTTGATCAGTTCTGCGGAAGAAACCGCGCGGGAATTGACCCGGCATGCCTCGATTGCGAGAGCGGACAAAACGTCTGCGGCTCCCGACCATCTGTTCTTCACCAGCGGCGGCGCCGACAATTTCCGCTCCATCGCGGAGGAGTGGCTGGGCCGTCGGGTGAAGGTGGAGCATAGATCGTTGGAGGAGTCGTATCAACCATAAGAAAGAGGCAAGAAAGCGGCGCCAATCATGGCGCCGCTTCAGACTGAAGACAAACGGTTCATTGAGTTAGCGTCCACAAAAAATGATTTCCAGGCCGGAAGGCCTGCCCATTCATCAACCGAAGCGGAAGACAATGGGCATCGCATGGAGGGATGGGCCAAGCGAGCTCCTTTGACGACCGGCTCAGCGGAAAAACGAAGACGCGGGGACCAACAGGGGACACAAGTCTCACTTCCTCGAAATACCCAGATGTTTGTCCCCTGCCCGCGTCTCGTTTTGGAGCGGACTTCATCCGCTTCTTTGCTGGGCGTCAAGCGAGCGAGCGGGGCCGATCTCCCATGCGCCGCGGACTTTGTCTACACGCTGAAGCGGCGCCAATCATGGCGCCGCTTTTCGCTTTGGTTCTGTTTCGGACAATTCAACGCATAAACACAAGCCCTGCTCGTATACATGATAGTACAAAGTGTCTGGAGGAGGCTGGGTAATGATGAAGATACATCGCATCGGCACAATCACCGCCGTGCTTGGGGTCAGCGCACTGCTGCTGTCGGGGTGCGGACTGTTCGGACCGGAAAAGAAAGCCACCAGCATTGATGCACCTCCGCCGCAGTCGGAAGCCGCCCAGAATACACCCAACGGTCTGCCGGCGGCGGAAGGCTCAGCCGATGGGACGGAGGCCGCGGTCACAGAGTCAGTCGACCGCACCGTCTACTTGCTGGATGCCAACGGGTATGTAGTGCCGTTTACGCTGACCCTGCCAAAAACAGAAGGGGTGGCGAAACAGGTGCTGACCTACATGGTCAAAGGCGGGCCGGTGGAAAACATGCTCCCCAACGGCTTTTCCGCGGTGCTTCCTGAAGGGACGGAGGTAAAAGGACTGGTTATCAAGGACGGTTTGGCGACAGTGGACTTTTCCCCGGAGTTCAAAAAGTACGACAGCAAGAACGAAAAGCAGATTCTGGACGCAGTGACCCGGGCACTAACCGAGTTTCCCAACGTCAAAAGGGTGCAGATCTGGGTAAACGGCACGCCGCTTACCGAAATGCCGGTGGGCAGCACACCGATCTCGTCCACCCTGGACCGCAACCTCGGGATCAACCTGGAGCTGGCGGAAGGGGCCGTTCCCGGTCGAACCACGGCGGTTACGGTCTATTTCCAGGGACAATTGGATGACAAGCGCTCCTATTTCGTACCGGTCACCCGGCTGATACCGGAGACGCAGAACGTGGCCAAAGCGGCGGTAGAGGAGCTGATCAAAGGACCGAGTGACAATTCGCCGCTGTTCAGTTCGCTCCTGCGCACCACCCGGGTGCTGGATGTAAAGCAGGAGAATGACCTCGTTACCGTCGATCTGAGCAGCGACATCCTCAGATACGACAGCGGCAGGGAAGCCAATCCGGATGCGCTGGAGTCGCTGGTTCTCTCGCTGACCGAGAGCACAGGGGCCAAACAGGTTCAACTGCTGGTGGAAGGCAAGCCGCTCACCAGCGGAACGTACGATTTCACCAAGCCGGTCGCCCGCCCCGTCCACATCAACACGATGCAGTTTTGACAGCGCGCACGAATCCACGCCCGAATCGGCAGGCGTGGTTTTTTGCTTGCGGCAGTTCTGTCAGTCCGGTTGAGCCGGGGCGGCGCTATCGGCTGCCCGGGAGGCCTGCAAGATCAAGACGCCGAGGATCAGCGAGCAGAGGGTGATCAGCAGCCCGGCGGCAAAACCGAGCAGCCGCGGTTCAAAGACGGTGAGCAGCCATCCGCCGACGAGCATCGAGAGGCCGATGAGCACGCTGGAGATGGTCGATTCGAGAGCGAACACACGGCCGTGGTACGCTTTGTCGAGATGCCGCATCAGGAGCGTGCGCAGACTGGCGTTGCCCATCCCCCCGGCGACGGTGGAGAGGGCGTAGCAGGCAGCCGCCAGGTAAATGGTGGGAGCGAAGCTGGTCAGCACGTGGGCGAAGCCTTCGACGGCGAAACTGCAGGAAGCCATGTGGTAAGGCCGCCGTTTCAGCAGATCGGCCGCAACCCCGCCGACGATGAAACCGAGTCCGATCGCGCCGTAGAGGAGACCGACTCCGCTTTTGCCGGCCGCAAACACCTGGTAGGCGTAGACGCTGATCAGCACGTTGAGAATGCCTCCCCCGACCAGCCACAAGGTCGTCATCAGCAGGGTGTACAGGACCAGGGGAGTTTGGCGGATCAGCGAAAACAGGTCACGGTAGGACGGTTCGTTCGCTTTGCGCTCCTCCTTGTCCGCTTCGCGTCGGACACCGCTTGATCGCGGGGGGAGGGAAATCCGCAGAATCAGCGCCGCGGACAGCACAAAGGAAAGCGAGTTGCAGACGAACGCTGCATCCGTCCCCCAATAGGCGGCAAAGACGCCGCCGACCAGCGATCCGGCCGCCATCACGATCCCGAACACGCTTTCCTCCAGCGCATTGGCCGAGAGGAGCTGATCGCGTTCGACGACGTCCGGGATCAGGGAGATCCTCGCCGGGTTGTACAGCGCGGAGAAGGCGACGAGGGCAAACGTTCCGGCGTAGACGATCCAGACGTCGTCAGCAGAGGAGACGAACAGGAAGCAGAGGGCGATCACCGCCCGCACCAGGTCGCAGGCGATCATGACGGCTTTGCGGTTGAAGCGGTCGGCCAGCAACCCGCCGAGCGGCCCGAACACCAGGTAGGGCAAGGTGCGGAGCGCCAGTGTAATGCCTACGGCCATGGCCGTGCCGGTGATCTCCAACAGCAGGCTCAGGACGGCGACGCTGTTGAACCAATCCCCGACTCCGCTGAGAAAGTTGGCAAGCAGCAGCCTGCGAAAATTGGCTTGACGCAAAAGCAGGGAGGACGTCATAAGAATCACCATTAATTAGTTAATTATCTAATTAGATGTTAGTCAAATTTGTGTGTGTGCGCAAGACCCCTCTTTGCCGGAGTTTCGTTCCCGCCGAACGGATGGATTTTTCTTTGGGCTTTCGGCAGCGGATTTTTCCGCAGCTTCGGAAATGCGTTGCAGGGGGTTGCGGAGTGGCAGAGGGTTTCTTCAGTCTGGTATAATGAGCGGAGTTGACGATAGCAAGCTAGGAGGAAACATGGAATGAGACTTGATGGCCGTGACCGTGACCAATTGCGCCCAGTCAAGATTACGCGCAATTACATCAAACACGCGGAAGGTTCTTGTCTAATCGAAGTAGGAGACACCAAGGTAATTTGTACGGCGACATTGGAGGATCGCGTGCCGCCGTTCATGCGCGGAGGCGGAAAAGGGTGGATTACAGCCGAATACTCCATGCTTCCTCGGGCCACGGAGTCACGCAATCCACGGGAATCGTCCAAAGGCAAAGTGGGCGGACGAACCATGGAAATTCAGCGGCTGATCGGACGTGCGCTGCGCTCGGTCGTTCAGTTGGAAGCGATGGGGGAGCGCACCATCTGGCTGGATTGCGACGTGATCCAGGCCGACGGCGGTACCCGGACGGCAGCAATCACTGGCGCGTTTGTGGCGATGGTGGATGCGATGCAGAAGCTGGTGGAAGCCGGCACCTTGAAGCAGCTGCCGCTGCGCGATTTTCTGGCGGCGACCTCGGTCGGTATCATCGACGGCGAACCGATGCTCGACCTCAATTACAAGGAAGATTCGACGGCGACGGTGGACATGAACATCGTCATGACCGGTCAGGGCAAATTTGTCGAACTGCAGGGCACGGGCGAAGAAGCGCCGTTTACCGGCGAACAGCTTCATGAACTGCTTGACCTGGCAAAAAAAGGCATCGACGGCCTGATTGCCGCGCAGAAGGAAGCGTTGGCCGACGTACCGCTGAGGTTTGCAGACGACAACGAAAACGATCAGGAAACGGTGGCGGAGAAGAGTCATGTCTGAGCGAAAAAAAGTGGTGCTGGCAACGCGAAACAAGGGAAAGGTAAAGGAATTCAACAGCCTGTTTGCCGAATTGGGCTGGGAAGGCATCAGCCTGGACGCGTTTGAAGGCGTGCCGGAAGTGGTGGAGGACGGCGATACGTTTGAAGCCAACGCCTTGAAAAAAGCGACGACCATTGCTACATACCTGAACATGCCGGCTGTGGGCGACGACTCCGGCCTGGAGGTGGACGCTCTGGGGGGACGTCCCGGCGTCTATTCCGCCCGCTACGCCGGTGAACACGCCAGCGATGAGCAAAATTGGCGAAAGCTGCTGGATGAACTGCGCGGCGTGCCGGCACAGCAGCGGACGGCACGTTTCCGCTGCGTGCTCGTCCTGGCGGAACCGGGCAAAGAGCCTGTGGTGGCCCAAGGCACATGTGAGGGCGTCATCGCCGAAGCCCCAGAGGGCACCAACGGGTTCGGATACGACCCGGTTTTTTACCTGCCGGACAAGGGCGTGACCATGGCGCAGTTGCCGCCGGAAGAGAAAAACCGCATCAGCCACCGGGCCATGGCGATGGGCAATCTGCTGGCGGCAATCAAGCGGCAGGGTTAGCGGCTTGCGGCAGACTACAGGCAGAAGGGAGTGCGGTACAGTGGGCATCCTGATCCTCAGCGACACGCACGGCTTGGTACGCGAAGTGAAAGAGACGGTGGAACGCCACGCGGCGGAGAAGGTCTTTCACTGCGGCGATTTTTGCGTCGACCGGAAGCGGGACCCCTTCGCCGACATGATTTTGGTCAGGGGCAACTGCGATGTGGACAGGGACGTTCCCGAGGAACAGCTTACCGAGTGGAAGGACCTGAAAATCCTGCAGACACACGGCCACCTGTTCGGGGTGAAAAGCTCGCTGATGCGGCTGCACTACCGGGCGGAGGAGACGGGGGCCAACGTCGTGCTGTTCGGCCATTCCCACGTTCCGGTCTGCGGCGTCGAACGGGGCATCCTGTTTCTCAACCCGGGTAGTCTGCAGCTCCCCCGCAGCTTTGACGTTCCCACCTACGCATACCTGGAACAGCTTGAGACGAGAAAGCGGGAAGTGCGCGTCCAGGTTACCTATTTCGACCACCACGGCAATCCGGTGGAGCGGCTGGGGGGGAAGTTTTCCCTGCGCCGCTGACTTCTTGAAAAATGGTGAATATGTGCTATACTTAAATGGTTATAATGGCTAGAATTGCATCGCTCGTACCGACTGCATGCTGCGGGCGGTGTTCTGTGGATTCAATCTAGGAGGGGAAGTTTACGTGGCAGCAAAATGGGAAAAGTTAGAGAATAACCAGGGGGTCCTGACGGTTGAAGTAGATGCTGCGCAAGTAGATGCGGCATTGGACCAAGCGTTTAAAAAGGTCGTAAAGAAAGTAAGCGTTCCGGGCTTCCGCAAAGGAAAAGTGCCGCGCAAGCTGTTCGAAGCGCGTTTTGGCGTGGAAGCGCTCTACCAGGATGCTCTGGACATCCTGCTCCCTGCCGCTTACGGACAAGCTGTGCGCGAAACCGGCATCGAACCGGTTGATCGCCCCGAAGTGGATGTTGAGCAGATGGAAAAGGGCAAGCCGCTCATCTTCAAGGCGACCGTAACGGTGAAGCCGGAAGTGAAACTGGGCGACTACAAAAACCTGACGATCGAGTCGAAAGAGTTCAACGTTACTGACGAGGACGTGGAAGCCGAACTGAAGCGCATGCAAGAGCGCCACGCCGAGCTGGTTGTCGTGGAAGAAGGCCCGGCACAAAACGGCGATCTGGCTGTGATTGACTTCGAAGGCTTCCAGGACGGCGTTGCCTTTGAGGGCGGAAAAGCGGAAAACTACACGCTCGAGCTGGGTTCCGGCACGTTCATCGCCGGCTTTGAAGAGCAGATCGTGGGCATGAAGGTAGGCGAGGAGAAGGAGATCAACGTCACCTTCCCGGAACAGTACCACTCTCCGAGCCTGGCAGGCAAAGACGCAGTCTTCAAGGTGAAACTGAACGGCCTCAAGCGCAAAAACCTCCCGGCGCTGGACGACGAATTTGCCAAAGACGTGAGCGAGTTCGACACACTGGAAGAGCTGAAGGCTGACACCAAGAAAAAGCTGGAAGAAAAAGCGGCTCAGGAGAAAGAGCAGTACACCCGCGAGCAGCTCGTGCTGAAGGCGGCTGAAAACGCCGAAATCGACATTCCGGACGTCATGATCGAACACGAACTGGACCAAATGGTGAACGAATTTGCTCAGCGCCTGCAGTTCCAAGGCATGAACCTGGACCTGTACTACCAGTTCTCCGGCACCGATGAAAGCCAGCTGCGCGAACAGCTTCGTCCTGACGCGACCACCCGCGTGCGCACCGCGCTGACCCTGGAAGCGATCGCTAAAGCCGAGAACATCACTGCGACCGAAGAAGATGTAAACGAAGAGCTGAACAGACTGGCGGGCGTATACGGTCGTCCTGCCGATGAACTGCGCAAAATCTTCACCGCTCAAGACGGTATGGCTGCCCTGTACCGCGACGTGCAAACGCGGAAAACGGTCGATTTCCTGGTTGCAGAAAACAAAGTCAGTGCATAAGCTTAGGAAGAACGCATGAAACGACCGGCAGACAGGTTCCCGATTGACCCGACTGCCAAGCGATACAAGGCACGATAATGTTCGTGCCTTGTTTTTCACCATCTTGCGTTTTTTCCGACACAGCCGTCGGACCGGCGGCTGCACGCTACCTCTTTGACGGCAGAGGAGGAGATACATATGCTAATCCCCATGGTCATTGAACAGACGAACCGCGGCGAGCGCGCGTATGACATTTATTCGCGCCTGTTGAAGGACCGGATTGTCTTTCTCGGCAGCGAGATCGACGATGAAGTGGCCAACCTGGTGGTCGCCCAACTGCTGTTCCTGCAAGCGGAAGACCCGGACAAGGACATTCAACTCTACATAAACTCTCCGGGCGGTTCCGTAACGGCTGGCATGGCCATCTTCGACACGATGCAGCACATCAAGCCGGACGTGTCTACCATCTGCATCGGCATGGCGGCCAGCATGGCAGCCGTTCTGCTGGCTGCGGGAGCAAAAGGGAAGCGGTTTGCCCTGCCGAACAGTGAAGTGATGATTCACCAGCCGCTCGGCGGCGTACGCGGCCAGGCAGAGGATATCCGCATCCACGCGGACTGGATTTTGAAAACGAAGCGCCAGCTCAACCAAATCCTGGCGGAACGGACGGGTCAGCCATACGAACGTGTGGAAAAGGACACCGATCGTGATCACTTCATGAGCGCAGAAGAAGCCAAAGCGTACGGTTTGATTGACGCCATTATTGAACGGAAAAACTGACCCGTTGTGAGGTGAAGCGCATGTTTAAGTTTAACGACGATAAAGGCCAGCTGAAATGCTCCTTCTGCGGCAAGTCGCAGGAGCAGGTGCGCAAGCTGGTGGCCGGGCCCGGCGTGTACATCTGCGACGAGTGCATCGAACTGTGCAACGAAATCGTCCAGGAAGAGCTGGGAACGGAAGAAGAAATCGACATGAAGGAAATTCCCAAACCGATGGAGATTCGCAAAATCCTGGACGATTACGTGATCGGCCAGGATCTGGCGAAAAAATCCCTCTCGGTGGCGGTGTACAACCACTACAAGCGGATCAACTCCGGCGCCAAGATCGAGGATGTGGAACTGCAAAAGTCAAACATCCTGCTGATCGGTCCGACCGGAAGCGGGAAGACGCTCTTGGCCCAGACGTTGGCACGGATTCTCAACGTGCCGTTTGCCATCGCCGACGCCACTTCCCTCACGGAAGCGGGGTACGTGGGCGAAGACGTGGAAAACATCCTGCTCAAGCTGATCCAGGCAGCCGATTACGACGTGGAAAAGGCGGAGAAGGGCATCATCTACATCGACGAGATCGACAAGGTGGCCCGCAAGTCGGAAAATCCGTCGATCACCCGCGACGTATCCGGCGAAGGCGTACAGCAGGCGCTGCTGAAAATTCTCGAGGGGACGGTTGCCAGCGTGCCGCCGCAGGGCGGCCGGAAGCATCCGCACCAGGAGTTCATCCAGATCGACACGTCCAACATTCTGTTCATCTGCGGCGGTGCGTTTGACGGCATCGAGCAGATCATCAAGCGTCGTCTGGGCAAAAAGGTGATCGGCTTCGGCACCGACCTGAGCGACGGTATCAAAGGCGACCTGAAGCCGGGCGAGTACCTGAAGTACGTGCTGCCGGAAGACCTGCTGAAATTCGGCCTGATTCCGGAATTTGTCGGCCGTCTCCCCGTACTGGCCACGCTGGAACCGCTGGATGAGGAGACGCTGGTCCGCATCCTTACCGAACCGAAAAACTCGCTGGTGAAGCAGTACCAAAAACTGCTGAGCTTAGACGGCGTAGAACTGGAGTTCGAACCGGGAGCGCTGACGCAGATCGCCAAGGAAGCGATCAAGCGGAACACCGGCGCCCGGGGACTGCGTGCCATCATCGAGCAGATCATGCTCGACATGATGTACGAACTGCCGTCCCGCGAAGACATCAGCAAGTGCGTGATCACCGAGGAAGCTGTGCGTGACAAGGTGAAGCCGCAGCTGCTGACCAAGGAAGGCCGCGAACTGAAAAACGAAAGCGCGTAACCGGCACCGCCGGAAACGCCATCCCAACCACCCCGATTGTCGGGGTGGTTTTTCCATGGCTCTCCCGTTTGTTCGCCCGGCCGGCAGTGCCCGCCAAAGTGCAAGGGAATGCCGGAGCGGTTTGTTTACGCCCGTGATTGCGAGGCAATACTACTCAATATAGTTGTTCACGAGACGCTTTTTGATTGGATCACGACTGTATCAGGAAGGACTTCTCGCGATCGCGGGCTGATACACGGGCTGATACAAAAAACAAGCATCCCCGAGAGGAAGAACCGGCTTTTGCGCATGTGTCCGCAACAGACGCGTTTTCTTCTCGATGTGGTGCGAAGTGAGCGTGGGAGGGTTAACGGATGGACTATACGACATTGGTGATTGCCTGTATCGAAGTAGTCGTCGGGATCATCATAGGAACCTATTTCTGGAATCTGCTCCGCACCCAGCGGTCAGCGAAAACATCGAGTGACCGGGAGTCGCGCAAAGATCTGGACCAACTGCGGCGGATGCGGATGATCGCCTTGACGGAACCGCTCTCGGAGAAGACCAGGCCGACCAAACTGGAAGAGATCGTCGGACAGGAGGATGGGCTGCGCGCGCTGCGTGCCGCCTTGTGCGGGCCAAACCCACAGCATGTCATCATCTACGGTCCGCCGGGCGTCGGCAAGACGGCAGCCGCCCGCGTCGTGCTGGAAGAAGCGAAGCAGAATCCGCTGTCTCCGTTTTCCAGCGACGCCAAGTTTGTGGAGGTAGACGCGACCATTGCCCGCTTTGACGAAAGGGGCATCGCCGATCCGCTGATCGGTTCCGTACACGATCCGATTTACCAGGGTGCTGGCGCCTTGGGCCAGTCGGGCGTTCCGCAGCCGAAGCCGGGGGCGGTGACCAAGGCCCACGGCGGAATCCTGTTTCTGGATGAAATCGGCGAGCTGCATCCGATCCAGATGAACAAGCTCCTGAAAGTGCTGGAAGACCGCAAAGTGATGCTGGAGAGCGCCTACTACAGCGAAGAGAACACGCAAATACCGTCACACATCCACGAGATATTCAAGTACGGACTGCCGGCCGATTTTCGCCTCGTGGGTGCGACGACGAGGATGCCGGAAGAACTGCCGGCAGCGCTCCGCTCCCGGTGCCTGGAGATTTTTTTCCGGCCGCTCAAGCCGGCGGAGATCGGGAGCATCGTCCGCACCGCCGTCTCCAAAATGGACATGTCGATGGAGGACGACGCGGTCGGCGTCATCGAACGGTACGCCACCAACGGCCGGGAGGCGATCAACACGCTGCAGATCGCGGCAGGGATCGCAATGACCGAGGGGCGCTCGACGATCCGCGCCGCCGATGTGGAATGGGTCGTGCACAGCAGCCAAAAATCGCCGCGCCAGGAAAAGCAGGTGCATGACACGCCGCAGGTGGGGCTGGTCAACGGCCTGGCTGTGTACGGCCCCAACATGGGCAGCGTGATGGAGCTGGAGGTGACCGCCAGCCGGGCGTCGACACCCGGAGCCGGCCGCGTCACCATGACCGGCCTGGTCGAAGAAGAGGAAATAGGCGGCCGCAGCCGCACGGTCCGGCGCAAGTCGATGGCCAAAGGCTCGATCGAAAACGTGTTGACCGTGCTGAATCGGCTGGGGGTCCAGCCGTACGATTACGACCTGCACATCAACTTTCCCGGCGGTGTGCCGGTAGACGGTCCCTCGGCAGGCATCACGATTGCCGTCGCCATTTATTCGGCGATCAAGGAGAGGCCGGTAGACAACCTGGTTGCCATGACAGGGGAAGTGAGCATCCACGGCAAGGTAAAACCGGTCGGCGGCGTAGTGGCCAAGGTGGAAGCCGCCCGACAGGCAGGGGCAAAACGCGTGCTGATTCCCGAGGAGAACTGGCAGTCGCTGTTTGCCGACATGCAGGACATCGAAGTGATACCCGTCTCCACCGTGCAGCAGGCAATCGATCTGGCCCTTCTGGCAGAACCGGAGACGGAGAGCGCCGGTTTCACCCTGCAGCTTCCGGCGGAAGATCTCGCCTCTTCGTCTCTGTCGTTGTAATGGCGCGCTGTAACGGCGGTGCGCCCGGAAATTAGACATCGGATTCCGTTTGCGCTACAATGATAAAAAGCTTCACTGCGAAGCTTACGCGATGTTCAAAAACGGCTGTCTGAGCCGTTTTTGCATGTTAAGCAGGCAATTCGTACAGATCAAGGAGAGGTGCATAAGCTTGGGCGAACGTTCCGGTAAACGAGAGATACCGCTTCTCCCGTTGCGCGGACTGCTTGTGTATCCATCCATGGTACTCCATTTGGATGTGGGACGGGAAAAATCAGTCCGCGCCCTGGAGCAGGCCATGGTGGATGACAACCAGATCCTGTTGGCGACGCAGGAAGAAGTCCACATAGAAGAACCCAGCGCCGAGCAAATCTTCAGCGTCGGCACTGTCGCACGGGTCAAACAGATGCTGAAGCTGCCGAACGGCACGATTCGCGTCCTCGTGGAAGGCCTGCAGCGGGCCCGAATCGATGAATATATACGGCAGGATGATTTCTTCCAGGTCTCGATCACGTACCTGGAAGAGGAAAAGGCTGACGAGAACGAAGTGGAAGCGCTGATGCGCGCCGTGCTTAGCCATTTTGAACAGTACATCAAGCTGTCCAAAAAGATTTCACCGGAGGCGCTTACATCCGTAAGCGACATCGAGGAACCGGGTCGGCTGGCCGACGTGATCGCCTCCCATCTGCCGCTGAAAATGAAGGACAAACAGGAGATTTTGGAGACGACCAACATCAAGGAGCGGCTCAACATTCTCCTCGACATCCTCAACAACGAGCGCGAGGTGCTGGAACTGGAGCGCAAGATCAGCAACCGCGTCAAGAAGCAGATGGAGCGGACGCAGAAGGAATACTACCTGCGTGAGCAAATGAAAGCGATCCAAAAAGAGCTGGGCGAAAAAGACGGGCGGCAGAGTGAAGTGGATGAACTGCGCGCCCAGCTGGAGAAATCCGACGCTCCCGAGCGGATCAAGAACAAGATCGAGAAAGAACTGGAGCGCCTGGAGAAAATGCCGACCACGTCCGCCGAAGGAGCGGTGATCCGGACCTACATCGACACGCTGCTGTCCCTGCCGTGGACGCGCAGGACCGTCGACAATCTGGACATCCATCACGCGGAACAGGTGCTGAACGAAGACCACTACGGGCTGGAAAAACCGAAGGAACGGGTATTGGAGTATCTGGCGGTGCAAAAGCTGGTCAATTCCATGCGCGGTCCCATCCTCTGCCTGGTCGGGCCTCCCGGCGTGGGGAAAACGTCGCTCGCCCGTTCCATTGCGCGTGCCCTGGAGCGGGAGTTTGTCCGCATCTCGCTGGGCGGGGTGCGTGACGAGGCGGAGATTCGCGGCCACCGCCGCACCTATGTGGGTGCGCTGCCGGGCCGGATCATCCAGGGGATGAAACAGGCAGGCACGATCAACCCCGTCTTTCTCCTGGATGAAATCGACAAGCTGGCCTCCGACTTTCGCGGCGATCCCGCTTCCGCGCTGCTGGAAGTGCTGGACCCCAACCAGAATGACAAGTTCAGCGACCATTACATCGAGGAGACCTACGATTTGACCAACGTGATGTTTATCACGACGGCCAACAGCACGCATACGATTCCCCGCCCGCTGTTGGACCGGATGGAGGTCATCTCCATCGCCGGCTACACCGAGCTGGAAAAGCTGCACATCATGCGCGACTACCTGCTGCCCAAGCAGATGGAAGAGCACGGGCTGGGCAGGGATAAGCTGCAGATGAACGAAGAGGCGATGCTGAAGGTAATTCGTCAGTACACCAGAGAAGCGGGCGTGCGCAACCTGAATCGGGAAGCGGCCAACATCTGCCGAAAAGCAGCCAGGCTGATCGTCAGCGGCGAGAAAAAGCGGGTCGTGGTGACGCCCAAAACGGTGGAGAGCCTGCTGGGCAAACCGCGCTATCGCTACGGCCTGGCTGAGCGGGAAGACCAGGTGGGTGCCGTAACCGGCCTGGCCTGGACGCAGGCGGGCGGCGACACGCTGAACGTAGAAGTGAGCATTCTGCCTGGCAAGGGCAAACTGACGCTGACCGGTCAGCTCGGTGACGTCATGAAGGAGTCGGCTCAGGCGGCATTCAGCTACATCCGTTCCCGCGCCGCCGCGTGGAACATCGACCCCGAGTTCCACGAGAAAAACGACATCCACATTCACGTGCCGGAAGGAGCGATCCCCAAAGACGGTCCGTCTGCCGGCATCACCATCGCCACGGCGCTCGTCTCTGCCCTGACCGGCATCCCGGTGCGCAAAGAGGTGGGCATGACCGGTGAGATCACCCTGCGCGGCCGTGTGCTGCCGATCGGCGGACTGAAAGAAAAGGCGCTGTCCGCTCATCGGGCCGGACTGACGACGGTGATCCTGCCCAAGGAAAACGAAAAAGACATCGAAGACATCCCGGAAAGCGTGCGCAAGGAATTGAAACTGATCACGGTGGAACACATGGACGAGGTCCTGCGCAACGCGCTTACCCGGCAAGCGGTTGGTGAAACGCGATGAAGATCACATCGGCTGAGTTTGTCATCAGCGCCGTCGGACCCAAACAGTACCCGACAGATGGCTTGCCGGAGATCGCCCTGGTGGGCCGCTCCAACGTAGGCAAGTCCTCGCTGTTAAACAAAATGATGAATCGCAAGGGGCTGGCCCGTACCAGTTCCAAGCCGGGAAAAACACAGACGCTGAACTACTTTCGTGTCAACAACATGCTCTATTTTGTCGACTTCCCCGGTTACGGCTACGCCAAAGTGGCAAAATCGCTGAAACAGCAATGGGGCAAAATGATTGAAAATTATCTGAAGCAGCGCAAGGAGCTGCGGTTTGTGATTCAGTTGGTGGACATCCGCCACGCGCCCAGCAAGGATGATGTGGCGATGTACGACTGGTGCAAGGAAATCGGCATTCCCACCGTGGTCGTGGCCACCAAGGGGGACAAGATCGCTCGCGGCCGCTGGCTTCAGCATACGAAAGTAATCCGCGAACAACTCAAGATGCGCGGTGACGATGCACTCATTATCTTTTCTTCGGAAACGGGCCAGGGACGGGACGAACTGTGGGGTGAAATCGTTCGCCGCTTGCAGCGTCAGGAAGAAACTGCCCCTGAAGTTGAGCAGGATCTCGCAGGCGGGACGCCGGAAACGGTGGAATCGGGCAACGCCCCGTCGTAACACCTGCGGGAAAAGAGGGGTGTCCATGCACAACCGTGAGTTTTTTCCCGTACGCGGTGTAATCGAAGGTTACTACGGCACTCCGTGGACGAATGCGGAGCGGCTGGACATGATTCGCTTTTTGGGGCGGCATGGGTTTAATACGTACTATTACTCGCCCAAGGACGATCCCTATTTGCGGGAACGCTGGCAGGAGCCGCATCCGCCCGAGGCTTTGGAGCAGATGGAGGGCTGGATGGCGTGCGCTCGGGAGTCCGGGGTGCGGTTTGTCTACTGCTTGAGCCCCGGCTTGAATATGGAGTACGCCGATGACAGCCATGTTTCCCGCCTGTTGGCAAAGTACCGGTCCATGTACGAACGGGGCGTGCGTCACTTCGCCCTGCTGTTTGACGACATCCCGCTGGCCTTGATGCATCCGGCGGACGTAAGCCGCTACCGCACGCTGGCGCAAGCGCACGCGGAAGTAGTGCTGAAGCTGCACGAGGTGATCGATGGCTGGGAGGAGCGAGTGGAGCTGACCGTTTGTCCCACCCAGTATCACGGCATGGGCGACGAACCGTACATCACGGAACTGGGACAGCGCCTGCCGGAGTCAATCGACCTGTTTTGGACCGGCCGCTTTGTCTGCTCGCCGTTTTTGCCCGAGGCGGACGCCCGCTTTTTTGCAGAACGGACGGGGCACAAACCGCTGATTTGGGACAATTATCCGGTAAACGACCTGGCGATGGCCGATGAGCTGCACATTGGCCCGCTGCGCCACCGCGATCCCGGTCTGTGGCGGCACGTAGCCGGATACGTGGCCAATCCGATGGCGCGGGCGGAGAGCTCAAAGATACCGCTCCTGACGGCAGCGGCTTACCTGCGCGATCCGGAAGGGTACGATCCAGCCTTGGCATGGGCCAAGGCCGTGGAAGAAGTGGCCGGTCCGGAAGACGCCGCCGCCGTACTCCGCTTCGCAGACAATGTGCAGGGTTCGTTTCTCAACGAGACCGAGTCGCCGGCGCTGCTGGAGGCGTTTCTGCAGTTTCGCTTTCAGTTTTTGTACGGGGACAGGCAGGCGGGACTGCGCATGCTCGGACGTCTGTTTGCCGATATGGAAGAGACGGCGCTGCACTTAATGGAGCGGATGCGCAACCGCAAACTGGCCGCCGAAATTGGCGGCTGGGTGGAAAAGTACCGGCATTGGGCCAAGGTCGGGCAGTCGGTTACCGCCATGATCGAGGCGGGCACAAGCGGCCGGACGCTCACGGCGGCGTATCACCTGTTTCGGCTGAAGCGCTGGATGAAGCGGACCGAACGGTTGCCGCAAAAGGTGTGCGGCAACGTGATGAAACTGTTTGTGGAAGCGGTGCTGCTGGAGTTGAAACAGACGAGGTAACCAAGCGCGTATCTGCGTGGGGCAAGCGGGCAAACCGCACCCGTCTGTGTGCTGTGAAAATGTGAAAATGTGAAAAAACGGGACTGGCACAAAAGCCAGCCCCGTTTTTTTATCTGTCACTGTTCATTACGCCGACTCTCGGCTGCCATCATCCTGATTGAGCCTGATGCGCCGATTTTTCCACCATTCCTGGATCGGCAGCTCCGCCAGGATCATTCCGGTAAAGATCAGGGCGCATCCCGCCAATTGCCGCGCTGTCAGCACTTCGTGAATCCACAGGTACGAAGTGAGCGCGGCAAACACCGGCTCCAGGGAGAAGATCAGCGCCACACGGGTGGAACTCGTCTTCTTTTGCAGCGCCGTCTGGGCCAAAAAGGCGAGCGCGGTGGCAAAGATCGAGGTCACGATCAGACCGCGCGCCACTTCCGGCGCCAGCAGCACCGCCGGGTCGAAGGCAAGGCGCCAGTCCTCGAACAACAGCGCATACCCCCAGCTCAGCGCGGCCACCGTCCCCAACTGGACGATCGCCAGCGGGAGGGCAGGAAATCGAGGAGCGTATTTGCCGGTGGCGACGATCTGCAGCGCAAAGCAGATGGCGCAGCCGAAGACCAGCACGTCGCCGAGGTTGAACGCAAGCGACGAGGTTTTCGTCAGCAGGTAGAGCCCGCAGGCGGCGATCAGCGTGCCGGTGATGGCGGCAGGTTTGATCTTCTCGCGCAGGATCAGAAAGGAAAACAGCGGGACCAGCACTACCGACAGACCGGTAATAAAGCCCGCTTTGGACGGTGTGGTGTACATCAATCCAACCGTCTGCAGGGCGTAGCCCAGACAGAGCCAAAATCCGATCAGACATCCGGCCTTGATCAGCGGGAAGTTCCAGCTCCTCAGCTGCTCGCGATCGATCAGACAATGGATGGCGAGCAGAAAGAGAGTGGCGATGGAAAAGCGCACCGCATTGAAGGCGTTGGGCGGCAGAGCGGCGATGGCCTGCTGGACGACGAGGAACGTGGCTCCCCAGACAAACGCGATCAGAAACAGGGTCACGTCAGCCATCCATTGTTTTTTCAACGGTTGTTTCTCTCCTTCCGAATGATTCAGACGATTGCAAACGTTTCGGTTCCATGCCTGCATGATACGGCATGCCAGAGGGGAAATCAAGCACAGGTGGAGTTCAGCTTGGCAATTGCATGTAAATATCGGAAAATAAAGAAAAGTCAAAAGGGGGATTCACATGAATCAGTCCGTACTTCGGTCGCGGCGGGCCCGCCGGGCGGAAACCAAAGTGACCCGCACCGCCCAGCGGTTGGCCGAGCTGTTGGCAGGCAGCAGCGGGTTGGAGGAGAAACGGGAAGCTGTCCGAAGGATTCTGGACGAGCAGTTGGGGAATCGCGAATACTTCGTCATTGTCGACGAGACGGGATACGGACACATCCATACCAACCGGCTGCGGGAGGGCATCGTGTTTGACGACGAGGTGGGACGGCGTGCAGCCGCGGCGCGCGAAGTCCTCTCCCAGCTTTACCTGCGCAACACGGGCGAGCGGCTGATCGACACCGCCGCTCCGATCGGCACATTTGGCGGCAGACGGTACGTCCTCCGGATGGGCACGATTCTGCACCGGCCGTTTTTGGGACCGGCGCTGATCGGTCTCGGCTGTATCCCGCCGCTGTGCGGATGGGCGGCCTTGCTTGGGAGGGGGCTGCCGCTTGCCGAAACGGCGGTATGGGCGTTCGTTTCGCTCGGCGCGGGGTTGATCGGCAGCCTGTGGATATACCGGATCATGCGCACCAGCCTGCAGGAATGGCGCGAGCTGACCCGGGCCGTCTCGTCCGGCGATCTGACCCGGAAAGTGGTCACCCGCTCGCGCAATGAATTTCATCAGACGGGGCTGGAACTAAACAAGATGGCGATCGGCATCCAGAACATCGTAAGCGAGATCGCGGGTGCGGCGGACAGCACGGGGGAGATCAGCCGCAAGCAGGCGCTGCGGTCACGGGAACTGCGGGACACCTTTGACGAACTGAGCGGCATGATGCAGCAGTTTCAGTCGGGGACCGAGGAACAGGCCCACGTGGCCGCCGAAGCGGTCGAGCACCTGCAGGAAATGACAGCCATGCTGACGGAGATGCAGACGGCCCTGAACAAGACGAGAGAGATGAGCGAGAGCGCCACGATGACCACGGAGCGGGGCAACCATGCGGTGAAGACAGCTTCCCGCCAGGTGGGACAAGCGGAGTCCGGCATGGCCGAAACGGCGGAAGCGATCCGCCAACTGGCACAGGCTGCGGAACAGATTCGGCAGCAGGTGGCGGCGATCACCAAGATTGCCCGGCAGACCAATATGCTGGCGCTCAACGCATCCATTGAGGCGGCTCGAGCCGGGGAACACGGCCGGGGCTTTGCCGTGGTGGCGGCAGAGATTCGTGAGCTGGCGGAGGAGACCGCGCAGTTTGCGGACAGCATCCTGTCCACCGCAGCCGCCATTCATGCGGACGTGACCGAGACGGCGGCAGAAGTGGAGCGCCAGTTGGACGACCTGCGACGCTCCAGCCGTCACGTGCGGGAAGCGGGTGAGGCGATCCGCAGCCTGCAGGTGGTGGTGGACGCCAACCAGGCACTGTCGGCCCAAAACGCCGCGTGGGCCGAGCGGCTTGCCCAGCACTGCGGGGCGATCGGCCAGACGCTGACCCAGGTAAAGACGATCGCAGGCCAGATTGCGGAGAGCGTCTCGGCGGCGGCCAGCGCCGTAGAGCAGCAGGCAGGCGGCGTGCATCTGCTGGCAGAGGAAGCAGAGACACTGGCCGAGAAGACGATGTCGCTGCAGCGAATCACGAAGCGGTTTCGCCTGTAGGATCAAGACCCAGCTGCACCCGTTAATAAACTTTTCACATTTACAAGTGGTCGTTTGGGGACATAATGTTATAATAATAGTGCATTTTACACAGAGCCGACTGGCATGTAATACCGGGAGGACATTATGGATATCCTTTTGCTGGGTCTTAATTACAAAACAGCACCAGTCGAAATTCGGGAAAAATTCACGTTCAGCGATGACGGGACAGCACGCGCTCTTCATCTCCTCTCCCAGACGAAGAGCATAGCGGAATGCGTCATTCTCGGAACGTGCAACCGCACGGAAATCTACGTGGTCTGCGATCAGTTGAACGTGGGGCGGGACTACGTGCTGAGATTTCTGGCGGAGTGGTTTGGCGTCGACAAAGAGTCGTTCAAGCAACATCTTTATATAAAAGGAAACGAAGAAGCGATTGAACACCTGTTCCGTGTCGTTTGCGGCCTTGACTCCATGGTGGTGGGCGAGACGCAAATCCTCGGACAGGTACGGGACGCTTTCCTGCTCGCCCAGCAGCTCAAGACGACCGGAACGGTGTTCAACATGCTGTTCAAGCAGGCGGTCACGTTTGCCAAGCGGGCCCACACGGAAACGGGGATCGGCCAAAACGCTGTCTCCGTCAGCTACGCCGCGGTGGAACTGGGGAAAAAGATTTTTGGCTCCTTCGCGGGCAAGGAAGTGCTGATCGTCGGCGCGGGCAAAATGAGCGAGCTGACCGCCAAACACCTGCACGCCAACGGTTCACAGCACGTGCGGGTCGCTAATCGGACGCTGGAGCGTGCCCGGATGTTGGCGGAGAAATTCAAAGGGGACGCCTGTACGATGGAGCAGTTGCCTGAGGCACTGCTCACCGCCGACATCGTCATCAGCTCCACAGGAGCTGCAGGCTATGTGATCACCAAGGAACAGCTCATGCCGATCATGAAGCGTCGCAAACACCGCCCGTTGTTTATGATCGACATCGCTGTGCCGCGGGATCTGGACCCCGGCCTGCACGAACTGGATAACGTCTACCTTTACGATATTGATGATCTGGAAGGTATTGTCGCCAGCAACCTGGCGGAGCGTTCCCGCGAGGCGGAGCGGCTGGAGGGGATGATTGCCGATGAAATCGTCGCCTTCACCACCTGGTACCAGACGCTGGGCGTTTCACCGCTGATTGCCGCGCTGCGTGAAAAGGCGGAGGCGATCCACAGCGAAGGAATGCGCAAAATGGAGAACAAGCTGTCCAACCTGACCGAACGCGAGCTGCACATCATTCGCAAGACGACCAAGGGCATGATTAATCAGTTATTGCACGATCCGGTCGTCCGTCTGAAAGAGATGGCGGCCAAGTCGAACGGGGACGACGTGTTGGACATGTTCTCAACCATCTTTGCATTGGAAGAGACCCTGGAGCGGTTTGAGCGGGAAGCCGACTGGGAAAAAGAGAAAAAAAAACACTTGTCCTCTCGTGAGCAGGTCGTTGCGTCCGGCTTCCGCGAGTAGGGACCGAAATGGAAAGAGAGGAGAGCGTACATGGCCGACGCGAGATGGATCTACGACCTGACGATCTTTCTCTACGCTGCAAGTGTTCTCTTCTATTTCAACGACTTCTTGCAAAGCAACCGGAAAGTCAATCGCCTGGCTTTCGGGTTGCTTGCTGTCGTTTGGGCCTTGCAATCCGCTTTTTTCGTCTCACAGGTGGCGGCGAAATCGTACTTTCCCGTCATCACACTGTTTGAGACGCTCTTTTTTTATTCCTGGGTGCTGGTCTCCCTGTCACTTCTGATTAATTATTTTTTTCGCATCGATTTGCTGGTATTCTTTACCAATGTGATCGGCTTTGTCGTGCTGGTGCTCTCCATGTTTTTGCCGGAGACGCCGTTGACGGCCATATCGGAAACGCTCACGTCGGACCTGCTCTTGATCCACATCACGCTGGCGTTGTTCAGCTACGGGGCGTTTTCCCTGTCGATGATCTTTTCGGCGATGTACCTGCTGCAGCACAAGATGCTGAAAGAAAAACGCTGGACGCCGCTGCTGCGGCGGCTGCCCAGCCTCGACATGCTGGAAGCGTACGCGTACCGGATGAACATGGTCGGGGTGCCGATGCTGCTCTTGGCAATCATTCTCGGGATCATCTGGGGCAGGGTGGTCCTGCCCGAGAAGTTTTGGCTCGATGCCAAGGTGCTGCTGTCGACCCTGGTGCTGGGGGCGTATTCGTACTGGCTGTACAAGCGTTTCAGCGACACCTGGCAGATGCGGCGGCTGGCCCAGTTTAACCTGACGGCGTTTCTGCTGCTCTTGGTCAACTTTCTGGCCACCGACATCTCCACATTTCACAGATGGCTGTAACCGCCACGCAAGGAGGCTACCATGAGAAACTGGAAGGTAGGAACGCGCCGCAGCATGCTGGCGCTCACCCAGACCAATTGGGTCGTGGACCAATTGAAACGGCTTGCGCCCGAGGCGTCGTTTGAACTGCACGAAATCGTCACGAAAGGAGACCGCATCCTGGACGTCACCCTGTCCAAGGTGGGCGGCAAGGGACTGTTCGTCAAGGAAATCGAGCAGTCGCTGCTGGACAAGGAGACGGACCTGGCCGTGCACAGTCTGAAGGACATGCCGGCAGAGCTGCCGGAGGGACTGGTGATCGGGGCAATTCCCAAGCGGGTGGACCCCCGCGACGTGCTCTTGTCCAAGGACGGCAAGACGCTGGATGAGCTGCCGCACGGGGCGCTGGTGGGCACGAGCAGCCTGCGCCGCTCCGCACAGCTGTTGGCCTACCGGCCGGACATCCAGATCGAATCGCTGCGCGGCAATATCGATACGCGCATCCGCAAACTGAACGAAGGCAATTTCGACGCCATCATCCTGGCGGCGGCCGGACTGGAGCGGGTCAAGTGGGACGGAACGATCAGCCAGTATCTGCCGGTAGAGATCAGCGTGCCGGCGGTTGGGCAGGGGGCATTGGCCATCGAGTGCCGGGCGGACGACGAGGAGACGCTCGCGCTGCTGCGCCGCCTGGACGACCCGCCGACCCGCCTGGCGGTGACGGCAGAGCGCAGCTTCCTGCACCGTTTGCAGGGCGGCTGCCAGGTGCCGATCGGGGCTTACGCCACCGTGGCGGAAGCGCCGGGCGATGCCGCGCCGACCGTGACACTGACCGGTCTGGTCGCGTCGCCTGACGGAAAACGGGTGTTCAAGCGGACAGTCTCCGGCACCGATCCGGACGCACTCGGCCGGGAACTGGCTGACACCCTGCTGGCGGAAGGAGCCGGCGAGGTGCTGGCAGAGGTGCAGAAGGAGAATCTGGGATGAACCGGCTGACGCCGATTGGCGAGGATCGCCTGCCGCTTTCCGGCGTCCGGGTGATGGTGACGCGAGCCCGCAGCCAGGCCCGCGAGCTGGTGGAAAAGATTGAGGCGCTGGGCGGCGAGGCATACGAGTTTCCGCTGCTGAAAATGGTGCCGCCGACCGACACGGGACCGCTTGACGACGCAATTGGCCGCCTGGATTCGTTTGACTGGGTGATGTTCACCAGCGTCAACGGCGTCCGCTTTTTTCTGGAGCGAATGCGGCAGTTGGGCGTGAGTCCGGATCGGATGACCGGCCTCGTGGCGGCGGTCGGACCCAAGACAGCTGCCGAACTGGCAAAACACGGCTGGACGGCGGATGTGATTCCGTCCGACTACGTGGCGGAGGGCATGCTCACCGCGCTCCAGGGGCGTCTGACACCGGGCCAGCGGGTGCTGCTGCCGCGGGCAGACATCGCCCGCAAGACGCTGCCGGATGAACTGCGCCGCATGGGGCTGCAGGTGACCGAGGTGGACGCCTATGAAACGGTTATCGACGGCGCGAATGCCCCGGAAGCGGCGGAGCGGCTGCGCCGGGGGGAAATCGACGCGATTGCGTTTACCAGTTCATCCACGGTGCAGCACTTCACGCAGGTGATGGCCCCGTACGGGTTGGACGGCTTGCTGGCCTCCGTGCGGATTGCCTGCATCGGGCCGGTTACGGCTGAGACGGCCAAGCGCCTCGGCCTGCCGGTTCACGCCGTGGCCAGGGAGTACACGGTGGACGGCTTGTTGCAAGCGTTAACAGCAAATCTGGGAGGGGATGTACATGGCACTCACATTTGACCGTCATCGCCGGCTTCGTTCCAGCGCGGCGATGCGCAGCTTGGTACGCGAAAACCACGTTCGTGTGGAGGATCTGATCTACCCGATCTTTGTGGTGGAAGGTTCGAATATCAAGGAGGAAATTCCCTCCATGCCGGGCGTCTATCACTTCTCGCTGGACCGCCTGAACGAGGAAATTGACGAGGTGGCAGCGTTGGGCATCCAGTCCGTGCTGGTCTTCGGTGTGCCGGAGCACAAGGACGCCTGCGGTTCGGAAGCCTACAACGACGACGCCGTGACGCAGCGAGCCATCCGTCAGATCAAGGAAAGACATCCTGAACTGGTCGTGATCGCCGACACCTGTCTGTGCCAATACACCGACCACGGCCACTGCGGCGTGCTGCGCGACGGCGACGTAGTCAATGACGAATCGCTGACGCTGCTGGCAAAGACGGCAGTCTCGCAGGCGAAAGCGGGAGCAGACATCATCGCACCGTCCAACATGATGGACGGCTTTGTGGCGGCAATTCGTGCGGCGCTGGACGAAGCCGGCTTTACTCACGTGCCGATCATGTCCTACGCGGTCAAATACGCCTCGTCGTTCTACGGCCCATTCCGGGATGCGGCTCATTCCGCGCCCAAGTCGGGCGACCGCAAGGCGTACCAGATGGACCCGGCCAACGCCCGTGAAGGGCTGCGCGAAGCAGCTTCCGACGTGGCGGAGGGGGCTGACTTCCTGATGGTCAAACCGGGGCTGGCGTTCATGGACATGGTGCTGCGCCTGCGTGAGTCCTTTCATCTGCCGATCGTCGTCTACAACGTGAGCGCCGAGTACTCCATGGTCAAAGCGGCGGCGGCCAACGGCTGGATCGACGAAGAGCGGATTGTCATGGAAACGATGGTCGGCTTCAAGCGGGCCGGTGCCGACCTGATCATTACCTATCATGCCAAAGACGTGGCAAAATGGCTGGCGAGGTGAGCAGGCGATGAAGATGGAAAAATCGATCCGGCTGTTTGCGGAAGCACAGCAGTACATACCGGGCGGAGTAAACAGCCCGGTACGGGCGTTTAAAAGCGTGGGCGGCAATCCCGTCTACATTGCCAAAGGAGAGGGAGCGCGCGTCGTCGATGTGGACGGCAACACCTACATCGACTACATCGGTTCCTGGGGGCCGCTGATTCTGGGCCATGCCCACCCGAAAGTACTTGCCGCGATCCAGGAAGCGGCTGCGCTTGGCACCAGCTTTGGCGCTCCGACCGAACGGGAGACGGACATGGCCAAGCTGGTCTGCGAGATCGTCCCGTCGGTCGAAGTGGTGCGGATGGTCAACTCCGGCACGGAGGCGACGATGAGCGCACTCCGGCTGGCGCGCGGCTATACCAAGCGGAACAAAATCATGAAGTTTGAGGGCTGTTACCACGGACATGCCGACAGCCTGCTGATCAAGGCGGGCTCTGGCGTGGCCACGCTTGGACTGCCCGACAGCCCAGGTGTGCCGGAAGCGACGGCCATTCATACGATCACCGTACCGTACAACGATCTGGAAAGCGTGAAAATGGCGTTTGAAGCGTACGGCGAAGATTTGGCTGCGGTAATTGTGGAACCCGTCGCCGGCAACATGGGGGTCGTACCGCCGCAGCCAGGCTTTTTGGAGGGCTTGCGGGAGATTACGCAGCGCTACGGAACACTGCTGATCTTTGACGAAGTGATGACCGGCTTCCGCGTTGCCCGCGGCGGCGCGCAGGAGCTGTACGGCATCACCCCTGACTTGACGACAATGGGCAAGGTGATCGGCGGCGGCCTGCCGGTCGGCGCATACGGCGGCCGGCGGGACATCATGCAGCACGTAGCACCGGCGGGACCGATCTACCAGGCAGGCACACTGTCCGGCAACCCGCTGGCGATGGCAGCGGGATTGACCACGCTGCAGATACTGGGTGAGGACGGGGTCTACGAGCGGTTGGATGCACTCTCTTCCCGCCTGGCAGAAGGACTGGCGGACAACGCACGGAAGCTGGGCATCCCGCATACGGTAAACCGCGTCGGCTCCATGGTGTGCCTGTTCTTTACGGAGACGCCGGTCGTCAACTACGAGACAGCCAAGACATCCGATCTGGAGCGCTTCTCCCGCTACTTCCGCTACCTGCTGGAAGAAGGCGTCATGATTCCGCCGTCCCAGTTTGAGGGCATGTTCGTCTCACTGGCCCATACGGAAGCGGATATTGAGCGCACCATCGAAGCCAGCTACCAGGCGATGAAAAAGCTGTAAACCGGCACACGGCGAAGAACAGCAGCAGCTGCCCGCGCTGTCGGGAGTGTTGAGACAACAAAAGTCCCTGTCCGATTTAGAGTGCACCCCTTAAAGTAGACATTGGAAAAACCCCTTGGGATAACCGATGTTACTTTAAGGGGTGAATTTTTTATGGCTATCAAAGGTCAAAAGTTCAAGCATTATCCTTTGTCGTTGAAAATGGAGGCAATACGATTGCATGTAGAGGAGAAGTGGACATACAGACGTATCACTGAGCATTTAGGAATCCAGGATAAGGATCGAGTAAAAAAATGGATGCGGAAATACAAACAACTTGGGGAGTTCGGTCTTTTGGATCAGCGTGGACGACGTCCAGAGTACATCGATCAAGATCGACATGTGAAAAAATTGAAACGGGAGAACGAAATTCTAAAAAAGTGTTTGGAAATCTGGATGCGGGAGGTGTAAGAAAAAAGTATCGTGTGATGGAGAATGTGGCAGCATTGTACCCGATTACCGAACTCTCCAAACTTCTTGGTGTATCGAGGAGTGGGTATTATCGATATCTTGCACAGAAGGAGTGGGATAGAGACGGAGAACTGAAACAGCAGATTCAAACCATCTATGATGAACGAAAAGGA